>JANODF010000478.1:0-10134 GCA_031412555.1 Archangium sp. | reverse complement strand
CGAGCCACGGTCGAGCTGACGTGAGCAGCGGTGCTCGTCACGGCCCCTCACCCCGACCCTCTCCCCGCTTCGCAGAGAGAGGGAGCACGTGATTCGCATTGCTGGCTGGATCGCCGCGGGGCCGCTGCTGCTCGCGCTCGCCGCCACGTTCGCCACGCAATCACCCAGCGCCTTTCTGCTGGTGCTGCTCTCGGCCGTGCTCGGGCCGTTCGTCGGCCTCGCTTCAGAAGCGCCCTACTTCACGGTGCAGTTCAAGCTGAGCCTCGCGGGCGGCTTGTTCTGCTCGATGCTGCTGGTGTTCGCTGGTGTGCGCTTCTTCGACAGAAAATGGGGAAAGCTGCTCGTGCTCTTCGGCTCCATCTGCTGGACGGTGGCGGGCGGCCTGGGTTTCGGCCCTCAGTAGTTACAGGTTGTAGCCCTGCAGCAGCACCGACCCGATGGCGAACACGCCGTACGGCACCATGCCCGACGCGCCCGCGTAGTCCTTCACCAGGCGCTGCCCGAAGAACAACGAGACCACGTTCAACCCCGCGAGCGCCGCGCCCACGAAGGCGATGGTCGAGCTGCGGGTGATCAACACCGTGAGGCACCCCGCTGCGCACACGACGCCGGCGAGCACCTCGAGCACCGTGATGTTCAGCAGCAAGAACGTGCTGAAGCGCGCGAGCGGCGACTTCGAAAAGTAGCCCCCGATGTATTCCTTGTTCCCCTTCCAATCGAAGACCTTGTCGAGACCTGACTGGAGAAAGAGGATCGCCAGGAAAGCCGAAGCCAGCGTCTGCGCAACCCACAGCGGAAGGGAGTTCATGAGCGCCGCGAGCGATAGCACGGCCCGCCTTCACCGGGTTCTGAAGACGGCGAGCGCCTGCAGCCCCGCGGTGATCAGCGCGCCCAACCCGACCAACGCAAACAAGCCTCCCAGCACCAGCCCCACCATCCCGCTCTTCTTCGCCTGCGCGCGGTAATCCGCCACCGTGCCGCCGCGAATGACGCTTGCCTCCAGTGCGGGCCCGGCCACGACCTTTGCCCGCACGGTGACGGTATCGCCAGGCGCGAAGCCGCTCAGGCGCTCCTTGCCCGCGGTGACCGTGCCCGGGTCGGCTTCGATGGTGCGTGGCACGTCGGACCAGCTGGCCGCGGGGACGAGTTGCACGCGCACCACGCCGTTCGACGTCTCCAAATCGAACGGCGGCGCTTCGGTGGCCTCGGGTTCGAACGAGAAGCGGATCTCGTTGCTGCCCGGCGGGTTGCGCCCCCGAGCGACCTCTCGCTGCAGCAGCGCCAGACCCTCGCGCAGCAGCGGGGTCGAGGCGGACAGGCGGCCTTCCACCAGCACCTCGGTGCCCACGTCGAGGCCCCGGGCATCGACCGCGGGCAGGCTCGAAACGGGATCCTCCGGCTCGCTCCAGGTGCTCCACGCGGTCCACAAACCCACGAGGAAAAAGATCAGGCCGAAGCTGCCAAGGAAGAGCGGAGTCTGAAGGCGCGGGTCCATCCACCCGGAATCTGACAGGTTTTTGGCCTCGCTCAATGCCCCAGCAACTTTGCCCTTCTGATCCACGATACTTGAGAGCCCATGTCCACCAACATTCGCCGGAACCCGGTCAGCACCTTCTTGAAGACGGTTCAGAACACCGCCGCCACCGTTTCGAAGGCCGTCCAGACGACCGCCAACACGGTCGCCAAGAACGCGAAGAAGACGGCCAACACGGTGGGCAAGAACGTCCAGAAGACGGCCACCCAGGTCGGCAAGGGCGTGCAGAAGACCGCAGGCCAGGTCGCCTCCAAGACCAAAGCCGTCGCGAACGCCGCGAGCGACCACGCCAAGCACGTGCGCGCGGAGACCAAGAAGGCCACGGTCGACAGCGGCTGGCAGAACTGGAACTCGAAGTTCGAGGCCAAGGACGGCAAGGTCGAGATCGGCGGCTCGAAGGGCTTCGGCAGCAAGATGGACGAGGCGCCGACCCTCAAGAGCAAGACCAGCGCAGGCTGGGTCGACGCCCCCGAGGCGAAGACGCTCAAGGAGAAGGCCAAGGCCACTGGCAAGGAAGTCATCAACTCGGTCGGCGTGAAGGTGTTCGACCCCGAGAAGGCCAAGTTCGAGAAGGACTGGGACGCGACCAGCATCAAGACCAAGCGCGTCGACTCCAAAGCGGTGGACGCGAAGGGCTACGACCACGGTTACCGCGTGATGTCCGCCTATGCCGACGGCAAGGGCAACATCACCATCGGCAAGACCACCAACATCGAAGGAAAGATCGAAGCCGGCGCGGTGCTGGCCCAGGGCACCATCGAGGGCAAGGCCAAGCTCGGCAAGACGGGCCTCGAGGCGACGGGCAAGGCTGAGGCGACCGTCGGCGTGACGGGTTCGGCCAGCGGCTCGGTGCGGGTCGACATCTTCAGCAAGAAGCCCACCGTCAAGGTGAAGGCCGGCGTCGAGGCGTTCGCGGGCGCCAAGGTCTCGGCAGAAGGCCGCGTGGGCAACGACTACGCTGGCGTCGGCGCGAAGGCTGAAGGCTGGGCGGGCATCGGCGTCAAGGCGAAGGCCGACATCGGCATCGAAGGCGGCAAGTTCAAGGCGAAGGTCGAGCTCGGCGCAGCGCTGGGTCTGGGCGGCAGCTTGAGCTTCAGCGTCGACGTGAACTACCAGAAGGCCATCGACACCGTGGTGGGCACCGGCAAGAAGGCCGTGGACAACATCAAGGCCGCCGGCACGGCGGTCTACAACACGGGCGCCAAGGCGCTCAGCTCCGCAGGCAGCGCGATCAGCTCGGGCTGGAGCGCGGTGAAGAGCTGGTTCTAAGGCCCGCTCGGGTAAGCTCCCCGGATGCCCTCCATCAACGAACTCCTCGACCTCGGGGAGCGTGACGATGCACGCGCCCTCGCCGAGAAGACGCTCGCGCAGAAACCCACCGACGGTGAAGCGCTCTCCGCGCTCGCACGCCTGGCGCTCGAAGACGGAGAGGTCGAGCTCGCCCAGGGCCACCTCGCGCGCGTGCTCCCCCGGGAACGCAGTCTCTTCGAAGTGCAGCTCGCCGAAGCGATGGTGCTGCAGCTCTCGGGCAAACCAGACGCGGCCCGGCACGCCTTCGCCGAGCTGACGGCGGCGCACCCGAAACGCTCCGAAGGTTTCTTCGCGCTCGGCATCGCCCTGCTGGAGAAAGAAGACGCGAAGGGCGCAGAGAAGGCGCTCGGCACCGCGGTGTCGTTGCAGCCCAAACACTTCCTCTACCGCTACCGCCACGGCGAGTCGTTGGCCCAGGCCGGTCGCATGGCCGACGCGGCGGAAGAGTTGATCAAGTGCATCGAGCTGCGGCCCGACTTCGTGCCCGGCTACCTCGCCTTCTCGCGACTGCTCGCGGCCACGGGCCAGACCGACAAGGGCGTGGAGATTCTGAACGCGGGCCTGGGCGCGATGCCCACCGAGCGCAGGCTGATGGCTGAGCTGGCGCGCTCGAGGCTGGTGGCAGATGACGTCGACGGTGCGCTGGCGCTGGCCGAGAAGGCTGAAGGCGGCGCACTGGGTCTGGCCGAAGAGCTGACGCGCGGCAACGCGAACGACGCCGCGCTGGTCTTGTGTGAGGCGCTGGAGAAACGCGGCAAGGGCTCGGCGAAGGTGTCGTTGATGAAGGGCGTGGCCCACGAAGGTTCAGGCCGCACCGCTGAGGCGCTCGCAGCGTACGCGGCGGCGATGAAGCAGGATCCCTCGGACTGGTCGGCGGCCAACAACCGCGGGCTGCTGTTGCTGGAGACGGGCGACGAGGCGTCGTTGGCTGAAGCGAAGACCCACCTCGAAGAGGCAGTCTCGCGCGCCGCAGGCAAGGCGCCCGACCCGCTGCTCAACCTGGCCCTCTGGTACGGCCGGCAGGAGCAGTGGGCCGAAGGCATCGCCACCGCGCAGAAGGTCATCAGTCACCCGAAGTCAGGCGCGCTCAAGGCGCAGGCCGAGAAGATGGTCGCGTCGATGCAGCAGGCTTCGAAGAAGGCATGACCGCGATTCGCGCTGTGCTCTCGGTGCTGGCCGCGCTCTTCGGCGGCGGCTTCGTGGTGTTGATGTTCACCGCGGTTCGCACCGCTCAGCGACTTCGCGCGTGGAGTTCGTGGAAGCGGGTGCCGGCCGTGGTGACGAGCCTCGACTGGGAAGCGCGGCCCGAAAGCCAGGGCGTGTTGCTGCTGGTCTTCGAGGCCGAGGGACGCATGTCGACGGCGCTCGATACGGGCAGCGAGGCGCACCGGGAAGACGAACGCGAAGGTCTGCTCGAGCGCTTCGCAGTGGGCACGCGGCACGAGGCGTTGGTGGATCCCTCGGGTTCTGCGCCGCTGCTGGTGACTGGGCTCCTTCAGAAGCCGGTGGTGCCGTTGATCATCGGCGGCATCTTCTTCGTGCTCTCGAGCGTGATGGGCGCCCTGGCCTGGTACCTGGGTCAGCCCGGCAACCTGCTCTCCCGGCTGCTGGGCTGACCTCACGCCTCCACGCGGTTGCGACCGCCGTGTTTGGCCCGGTACAGCGCAGCGTCTGCGCGCGAGACCCAGGCCGCGCCCGTCTCCTGAACCTCGAGCGTCGCGACGCCCGCCGACGCGGTGACGTGCAACGAGCGGCTGTCGTGTTTGACCTCCAGTGCAGCGATCGCCTCACGAGCGCGCTCGGCCATCGAGCGGGCCTCGGTCGGGCTGGCGTCACGCACCAACACCACCAGCTCTTCGCCGCCGTAACGCGCCACGAAGTCGCTCTTGCGCTTGAAGGTCCGCACGCACGTCTGGGCCACCGCCTTGAGCACCGCGTCGCCGGCAGGGTGACCGAACGTGTCGTTGACCTGCTTGAAGTGGTCGACGTCGAAGATCATCAGCGAAGGGGGGCCGCCCCCCAGGCCCGACAGCGCGACCAGGCGCTCGAGCTGCTCGTCGAAGGCCTTGCGGTTGAAGAGCTGGGTGAGCGCATCGATGGTCGATTCGCGGCGCGCCACCTCGAGCTGCGAGCCCACCGCCTCCAGTCGGCTGGCGATGGCTGCGTACTCGCGCTGCTGGCGCTCGCGGCGAACGCTCAAGAGGTCGTGCACCTGGCGCACCGTCGCCAGGGCCTCACGGCGAAGGTCGGCAGGCGACGCCGTCTGCAGCGTCGACGCCAGGCCCGCGAGCGTCTCGTTCAGCACCACGTCGTCGATGCGATCTGCCTTCACCTCGCGGTTGAGTGAGGACACGAACATCCACACCACGTCGCGCAGGACGTCTTGCCCGAGCTGAAACTCGCTCTGCTCCTGCTTGCGGTGCGAGAGGAAGAGCTGCCGCAACCCCGTGTGCCCGGCCGCCGCTTGAGGTGTGGGGGCGGCGACGCCGGTGAGCAGGTGCTGGGCCCATTGGTCGAAGACCGAGCGGGTCTTTCTGGCTTCTTGCCGCTCGAGGTCGAAGGCGTGCTGGCCGAAGTCGCGCAAGAGCCCGGCGAGGGTGTCGAGCAGTTGATCAACGTCGTGCCGCATCACCAACGCTAAGGACCGCGGCGCGGGGCCGCAACGCGCTCACGCGCCAACCTTCTGACGCGTGAGCCTTCGCCGCTTACTGCGCGGGCGGCGCCCACCTCTTGAACTCGCGGTCCTCGTCGAGCGCCTTGCGGGTCGTCGTCGCGTTCCGGTTCACCACGGCTTGCGCCACCTTGCGATCCGCTGCGCCCGCGCCGTTCGCCACGTTGTACGGCACCACGCCGTCGTCATCCTCCACGGTGCCCGGGGCCTCGGGGTTGGCGCTGGCCTGGTAGCGCTGAGACCGCGTCGCCACGTCGGTGCGGTACTGGTACGCCGCATCGGCGGGCTGAAGGTTCAGCGTCGCATCGGGGTGGTTCGAGACGAGCGACAGGTACTCCACCAGCGAGCCATCGAAGTGCACCGTGGGGTACCCGAGGATGACGCGCGACGCGAAGCCGTTGACCTGCACTTCGAAGTTCGTTCGGCACTGGCTGACCACCACGCGGTCCGCCTTGTCACCCGGCCCGTACCCCGCGGCCGTGAAGAGCGCCTCGAGCTCGGCCTTCGACTTGTACTTCCAGTTTCCATTGCCCACGTCGGTGACCAGGTTCGCCCAGGGGAACGTGGCTGCGCCCTTCACGTGGCCTTCGATGAGCACGTAGTTCTTCGCCTGGCCCGTCGCGTCGTTGCTGGGCGCACCCGTCGAGTTCCACGCGGTGGTGATGAACTGCCCGGGGTGTGTGCTGACGAATGACGCGGTCGGCGCCTCGCGGGTGAACTGCGGAGTGGGGCGCGCATCGATGATGAACTGCTTGTCGAAGCCGCCCACCACGCCGGTCGCCGCGAGCTTGCCGTCGACGATCTTCAAGAAGTCCTCCAGGGGCAGCGTGAGGCCGGTGTGGTCTGCGCGCAGCGCCTTGACCGAGAAGCCGTCGTTCGAGATGGCGCCTTCGGCGATTTTGCTGCTGCGCAAGGCGCCCGTGTAGTTCTTCTGAAGCGAGCCGTTCACGATCGCCAGCTGGTTGAGCGGCGTCCCCCAGTAGCTGAGCCAATACACAGCGCGCGCGAGGTCTTGCACGTAGGCGCCGTTGTTGGCGGTGTTCTCACCGGCCGCGAAGACGATGAAGTCGCGTCGCAGGTCGATGCCATGGCGCGCGAGCCACGCGTCGGTGGTGGGCCCGCTGGCCTGGTACCGCACCGAGTTCGAGATGAGGCCCGTGTCGCGCGTCTCGTTGAAGCGAAAGCCGTCGATCTCGTAGACGTAGACCTTCCCCGCGGGGTCGGAGGGCACGTAGTTCTCACCCGGTGCGCGATTGGCCGGGTTGAGCTGCAGCACGATGAGCCGTGCGTCGGCGCTCAGGTAGCGAGGCCGGCCATTGGCCACCGCGTTCTCCGCTGCGCTGTCGGCCGTGCGCCAATTCGTCGCGTACGCCTCGAGCGTGCCCGCCTCGATGAGCCCGAAGCGGTTGTGGGCGTAGTCGGCGGCCGAGGTGTTGGTGAGCTGCGCGACCGGAACGACCGGGGGCAGCGTGGGCTCGGTGACGCTGGAGCCGCCACCGCCGCCTCCCGTACCGGGGCCCGGCTGAGGCCCGGGGGTGCATGAGGAGAGGGCCAGCAGCGCGCTGGCGATGAGCACAACGAGGGACGGTCGACGTGAAGTGGACATGGAACTGCCTCCTGTTTTTCCTGGGGTGGGGGAAATGAGACGGGGGGGTCAGGTCAGCGACAGCTCTCTTCGCTGACGCCGACCGCGGGAAGCGCTGGAGCCTCGAGCCGGTACGCGCGGTCGACGGTGAGCACCCGGTCAGCCGACGGCGCATCAGCGTCGAACACGAGCGGCCGCACCCCCGCTTCGACTCGAGCCCAGGCGCCGAGCGAAGTCAGAGACGCGACGTCGGTGCGCCACGCGCTCGAAGCGGGCAGCGCCTGAAGGCCGCTGGAGGGATGCCCCGCGTTGAGGGCACTCCACTCGACGAAGCCGGGCGCGTACCAGCGCGCGGGCACGCCGAGCACGGCGAGAAAGGCGAAACTCACCAGCGCGCTCTCGTGCCCGTCGGCGTCGTACACGAGGGTCGTCTTCTCGCGTGCGAGCTCGACTTCGGCGAGCGCGGCCTCGAGCTCAGGCAGCGGCCTGAAGCGGCCGGCATCGACGAAGCGCGTCCACTCCAGGTGCGTGGCGCCCGCGATGTGGCCGCCGAACGTGCCGGTGCACTTCGAGAGCCCGTCGAGGCAGGTGGCGTCGAGGGTCGAGAGCGAGGGCGCGCCCCCTTCGAACTCTTCGCGCGTGCGCACGTCGAGGAGCGGCTCGCGGCCCACCGCGGCCTTCACCACGCCGAGGTCGGCGAGGAGCTCGAACTGTTCGGGCAGCCCGAGCACCCGATCGATGCCCGTGAACGGCTGCGGCAGATGGGTCGCGCTCAGGGGCGTGACCTCGCTCGCTGATCCGTTCAAGACGGCGAGGTGCTGGTGGGAAAAGCCCCAGTACCGCAAGGCCAGCCACGCGCGGGTCAACTGGCTCAAGGTGCGATCCGTCGCGCTGCCCGAGGCGAGGAGCACGAGGTCATTGGCTGGGTCGATGTCGAAGCGCCGCAAGAAGGTATCGAGGCGCGAGCCATTCGCGGGCGCGGTGCCCACGGCGAGCACTCCGTTGTTGCGGGGCTCGAGCACGCGCACCAACTCAGGTGCGTGGTACGCCCGAACGCCCTGGCTCGAGGCGATCCACGGCTGGCTCCCCGCCACCTCGTCGAGTTGCAGCACGATGAGCTCGCCGCTCACCGGCCTGTGTTGCGCCCAGTCGCCGACCCAGCGAGAGACGGTGCTCGCCGTGACGAGGCCACTCACGTTCTGCTCGTAGGCGTCGGCTGAACGCACGGCGAGCGTGGCTCGCGGCGCGGGCGTTTCGGGCGATGGAAGCTCGGGCTGACAACCCGTCGCTCCCAGCAGGAGCGCGGCGGCGATGGGAAAGCGCGTCTGACGCGTCATGGGCGTGATGCGTAACACCGTCCGTTATAGCGGACAAGTATCTGTCGACACCAACACCGCTCGGGACACGGGTGGCGGCACTAGCCGCTATGACGGATTCGCGCGACCTCAGGCCATCGCGAGCGGGTGTCCAGCGCTCATCGACCACGATGGTGCCCGCTCACTGCTGAGCACGGTCTGGCTGTCGAGCGCAGCATCTGGACACCCGGAAAAGCCGCCATTACCCATGCGCCCCATGGAACCTGAACGGCTGGTCTTTCCGATGATGGTCGACGGCTTGGTGCGCGCAGCGGGTTCTGCCCTGACGCCTTCGCTCAAGTCGGCGCTGCGTCAGAAGGGTCTCGACCTCGACGCGAAGCTCCCCCCGGGCTGGGCCGTGACGCACGTCGGCGACTGGCTCGACCTGGTGGCTGAGGCGAGGCTGCCCGGCGCACCGCGCGATGAGGCACTTCGGGACCTCGGCCGCGCCTTCGTGCACGCCTGGCAGGGCACCCTCATTGGAGGCGCGATGTCGGTGGTGCTCCGCACGGTCGGGCCCGCGCGCAGCCTGGCTCGACTGCAGCGCGCCTTCCGCACGGGCGACAACTTCACCGTCGTGACGGTCACCGACCTCGATGCGCCACCGCCGTGGCGGCTTTCGCGGGTGCACATCAATGACGTGCTCGGGCGGCCGGCCTATTACCTCGGCGTGCTCGAGCAGGGCGCGGCGCTGGTCGGCGCGAAGAACGCGCAGGTCACGTTGGAGCAGGTCGAAGGCTCGAGCGTCACCTTCCACCTGCGCTACCAGCCTTGAAGCGGGGTCAGGTCGGCAGCGCGGTCTTGCCCGGTACGCTGCGGGGCCCGCTCTCTCGCCGCGTTCCGCGTGTGTGGCGTGCATTTTCGAGGAGGGCGCCGATGCCGAGCGCGAGGCCCGAGCCAATGATCCAGACGGCAATCCAGGGGAAACTTTGAAAGTCCATGGGAGCTCCCGTTGCAGGTGAGTCGTTCGAGGCACGCAGCTGCATCAGCCGAGCCGGAAACGACCTTCGCGCTGCAGCTGGTCACCCGGGTGGGGGAAGCCCCGCGAGGAAGGCGTCGTAGTCGGCGTGAAACCGCTCCGGCACCTCGAAGAAGGGCAGCGCGCCCGACGGGTACACGGTGACACGCCACGGCTTCATGCGTGAAAGGCCGCGGTAGTCGACGAAGTCGCCGCGCACGCTGTGGCTCACCCACACCGGCATCTGGAGCGACTCGTACACGGTGCTGATGTCGGCCGAAAAGAGGTTGGCAGCCAGGAAGTGAAGCGGCGCGTGCTTGGCGCCGGGCGCTTTGACCGTCTGAACGTCGTACTCGAAGAGCCCCTCGTCGATGGCTTTGCTGCCCCAGGTGCGCTTCAGAAAATAGCGAACCACCGACGGCCGCGTGAGCAGCCCGTACAGGCGGTCAGCCCAGAGCTTGTAAGACAAGAACCGATGGAGAGCAGGCAGCCCGCGGGTGCTCCCTGCTGGTCCCACGAAGCGGCGGCTCCCTGTGAAGCCCGTTGGGCTGACGAGGGCCACGCTGCGGAACGCGTGGGGGCGCTCGGCGGCCGCGCGCGCCACGTACTCGGTGCCCAGGGAGACCCCCAACACGTCGACCGGCCCCGCATGGGTTTGCTGCACGTGCTCCAGCAGCGAGAGCAGCGCATCGGTCATCAAGCGGGGCGTGTAGGCGCGGT
>JANODF010000477.1:0-9449 GCA_031412555.1 Archangium sp. | reverse complement strand
TCGCAGTGCCGCCGCCCGTCGCAGTGCCGCCGCCACTCGCAGCGCCGCCGCCTTCACCGCGCGCGATGCACAACCCAGTGAGGCAGGCCTGGTCGAGCCCACACGCGTTGCACGTCAATCCGCCCGAACCGCAGGCGGCCGCGCTCGATCCGGACTCACACTCGCCGGCGGCGGTGCAGCACCCCGCGCAGGACTGCGGATCGCACGTCCGCGGAGTCGGGCCGCACGCCGAAGCGAATGAAATCACTGACAGAAATACAAGGACACGCGGTTTCATGCCTGCTTGTCGGCCCTTGTCCTACATCTCTCCCGCCGGTGTTCTGTTCAGCAGATTTACGCGCAGGCCGACCGAACCGTCGCGAGCAGCTCGCCGGAGTCGAGCAGGGCTGCGACCGCGTTGATGTCCTTGTGCAGCTCGCGATCGGTGTCCATGTGCGAAACGCGCGAACGAATGAGATCGTGCGCCGCCTTCACGCCACGGCCCGGCAACGTCTTCTTCGGCTCGCGGAAGTCGAGCGCTTGCGCCGCCACCAGCAGCTCGATGGCCGCCACGTAGCGCGCGTGCTCCACCACCTGCCGGGCCTTGAGCGCCGCGGTCATGCCCATCGAGACGTGATCTTCGCGCCCGGCCGAGCTGGGAATGGAGTCGACCGAAGCGGGGTGACACAGGATGCGCGATTCGGCCACCAGCGCCGCCGAAGTGACCTGCGCGATCATGAAGCCCGAGTTGAGGCCCGAGTTGCGCGCGAGGAACGGTGGCAGACCCGAGAGCGCAGGGTTCACCATCTGCTCCACCCGGCGCTCGCTGATCGATGACAGCTGCGTGAGCGACATGGCCACCACGTCGAGCGCGAAGCTGATCGGCTGCCCGTGGAAGTTGCCCGCCGAGATGATCTCTCCGGTCGCGGCGAAGACGAGCGGGTTGTCGGTACCCGCATTGACTTCGACCTCGAGGATCTTCCGAGCGAAGGTCAGACCCTCGCGTGCCGCGCCGTGCACCTGGGGAATGCAGCGCATCGAGTAGGGATCCTGCACCTTGGCGCAGTCGGCGTGCGTCTCGACCAGCGCGGAGTCTTTGAGCAGCGAGCGCATGTGCGTGCTCACCGTGCCGTGACCGGGGTGCGGCCGCACCGCGTGTACCGCCTCGATGAAGGGCTGATGCGAGCCCAGCATGCCTTCGATGGTCATCGCGCCGGCGATGTCGAACAGCTCGGCCAACTCTTCCGCGTGCAGCAGCGTCGGCACGCCCACCGCGCACATCGCCTGGGTGCCGTTGACCAGGGTGAGACCTTCTTTGGCTTCCAGCACGACCGGCTCGAGGCCCGCCTTGCGGAGCGCATCGCGGCCCGGCATTCGCACGCCGTCGAAGAACGCTTCACCTTCGCCGATGATCACCAGCGCCAGGTGCGCCAGCGGAGCGAGATCGCCCGACGCGCCCACCGAGCCCCGCTCCGGAACGACCGGCGTCACGCCGCGGTTGAGCATCTCCACGGCCAGCCGCAGCGTCGAGGGGCGTACGCCCGAGAAGCCCTTCGCCAACACGTTGCAGCGCAAGAGCAGCAGCCCCCGCGCTTCGGGAATCGAGAGCGGCTGACCGACGCCGGCCGCGTGGCTGACGATCAGGTTGCGCTGCAGGGTCTGCAGATCCTTCTTCTCGATGCGCACCTCGGCGAGCGTGCCGAAGCCGGTGTTGATGCCGTAGGAGGCCTCGTCACCCGCCGCGACCTTGTCCACCAGGGCCCGGGCCTTCGCCACCCGATCCAGCGACTCCGCGGTGATTTCCACCGGGCGATTGCGCGCAGCCACGTCGCGGATGTCGGAGAGCGAGAGCGTGTTTCCGTCGAGCTGCAGAGCCTGGGTCATGACCCCGGGCTATCCACCACGGCACCCGGCTTCGCAAGAGACTCGCGTGACGCGTCGCGACAAAGTAAGGGACCTCCCCCTTATGTTGATTGTTCAGAAGTACGGCGGCACGTCGGTCGGTGACGTGGATCGCATCAAGAACGTGGCGAAGAAGGCCATCGCGGCCAAAAAGGCAGGTCACCAGGTCGTGGTGGTCGTCTCGGCGATGAGCGGCGAGACCAATCGCCTGCTCAAGCTGGTGCACGGCATCACCGAGCGGCCCAACGAGCGCGAGCAGGACGTGGTGGTCGCCACCGGTGAGCAGGTGACCATCGGCCTCGTGTCGATCGCCATCGAGTCGCTCGGCGGCAAAGCCCGCAGCTTCATGGGCCACCAGTGCCGCATCGTGACCGACAGCACCTTCAGCAAGGCGCGCATCAAGCGCATCGACGCCGACGGCATCTTCGAGGCCCTCAAGAAGGGCGAGATCGCGGTGATCGCCGGCTTTCAGGGCGTCGACGAAGAAGGCAACATCACCACGCTCGGCCGTGGAGGCAGCGACACCACCGCGGTGGCCATCGCCGCGGCGATCAAAGCCGACGCGTGCGAGATCTACACCGACGTCGACGGCGTCTACACCACCGATCCGAACATCGCCCCCCGGGCGAAGAAGCTCGATCGCATCAGCTACGAAGAGATGCTCGAGCTCGCTTCGGTGGGCGCCAAGGTGCTGCAGATTCGTTCGGTCGAGATCGCGATGAAGTTCAAGGTGCCGCTCTGGGTGAAGTCGTCGTTCAGCGACGATCCCGGCACGCTGGTCTGTGAGGAGGATGCAACGATGGAAGACATTCTGGTCAGTGGCGTGGCGCTGGATCGCAACGAAGCCCGCGTCTCGGTGCGCGACGTCCCCGACAAGCCGGGCATGGCCGCGAAGATCTTCGGCGCCCTCGATGAGCGGGCCATCAGCGTCGACCTGATCGTTCAGAACACGCCGGTGAAGGGCAAGACCGATCTCACCTTCACGGTGGGCAAGGCCGACCTCATCAAGACGCAAGACGTGATGAAGAAGGTGGTCAAGGCGCTCAAGGCCGGGCCCATCGAGGTCGACGATCAGTGCGCGAAGATCTCCATCGTCGGCGTGGGCATGCGTACGCACTCCGGCGTGGCGGCGCGCATGTTCAAGACCCTCTCGGCTGAAGGGGTGAACATCCTCGCCATCTCCACCTCGGAGATCCGGGTGTCCTGCCTCATTCCCGGCAAGTACGCAGAGCTCGCCGTACGCGCGCTGCACACCGAATTCGGTCTCGACACCAAGGCATGAGCCGGCCGCGGGCGATCGCGGTCGTGCTGGCCCTGGCCGGGCTGCTCGGTCTGGCCGCCGCGTGGCGTTGGCCGGTCACCGCGCCTTCGCTCGATTGCCCCGATGGGGGCCTGGTTCAGCTCGGGCCCGATGGCGTCGCCACCTGTCAAGCGGGGGCTCCGTTGCCGGCCGGGCAGGCGCTCACCCTGCATCAGAAGTTCGACTGCAACACCGCCACCGAGGCCGACTTCGCCCTGGTGACCGGGGTGGGGCCGTCGTTGGCCCACGAGCTGGTGGCCGCCCGCGATGGTGGGTTCGGGAGCTGGGAAGAGATCGACGCCGTCTCTGGGGTCGGGGAAACCCGCCTGAATGCGCTGAAGGCCGCGTGTGAGATCCGAGTGATGGACGCAGGGGTGTGGTAGAAACCGCGCGTGCTCATCTCGTGCGAGAAGTGCTCCACGACGTATGTCCTTGACGATGCGCTGATCCCACCACAGGGGGCTCCAGTTCAGTGCACCCGGTGCGGACACGTCTTTACCGCGCGGTTGACCGCCGCTGAGCCCGCTCCTCCTCCGCCGCCCCCTCGGGCGCCAGCGGGCATGGGCAGCACCACCATGATGTTCGGGAGCCAACCCGCGCCCCCGCCCCCGGCTGCGCCCGCGAAGAACACCACCATGATGTTCGGCACGCCCGGCTCGAACGCCGCGCCCCCGCCGCCCGCCCCGCAGGCGCCTCCGAGCGCGCGCAGCACCATGATGTTCGGCACGCCGCCGCCCGCGCCTGCTGCGCCGAAGAACCAGACGATGATGTTCGGCACGCCGGCCTCCAACGCCGCGCCGCCGCCGCCTGCCGCTCCGCCGGCACCGTCGATGGCCACCATGGTGTTCGGTGCGCCCCCGGCTGCCCCCGCGGCCGCCGCGAAGAACCAGACGATGATGTTCGGCACGCCGGCCTCGAACGCCGCCGCGCCGCCGCCGCCGGCTGCGCCCAACCCCCGGCAGACCATGGTGTTCGGTGCTTCCCCCGTCGCTCCGCCCCCGGCCGCCAAGCAGACGATGGTGTTCGGCACCGCGGCCTCGAACGCGGCAGCAGCCAACGCACCGCAGGCCCCCGCGCCCGTCTCGAAGCAGACGATGGTGTTCGGCGCTCCCGCACCGGCGGCCCCGAAGAATCAGACGATGATGTTCGGCACACCGGCTTCGAACGCGGTGTCCGACGGGTCGGAAGAGACGATCATGGACATGCCCGGCCAGTCGTCACGCACGGTGCTGTTCGGCCAGCCTCCCGCCGGGCAGGAGCCTGAAGCGCCCGAGCCGGCGCCTGCGAAGAACCAGACGATGATGTTCGGCCGTCCGGCCGCGATCCCCAAGGTGACCGCGGGCGTGGTCGAGCTTGCGGGCATGTCGGCCAACGAAGGCGCGCCCAACGAGAGCACCGTTCGCGTCGACGTCGCGCAGGTGATCGAAGAGCACGGTGATTCGGCACCCGAGATGCCCCGCCACGATCGCACCCAGCGGTTCGCGATGACCGAGAGCGGAGGGCTGACGCCTCCCGAAGGGCAGAGCCCGGTTCAAGATCGCCACAACCGCACCCAGCTCTTCGCGATGTCCACCACGCAGGATCGCACGTTGCCCATCGCAGACCCGGCTGACGACGGCGCGAGCTCGGTGTTCGTGGGCGAGACCACCTTGCCGCCGGGCGCGATGCCGTCGTTCGGCACCGCCGCGCGCATGGATCTCAACTCCACGCTGCCGCCCGACGCGATCATGATGGATCCGCCCGGCGTCTCGCTGCTGCACGACCCGGCGAACATGACGCCGCCCGAAGCGCAGCCCGCGGCCGAAGCGCCGGTGGCCACCACGCTGCCGAACCTACCCGTGCTGCGCGAGCGGCCGATGGCGCCTCTCTCGCTCGAGCTGCCGCCCGAGCCGATGGGCTCGCCCCAGGATCTCCGCGTGCCCTCTCAGCAGAGCCAGCAAGCGGCCCATGAAGACGCCGCAGCCCTGCGCGCGGCGCGGGGGGGTGGGGCAGGGCGCGCCATCGTGGTCATCCTGATCATCGTGGCGATCGTGCTCGCCGGCGTGCTGGTGTACCGGCTCTTCGGCCGCGACCTGCTGGGCAGCGCGGTTCCGGTCGAGGCGATCCAGACCACCGAGCAGGCGCTGGCCACGTTGCGGCTCGACGATCAGGCTTCGCAGGAGAAAGCGCTGGCCCAGCTCACCTCGGTGTTGGCCGCGCATCCCGGGCTTCCCGAGACGCAGGGCGCTCTGGTGATCGCCATGGCGCTGCGGCTCGACGACGTTCAGGGCCAGGTCACCCGCGCCGCCAGCACCCTGCGTTCGCTCAAGTCGAACGAGGGGCCCCCCGGAGACATCGCGAAGCTCGAGGAGAAGATCGCCGCGAACCAGGTGGCCGCGAAGGAGCTCAAGACGCAGCTCGAGGCGGGCGTCGCCGCGCTGCAGAGCCTGACGCCGAACGTGGTGGCGGGTACGTCTGCGCACCTGGCGATGATTCGCGCCGACGGGCTGGCGCGGGGCGTGTTGGGTGACGCCGAGGCGCTCACCCGGCCGGTTGCCTACAAGCAGCGCACGGAGACGCGGGATGACTGGGTCGATCTGATCGAACCGGAGTACGCGCTCAACGGTGGCTCGTCAGTCGACGAGGCGATCGCCCAGCTGATCGCGCTGAAGGCCCGCGGCTCGAACAAGACCTTCCTGCGGCCCTATGTGTTGCTGGCCCGGTTGCAGTTGAAGAAGGGCGAAGCGCAGGCCGCACGTGACGAGCTCGAGCAGGTCACCACCATGAACTCGCGTCATGAGATCGCCCGCGAGATGCTGGCCTCCATCGCCAAGTAGTTACCGCTGAGCCAACCGAGACTCGACCGGCAGCAGCGTCGCAAACCCCGCGAACAGCTCCGCCGTCAGCCGTGGCTTCGAGCCCGGCGCTTCCGTCCGCAACCAGTCATTGAGCCGCTTGCCCGAAGCCGTCCTCATTTGAGTCGGAGCGTTCAGGTTCATCCGGTAGCGCACCACCCCGCGCGCGACCCGGTGAATGACCAGCACCGTGCCGTCGGCCTCGACGTCTTCCACCACGCCGACGTGAGTCAGCCCGTCGTTGGCCTGGCCATCGCGGTTCTGATCGTAGGTCTCCTTGAAGAAGACCAGGTCACCGGGGAGCGGCCGGCCGCCTTCGAAGATGCGCCCGTGGCGTGAAGCGAAGCGCCACATCGCGGTCACGCCGTTGTCGCCGGGCTCGGCCTCGGTGAGCAGGTTGACGCCGAGCGGCTCGTAGATCGCTTTGACGAAGCTGGTGCAGTCGTCGCCGTAGCGTTTGCCGCCCACCACCACGCGGTTCTTGCCCACCAGGCCCTGCGCCGTGCCGACCGCCGTCGCGCGGGCACCCGCAGCCACCACCACGGGCGCGGCCGTGCGCTCTTCCAGCTCGGGGATCTCCCGCGTCGCTGCCGGCCGGGTGAAGGGCTCGTACCGCTCGACGAAGAGGTGCCTGCCGCCGACGGGCGCACCGGTCGCGCAGCCGGTGCCGACGAGAGCGAACGCCGCGCTGAGCAGGAGGAAGCGCATGGCAGACAGCCTCGCCCAGGCCCGGTCGAGGTCAAATAAGTGCTCCCTCTCCCTTCGGGCCCGTCGGGAGAGGGTCGGGGTGAGGGCCGAACATCAGTGGTAAGAGCACCCCGTGCGTCCCTTTCTCGTCCTTCTGCTGCTCCTGGCCGGTTGCCGCGACAGCGCTTTTCAGACGGCCACGCGCCTCAACACGCTCGACGGCTGGAAACGGTTCATCGCCGACAACCCGAAGGACGAAGGCATCGACGCCGCCCAGCAACGCGTGGAGGAGCTCGCCTTCGCCGACGCGCAGGCCGCGCACACGGTGGTGGCCTACAAACGTTTCCTCGAGGAGTACCCCGAAGCCGAGAAGGCGCCGACGGTGCGCAAGTTGCTCGAGTCGATCCGCTTCAACGCCGCGATGGAGCGCAACAGCGCCCACGCCTTGCGGCAGTTCCTGCGTGATCACCCCGATGGAGCGCACCGGGAAGAAATCGAGGCAAAGCTCTCGAAGCTCGAGCTCGAGGAGTTGGTCACTTCGGAAGATCCGAAGGCGCTGGAGACCCTGGTACGCAAGCACCCGGAAGATCCCCGCGTCGAACAGGCGAACACCCGGATCGACGACGCGACGTGGGCCGAGGCGCGCAGTGCGCAGGCGCTCTACAACTACCTGCGCGATTTCCCCGCGGGCCGTCACCGCGATGAGACGCGCAAAAAGCTGCTCTCGCTGCAGCTCGACGGGTTGTTGGTGTCGGGTGCGCTCGACCAGGCGCGGGTGCTCGCAGGCAAGGCCCCGCTCGCCAGGGAGCTGCCGGACCTCGCCGCGCGGCTCACCCGGGCGGAGCAGGTGGCCGTGTTGCAGCGCTCGAAGGATGAGCGGGTGGCCCAGGCGTTCGCGGGGCAGTCGTTGCGTTCTCTCGATGATCTCGTCAAGTCGTTCGCGGCGCGCGATGCCCTGGAGCGCTGGCAGGCGGCGGAGGAAGCAGGGGCGCAGGTCAGCGTGCTCGCCATCGATCCGCTCCTCGAGCAGATCCGCAGCGCGCGTTCGCCCATGGTGCGTCAGCGGGCCTTCGACAGCCTCGGCCGGGTGTTGCGCTCGCTGCCCCGTGCGGTCGCCGAGTACGAAGTGGCGACCCGGGTGGAGCTGCTGCAGGCGCAAGCCAGCGACTCGCAGCTGGTGTTGACGTTGGCGGTGTTGCTCGATCTCACCGGTCAGCTCGATCGTGCGTCGACCGAGTACCAGCGCATGTGGGACGCGTTGAACCCTGATCCGATCGTGCTGCGACGCTGGTCGGACATCCGGCGTGAACGGCGGCAGTTCTTCTCGTCGGCGGTGGTGGCCAGACAGCTCTCGGCGTGGGCCAAGGGCGTGGCGGATGCGGCGATCGAGCCCGGCCCGCTCTCAGCGCTCTCGGCGAGCCGGGAGCTGTGTGGCGCGGTGGAGATGGCGCGTTTCGCGGAGCAGATCATCGAAGGCGCTTCGAAGGAGAAGAACGACTTTCCCGACGACATCGCCGCGTTCCTGGTGCGAGCGCGCGAGGCGCGGCGGTTGACCGAGGCCAAGCTGCGCGATGCCGAGCTTCAGCTGCTGGCCGTCGACGCCAACGCGAGACGATGTGACGACGCGGCGGTCACCGACCGACTCAAGGAAGGCGAACAGCGCCGCATCGCTTCGCTGGGTGCGCTCAAGCAAAAGCCGCCGCGTGAGCTGCCCTTGATCCTGGAGGTCGTCCGAGAGCGCGACCCGTCACCCCAGGTCCGCGAAGCCGCAAAGTAGCCTCCGAACAACGCCTCCGAACAACGCCTCCGAACAACGCCTCCGAACAACGCCTCCGAACAACGCCTCCCTCTCCCCGAGGGGGAGAGGGTCGGGGAGAGGGCTTTCGAATGGTGGCGACCGCTCTGGCTGGGTTCGTCCGAGGACGCTCTGTTGCGCGGTGCTCGATGGGCCCCTCACCCCGACCCTCTCCCCGCTGGCGCAGGGAGAGGGGGACAATCAGATGCAGCTGCAGTTGCAGACGTTGCACGCCGCCGAGTTTCCCGAGCAGGTGTCTTGATCCTGAAGGCAGGCAGGGTTGGTGCCGCCGCAGGACCCCGTGCTGTCCCCGCCGCAGTTCACCTGGTTCCGCGGCATCGGCCCTGTGTACGTCTGATTGCCGCAAGAGGTCAGACTGGGGCGGAAGGCGTCTGCGGGGCACAGATCGCTCGAGCCGTTGCAGACCTCGCTGACATCGCAGTTGCTGACCGCGCTCCGGCACACGGTGCCCGCACTCGCGAGGCGGGAGGGACACGTCACCCCGCCAGTGCAGATGTCGTCGGCGTCACAGACGGCGGCTCCACGCACGGCGCACACGGTGCCAGGCGCAAGAACCTGATCGCCGGGGCAGGCATTGCTCGACCCGCTGCATCGCTCGACCGCATCACACGGTCCGGTCGCGCCGCGACATATTGTGGCTGTCCCTGCGAGCGCATCGCCGGGGCACGCTGCGGCTGAACCCGTGCAGTTCTCCGCGACGTCGCAGTCGCCGTTTCGCGTGCGACACACGATGGACGACGGCTGAAATCCATCCGCAGGGCACGCGGCTGAAGATCCGCTGCAGCTCTCCGCCACGTCGCACCCGCCCGCTGACGCGCGGCACACCATCGCCCCCATGAACGCGTCGGCTGGGCACTGCACCGCCGAACCCGTGCAGAACTCCGCCACGTCGCAGGTGCCCGCGGAAGGGCGGCAGTTCGTCGAAGAAGGA
>JANODF010000476.1:0-3400 GCA_031412555.1 Archangium sp. | reverse complement strand
GGGCCTGCGTCGGGGATCAGCGTGCATGCCTGCCACTCCTCGAGTGTTCCGGCATCGTTGACGCGCCGCTCGCAGCGCTCCACCAGACTGTCGGTGCGATGGCCGTAGGTGAGGCCGCTGTAGCTTCGAGGAGCGATGTGTTTCCACGGGGCCGTGGGCCGCGGGAACTCAGCGGGGCGGAGCCCCCAACAGGTGACGTCGCCCGCAAGCCCGAGCACACAGGTGTTCCTGTCGAAGGTGGGGACGACTTCAGTGACGGGTGGGGTATCGATGTGTGCTGCTCCAGCCCCGACGCCGCCGTCAAGGAACGAGCCCGCAGAGGTACCGAAGCACAGCACGCCGGCGTCTGCCTCGAGGGCGCAGGCGTGGAAGAGCGAAGTCCTCAAGCGCGTGACCTCGACACCGGCGAGCGCTGGGTGAGAGAGGCATGCGCGCAGGCCGCCATCTGCGAGCACGCCACTGGGCCCCCCTCCTCCGCCGCAACCACCTTGGGGGAAGTACTCGGCCCAGAGGTCATCACCTGCATCCAGCTGGACGGGGCGATTGTCAGGGCAGCTCACCCGGCCGCTGGAAATCGCGCACAGAATGTTCTGCCCTGTGAAGGAGTCCACCGGAACGCCGATGGGCCAGGCGCCTGGCGCCTCGCTGACACTGGGAGCGCCGCGCAACAACTGGTCGCGGGAATTGTCGCCCCAACAGCGCACCGCCCCTGCCGCGTTTTTGACGCACGAGCTGTCTCTGTGTACTGAGACATCGACGTAGGTGCATTGACGGTCACCGTCGGGCGTTGCCGCGCGAACGCAACTGCCTCCCAGACAGATCAGTGCAGAGGCACACAGCCGATCGCCACACGCAACGCCATCCTCGACCGGCTCTTCCACGCAGCCGACGCCCGGCCTGCATGAAGCGAGCTGACACGAGTTCGAGACGGGGCACGTGAGGGGCAGCGCGACGCATCGACCATCAGCGCCGCAAGCGTCGACCGTGCAGGGGTCGGCGTCGTCGCACAGTCCAGCCGATTGCGCTCGGCAGACACCCGTCACGCACAGACCGCTCGCACCGCAGCCGGGGTTGCAGACTGCGCCGTCCACCAGGGGCGTCGTGACGCACGCGCCTGCCTGCGGGTCGAAGACGCTCGAGCGACACTCCGCCGAAGGGCACGAGAGAGGAGGAAGGGCGCTCGCGCGAAGGCTGACCTCGGTTTCCTTTGCGTCGGCAGTCACGACGAGGAGACCCTCGGCTTCCCCTACGACGCGGGCTGCGAACTCGACCTCGACGGTCGCAGACTCGCCACCACCCAACCGCAGCTCCGGGGGGCTCGAAAAAGGGGCCTGCGTCGAGAGCGAAACGTCGAGGCCAGCGGGACCGGTGTTCGTGAGCGTCACCAGCGCAGTCGCCCGGGCCCCCACGTAGAGCGGCGGAAACTGGAACTCTCTGGGCGTGACCTCGAGGCCCCCGGTGGTTGGTCTGAGCTGGGGCTCGCAGCGGCAACCGACTGCCAGCGTCGCGAGGGTGAGAGCGATGAGAACGAAGCGCATTTGCGACTGTGACCCCCGGAGCCGACTCCGCCACCCCTCGGATTCAGCGCTCGACGACCCAGCTGGTTCCGAAGTGCTGTCGAGCACGGGCGTCAGGGTGAGCCGCAGACGCAGCTGACTTGAACGAAGGCACAGCCGGTCTTGGTCGCCGCGGGGACCGTGGGGCAGGTGATGAAGTCCAGCGGGCACCCGTTGTAAGCGGCACACGCCGCAATGCCGGTGACCCCGCATGCAGCCACGCCCCCGAGGCTCAGCTGACAGGTGCTCGAACGCTGAGCGCAAATCGTGTTGCAGGCGGCCCTCGTGGTGGTGGTGAAGATGGCCTGGCACTTGCTCGCTTCGCACCTTCCCAGGTTCGAGAAGCCTCGCGACGAAGCCCAGGTGAAGCACGAGTTGCCGCAGGTTCCGCAATTGATGTCGTCGGTGTTCAGATACACACAGTTGCCGCTGCAGTCTGTCTGGCCAGAGAGACATTCAGGTATGCCGTTGTTGCAGGTGCCGTTGTTCGGTACCGGCCGGCCACATTGACCACAGTTGTTTTGGTCAGCGGCGAGATTGAAGCACTGTCCACTGCACGCGCTGTCGTTGAACCCACCGCAGTCCAAAGAAATCGTCGTTCGCTGAGTCGCCGTGGCCGAGGCGGCGTCGAAGAAGCGCGCTTCGAGTTCGAGCGAGCGGCCAGCGATACCGAAGGTCGTCACGCTGGTGGGCAGGTTCTGCCAATTCAAGACGTAGGTGTAATTGCCTACCGCGCCCGAAAAGCTGCCGACCAGGGCGCCGGTCGTGAGGTGGAGACTTCCCCCCGCAAGATTGCCCGGCCCGTCGGGGTCGGTCACCGTCGCGGTGAGAACGGAGCTGCCAGACGGGTAGACGGTGGGCGAACTCCACGAGAGCTGCGCAATGACAGGGGGGCGATTCGGCGTACCCGCCACGCCACCGCCGGTGCCCGCTGCGCCACCGCCAGTGCCCGCCACGCCACCGCCAGTGCCTGCCATGCCGCCCCCAGTGCCTGCCATGCCGCCCCCAGTGCCTGCCACGCCGCCCCCAGTCCCCGTCGCGCCGCCGCCTGTCCCCGCCACGCCGCCGCCAGTCCCCGTCACGCCGCCGCCGGTGCCTGCCGTGCCGCCGCCTGTCCCCCGGCCTCCCCCTGATCCGCTCGACATGGTGGTGCAGACGTTCGCCTGGCAGAGGGCGGGGAAGGCACAGACCTGGCATTGGTTTCCCAGGGTGCCACAGGCGGTCGTGCTCGATCCGGCGACGCATGTTCCCTGCGAGTCACAGCAGCCGATGCACCGCGTGCTGTCGCATGTAGAAGGTGAGCCGCAGTTCAGCAACAGCGTCGCGGACATCGAGAGCACACAGACCAATCGCAGAGGCAGCATTTCGATCAGGTTAGCCCGAAGTCTCAGGTTGGGTGATCGAGCGCGCGTTCATCAAATCCGAGGGGTGGTTCCTGGTGGGTCCCGGGTCAGGCTTGGACCAAGATGAGAATGGTCGCGAACATCCGACTCCCCTGGGCCTTGTTGCTGCTGGTCCCTGCCTGCACCTGTGCTCCACGCACGATGATGGCCACTTCAGAGGTCGAGGTGGCTCCGGTGCTGCTGGATTTCGGCCGCGTCTACGTCGGGCAAGAAAGACAGCTCGTTGCCACGATTCGAAACACCGGCCGCGCGCGCACCTCGGTGTCGCTGTCAGCCGAGCCGCCATTCGTCGTTTCCCCGGCGGAGGTGACGCTCGCGGGTGGCAGCGACGAGTCGGTCACCGTAAGCTTGGTGGGTACTCAACCTGAGCTCCTCTCGGCGGTGCTGAAGGTCGGCACAGCGCGTGTCGCTTTGCAGGCAGAGGTGACGGCCGTGCCCGAC
>JANODF010000475.1:0-15841 GCA_031412555.1 Archangium sp. | reverse complement strand
GCTCCGGGGGTGAACACCTGGGAGCTGCTCACCCGGCTTCGCCTCGGGCTGCACTTCACCAGCGAAGCGGCGCGGGCGACGTTCACCGGGGTGACCTTGTTCGGGGCCGCCTTCATCGAGGCGATCCCCCTGAGCCAGGCCACCCGGGGCATCACCATCGGGGGCTGCCTGGGAATCGGCTTCTGACGTGTTCCCCTCTCCCTTCGGGAGAGGGTCAGGGTGAGGGCCGAGCATCCTTGCCGGCCTTGACGCTTCACCGCGCCCTGCGAGAGTCCACCGCATGGCGCGCCCCCCCAAGCCCAAGAAGCCCGCAGAAACCGAATCCACCGAGCCGTCGACGGATCTCGCGCCCGTGGTGGGAAAGAACCTCAAGCGCCTGCGCACCGAACGAGGCCTCTCCCTCGAGCGCCTCGCGCAGTCCTCCGGCGTTTCACGCGCGATGTTGGGCCAGGTCGAGCTCGGCCAGAGCGCACCGACCATCAACGTGTTGTGGAAGATGGCGCGCGCGCTCGACGTTCCGTTCTCCGCGCTGATCGCCAGCAACCAGACCAGCGGCGCGAAGGTGATGCGCAGCGACGCGGCCAAGCGGCTCATGTCGAGCGACGGTTCGTTTCAGTCGCGCGCGTTGTTTCCCTACGACGAGCCGCGGCGCGTCGAGTTCTACGAGCTCAAGCTGAGCGCGAAGGGCGTGGAGAAGGCCGATGCGCATGCGCCGGGGACCACGGAGAATCTCGTGGTCGCCAAGGGCAGCGTGGAGATTCTGATGGGGGCCGAGGTGCACAAGCTCGAGGCCGGTGATGCGATCTTGTTCGAGGCGGATCAGCCTCACGTGTACCGGAACGCCGGTGGTGGTGAGGCCGTGCTGTACCTGGTGATGACGTACGCCGAGCAGGTCGGCTAGGCCCTCACCCTGACCCTCTCCCGGAAGGGAGAGGGGACCTCGTTTCGACCTCTTGCCCTCAGCGGGGGGCGAGCCAGGTCGGCGGGCTGATGATCTTTTCGCCGCCTCGCACGTGCGCCGGCACTTCGTTGCGAGCCGTGTGTTTGCGCTGCTTGGGATCGTGACGTGCGATCACCTTGCCGACCAGGTCGTAGTCGTGCGCTTCAGTGACCTCGATGGTCACCAGCTCACCCGGGTACGCCATGCCGTCGTTGATGTAGACGTTGCCGTCGATCTCCGGCGCCTGGCCCTGGTGACGGCCGACCAGCAGCAGGTCTGTCTCGGGGCTGCGGCCTTCCACCAGGACTTCCAGCGTGGTGCCCACGAGCTTCTTGTTCTGCTCACGGCTGATCTTCTTCTGGATCGCCATGATCTCGCGCCACCGGCGCTCGATGGTGCGCTTGGGCACCTTGTTCTCCATCTCGAAGGCGGGCGTGCCTTCTTCATCGGAGTACTGGAAGACGCCGAGGCGCTCGAAGCGCTGCTCCTTCACGAAGTCCTTCAAGATCTCGAAGTCTTCTTCGGTCTCGCCCGGCAGGCCCACGATCATCGAGGTGCGGAAAGACAAGCCGCCCACCCGCGCGCGGATCTTCGCGACCAGCTCCTTCAGGAACATCGACTCACGGCCCCGCTTCATCGAGCGCAGCAGCCGATCGCTCGCGTGCTGCAGCGGCATGTCGAGGTACTTGGCGATCTTCTTCTCCTTCGCCATCACCTCGATCAGCTCATCGGGGAACACGCGCGGATACGCGTAGTGCAGGCGAATCCAGTGCACGTCGACCTTCACGAGCTCCTTCAAGAGGTCGTGCAGCTTCGGCTTGCCCGGCAGATCGTGGCCGTAGGCGGTGAGATCCTGCGCCACCAGGTTGAGCTCCATCACGCCGGAGTCAGCCAGCTGGTGCGCTTCCTTCACGATGTCTTCGATGGTGCGCGAACGCTGCAGGCCGCGCAGCTTGGGGATGATGCAGAACGCGCACTTGTTGTCGCAGCCCTCGGAGATCTTCAGGTACGCGGTGTACCCGGGCATCGAGTTCACCTTCGGCACCGAGGCCGAGTGAATGTACTCGGGGTCGGGGATCACCTGACGCGGGCTGGCTTCAGCCGCGAGCAGATCGCCGATCTGGAAGTAGGCGCTGGTGCCCAGGAAGTGATCGACCTCGGGCAGCTCCTTGAGCAGCGCGTCGCCGTGGCGCTGCACCAGACAGCCGGTGACCACCAGGGTGCTGCACTTGCCGGCCTTCTTGTATTCGGCCATCTCCAGAATGCTGTCGACCGACTCCTTCTCGGCGGCTTTCAGGAACGCGCAGGTGTTCACCACGATCACGTCGGCGCCCTCGGGCTCCTGCACCAGCGTGTAGCCCTTGTGCTGGAGCGAGCCGAGCATCACCTCGCTGTCGACCCGGTTCTTCGGGCAACCCAGCGTCATCATGTAGAGGTTCTTCTTCGAAGACTTCTTCGCCACGTTTGCTTTCGTCACTGCTTCATCCCCAGCTCGCTGCGTTCGAAGTGATCCACCGTCCACGAGAAGTGGTGGGTGGTGCCACTGGTGTAACCAATCTCGAGTGAACCTTCTGCGCCGAGCTCGAGGCGCATCGCCCGGCCCAGTTTGCAGGTCGCCGCGGGCCACTCCAGCACCCGGCTCGCCGTGCGATCCTTCGTCACGTACATCGCCATGCGCAGCTCGTTCTCCGAGACGCACTTCTCTTTCACGTACGGGTTCTTGCCCGTGAGAATCGTGAAGATCGGCCGGTTGTCGTTGAGCACCAGCTTGACCGCAGGCAGGGCGACCGACGCGGGCGGAATGGCGGTGTCACCGGCGATCAGCGCGGCGAGCGACTCCTGGGTGAAGGTTTCGTCGCCTTGCGCCCAGGTCGGGTAGTGCAGCTTGGAGAACCCCAGCCAACCCTTCTCGCGCGCTTCGATGCCTTCCACGTCGGCGGTGGGGGTGAGCTTGAGGCTCTTGCGCAGCTCATCAGGAACACGCGTCGGACCGGTGGCCATCTCGCCCGTGGGGCAGCTGGTGATCTTCGAGGCCTCGCCGCCTTCCATGTCGACGTCGGCGTAGTCCACGCAGATCGAAAGGCCCAGCTGCTTGAACGCCTGGAAGCGGGGCAGGGCGCGCGCGGGCACGGCGATCTCCAACACGTAGCCCGTCTTGCTCGGCACCGCGGCGGCCTTCACCAACGCCTGCGCGAAAGCGGGCGCTCCGATGTCGGCCGGCGCATCACGCAGGCCGTCGGCGCCGAAGCGGTACACCACGCCCTTCGAGGTGGTGCCGGAGTCAGGGAAGTAGAGCGTCACGTCGAGCTGATCGCCGCCCAGCAGCTTGTCGTCGTTGACGGTCACGCCCAGGAACAGCGTGTCTTTCTTGAAGGCCGCCTTGAGGCCCACGCTCGACGACGAGCCGATGGCCGACTCGGGCATCTTGAAGTCCTGCGCGGGCGCGAGGTCTTTGAGCTCACCGTCGACCTTCGGCTCCTTGCCCAGGGTGGGCAGCGGCTTGATGGGCTTTTCGGCGTTCGGAGCGGCAGGGGCAGCCAGCAGGGCCGACAGGAAAGTGGTCAGAAACATCGTCCGGCGGCCCTAGCACAGGCCCGCGGCTGGTTGCGACTTAGGCCCGCTATCCGAGCAGGCGCGCGAACGCCTGAGGACCGGCCAGGGAGAGCAGGCCGGCCGCCGCCAGAATCGCCAATGAGACCGTGAGGATCTGCTTGCGGTCATCTTCCACCGGCTCGCCGGCGGCCACTTTGGGGCCCAGCCGCGCCGTACGCACGACGAAGTGGGCCACCGAGCTCGCCGCGATGAACAGGGTCAGCGCCAGCCAGATGATCTGGCGTTGATCTTCGAAGTCGATGCCCAGCCCGGGGATGGCGACGCGAATCACCGCGCTGGCCATCACCAGCCCTTCGAGTGCCGCGAGGGTGAGGAGGTGCCGGTTGTTCATGAACTCCGATCATACGACGCGTCGGATCCATCAGCACGTTGCACGCGTTGGGATCCGCCCGCCGCTCCCGGTTTCTTCGCCTGATTCGCTGGTGCTTCGTTGAGCTTGATCACGACGCGCGATCAATCGCCTTCGACGTCGCCGGCATCGTCGAGTCCGTCAACGGTACCGCAGCTCGCCTGCAGCACCGGCATCATCACTTCGCAGTTGAAGGCGGTCTGTGTCCCTGGCTGCACCCCTGCGTCAGCGCACAGGTCTCGCGCCCACGGGCGAACCGGGCCCGGACCAGGAACATCGGCGCACGCGCCCTTCGGCTGCACGGTGTTGAGCAGACACGCTCTGAAGAATGCTTGTCGCTCGGCATGAACCATCGAGTCCGTCCGGGGGCCGACGCGCCGTATCGCTTCGGCGATGCACTCCGACCAGCTGTGACGGGCACCGAATGCAACACCCTCGAGGCGTTGCGCCCTGATGCCCGAGACGCGGGCGCGACAGGTCGCCCCGCCCACCACCGCGACGCCGATGAGCGCAACCGCGCCGATGATGGTGCCGTTGAGCAGAATTCGATCTGAGACCTTCATCCCCGATCACGCTACCGAAGTTTCTGACCGTCGGTCGCAGGAGGAACATGACGGACTGCTCAGTGCTCTTCACGGGCCGCCGTCGGTGGTTCCGCACTGGCCATGTGGCGAAAGTTGCGGTCAGGGCAGGCGAACCACGATGGGCACCACCGTGGGGCGGGTGCCGAGCAGCTGCTTGAAGACCCGCCGCACCCCGCGCACGATCTCCTCGCGCACGCGGGCGTCGTCACAGCGCATGGCTTCGGAGAGCTGGTTGAGCACGTTGCGAGCGTTCTCGGTGGCCAGCGGCAACGCTGCCATCTCATCGCCCTGCAGCGCCTGCGGCTGAAGCACCGGCCCATTGAGAATCCGGCCCGAGCCCAGCTGGAGCACCACCACCGCGATGACCAGGCCCGACTCGGCCAGATACCGGCGCTCCTGCAGCGCGGCTTCGCTCACCGGCGCCACGCCTTCACGACGCATCAGGTGCCGGCCCGCGGGCACCCGGCCCATGGTGCGTGCGCCCGATTCGTCGAAGCCGATCACGTCACCATCGGCCGCGAGGAAGAGCTGGTCGTCTTTGAGTCCGACCTCCTTCGCCAGCGCGAGGTGGCCGTGCAGGTGACGCAGCTCACCGTGAATCGGTACGAAGTGCTTCGGTTTCACCACCTCGAGCACGCGCCGCTGTTCATCGCGTGACGCGTGACCGGAGACGTGAATGCCCGGCTCCTGCGTTGCGGTGATCACCCGCACCCCACGAGCGAGCAGCCGATTGATCAGCCCGCTCACCCCCGACTCGTTTCCCGGAATGGTGCGCGAGCTCAAGATCACCGTGTCCGTCGGCTCGAGGCGCAGCGGGCCGGGCTCGGGGTTGAGCATCATCTGGAGCGCAGCGCGGGGTTCGGCCTGCGCACCCGTGCAGAGGATCAGCAGCTGCGAGCCGGGGATCATCGCGGCCGCCTCGAAGGGCACCAGCACGTCTTTGTACTGCTCGAGAATGCCGACCGACTGCGCCAGCTCCACGTTGCGCTGAAGACTGCGGCCCAGCAGCAAGACGCGGCGCCCGAACTGACGCGCGAGCTCGATGGCGTGACGCACGCGGTGCAGGTGCGAGCCGAACATGGCGATCACGATGCGGCCCTTGATGTTGCCGAAGAGCCGCTCGAAGGTCTCCTTCACCACGCGCTCACTGCCGGTCCACCCAGGAACTTCCGAGTTGGTGGAGTCGGAGAGCAGCACCGATACGCCTTCTTCTCCGAGCTCGCCCATGCGCTCGAGATCGGTGATCTCGCCGTCGATGGGCATGCCGTCGAGCTTGAAGTCGCCGGTGTGGATCGCCGTGGCCACGGGCGTCTTCACCATCAAGCCCACCGCATCGGGCACGGAGTGGGAGACACGAAGCGGTTCGATGGTGAACGACTCGCCCACCTTGAACTGCGAACGCGGCGCCATCTCGCGCAGGTCGCCGGTGATGCCCGCTTCGGTGAGCCGGTGCCGGGCCATCGCGAGCGTGAAAGCGGTGCCGTAGACCGGCACGTTCACTTCACGCAGCAGCCACTGGAGCGCGCCGATGTGATCTTCGTGCGCGTGCGTGAGCACGATGGCCTTGAGCGACTCCGCCGCGGCCTTGAGCCACGTGAAGTCAGGGAGCACCACATCGACACCGGGCTGGTCTCCGCGGGGGAACATCAGGCCGCAGTCGATCAGCACGCGTTCACCTGCGTGCTCGAGGACCATGGTGTTCATGCCGACTTCGCCCAGGCCCCCGAGGGGAATCACTTTCAACATCGTGGCTCACTCCATCGTTCATCCCGCGCGAAGTCGAGGGCGTACTTTCTGGGCGTGAGCTTCAGCTCATTGAAATCCGCCGGCATCTGCCCCTGACTCAGGCAAGCGGACGGCAAGGCGAGTACGTGCCCGGCGGCTGGCCTGCCGTATTTACGGGAGCTCTCCTTCACTGATACGGTCGATGGCGTGAAGACCGTCAAGACCACTTTCGAAATCGAGCACCGGCTCCACGCACGTCTCAAGGCGATGGCCGGCCGCCTGGGCGTCAACGCGCGCGATCTGGTGGCCGAGGGCCTCGAGCTGGTCCTTGCAAGGTACGACGGCGCGGGCGACCAACAGGAACTCGCAGCGCGTGCGAAGGCGGCGCGTGAGCGGCTGCGTTCCGGCTACTTCGATGGGCCCGCTGACTTGAGCGAAACCTACGAGACTCGGCTCCTCATCGCCGCCGAGCCGATCACCCCGTACCAGCCGTGAAGACGTGCTTCATCGACACCTGGGCGTACATCGCTCTCGCCAATCGCGGCGACGCGGGCCACGAGGTTGCGCTCGAGGTGGATCAGTTTCTGGCCGACGAAGGCTGGACGATGATGACCTCTGATTGGGTGCTCGACGAGACGCTGACGCAGCTGCATCTGTTCGCGGGCGCGCGCGTCGTGCTGCAATTCCTCGATGACCTCGACGCGCAGCTCAAGGCCCGCCAGTTGATGCTGCTCAACGTCTCTACGCCCCGGTTCGATGCGGCCATCCGCCAGTTTCGCAAGCTCGCTCCGAAGGTGCCTCGCCTGTCGCTGACCGACTGCAGCTCGTTTTCGCTGATGACGGAGCTCGGCGTGCGGTGGGCCTTCACCGCCGACAAGCACTTCTATTCCGCAGGCCCGCGCATCGGGCCGCTCATCTCCCTGGTGGATGGCGCCTTCACCTTCCGGGCACCGGTGAGCTGACAGCTCGATCAGCACCTTTACCTTCCCCTCACGCCGCAGCTGCATCGCTGGTGGCCCATCGACGGAGACTGCTGCGTAGTTCGACCGCTCGGCCTCTCACGGTTTGTTCCTCTTCTTTCTCCGCCACCCGCACGCGAAGCCGTCGCGGGTGCACCTCGAGGTCAGGTCGCGACCTGGTTCTTCCCTCGGGCCTTCGCCCGGTACAGCGCCCGGTCCGCCGCTTCGAAGAGCGCCTTCCGCTCCCGGGCCCGCTCGGGAAAGCTGGCGACGCCGATGCTGACCGTCACGTCGGCCTTGCGTCCCTCCCGCAGGAACTTCTCCTTCTCGACGCGTGAGCGGAGTCGCTCCGCGAGCTCCAGGCCCGCGTCTTTCGGAAGCCCTGGCAGAAACGCGACGAACTCATCGCCGCCAAAACGCGTCGCCACACCGGCCGTCCCCAGCACCTCGGCCAACAAGCGCCCCACGCGGCCGATGGTGAACGCCCCCATCGCGTGACCATGCGCGTCGTTGATCGCCTTGAGCCCATCGAGGTCCAGCACCATCAACGTCAGCGGAGTGCCCGTGGCCTGCGCCGTGCGGAGCGCCTCATCGAGCGCAGCATCGAAGCGGCGGTACGCGAGCAGGCCGGTGAGCGCATCGGTCGAGAGCATCGCGTCGACCTGCGCATGGAAGGCAGCGTCGATCGCGTCGGCCAGCACGAAGCGGCACACGGTCCCGGCGATCGCGATCTTGTCTCCATCGCGAAGCGGGAACGGGGTGGTCACCGGCGTGCCGTTGATCAGGGTGCCGTTCTTCGAGCCGAGGTCGTGCAACAGGTAGGTGCCGTCATCGAGGACCTCGATCGCCGCGTGCTGCTTCGAGGCGCCGGGATCCGTCAGCGACAGTTCAGCTGCGGGATCGCGCCCGATGACGGCGCGCACCAGCACCCGCGCATGTGCACCGAGGTCGGCCTCAGAGCCCTGCACCACCACCACCGTCGCCTGGTGCTGCTCTGCTGAGGCAGGCTTCTTCGCCACCTCGTGTTGCAGCGTGTCCGACAGGGGATCGCGGGTGCCGGTACTCATCGCCCCGGAGGATGCCACCGGGCGTGGGCCACGTCTCGACCGAGTGGGCAGGGCATCGGGGCGGAACGCCGAGTAAGAGCCGGCATCATGAATTTCAGCACGATGATCTTTCCACCACCTCCCACCACGCCGGCCTCGGTGGGGTTGCTGCTGTTGCGCGTCTTTGCCGGCCTCTCGATGGCCAGCCACGGCTGGGGCAAGATCCAGGATCCGTTTCACTGGCTCGACAAGGCCGAGAACCCGCCGCCTGCGATTTTCCAGTTCCTCGCGGCCTTCGCCGAGTTCTTCGGTGGGCTCGGCCTCGCGGTCGGTCTGCTCTCCGTGATCGCCTCGTTCGGCATCATCTGCACCATGCTGGTCGCGGTGCAGTTCCACGTGTCGAAGGGCGATCCGTTCGGGAAGTGGGAACTCGCCGCGCTCTACTGCTGCATCTCGGTGCTGGTGTTGCTGGGCGGGCCGGGGCGGCTCTCGATCGACGCGCTCATTCGCTCGTGGCTGGAGAAGCGCGCAACAAGGCGATGAGCTGATCGGTCTCCAGCTTGCCTGCCTGGCTCTTGCCGCTGAGCACGTGGGCGATCAGCGTGCGTTTGCGCTCGTGCAGCGTGAGCATCTGCTCTTCGACCGTGCCCATGGCGATCAGCCGGTAGATGGTGACGGGCCGCTTCTGGCCCAGGCGGTGCGCGCGATCGGAGGCTTGATCCTCCACGGCCGGATTCCACCAGGGATCGAGGTGGATCACGTTCGTCGCCGCGGTGAGGTTCAACCCCACGCCGCCCGCCTTGAGCGAGAGCAGAAAGATCGGCGCGCTGCCGTCCTGAAACTCGCGCACCCGCTCCGTACGCACCTTGCGCGGCGTACTGCCGTCGAGCTCCACGTAGCCGATGCTGCGTTCGTCGAGCGCTTCCTTCACCAGCGCGAGGTGCGAGGTGAACTGACTGAACACCAACGCCCGTTGACCTTCTGCGCGCAGCTCGTCGATGAGCTCGAGCAACCGGCTCAGCTTCGAGGAGACGATCTGCGAGTTCTCCACGTGCAGCCGCGGATGGGAGGCGACCAGGCGAAGCCGGGTGAGGAGCGCGAGCACCTGCACCCGCCGCTCCTGATCCTTCATCACCCTCGTCGGCGTCTCGAGATCGGACAAGGCGGCCAGGCGGGTGTCTTCGTAGAGCTCCCACTCGGGTGTGGAGAGCACCACCGGTACGCGCACCTCGGTGCGCAACGGGAGCTCGGTCTCGACCTCTGCTTTCGTCCGCCGCAAGAGGAACGGCTCGAGAATGCGGCCGAGCGCAGGCGCAGCCGTCGGATCGGTCTGCGTCTCGATGGGAATGGCGAAACGCGCGCGGAACGATTCCCAGTTCGAGAGCAGCGGAGGGAAGACCAGGGCGAAGAGCGCCCAGAGTTCACCGAGGTGGTTCTCGATGGGCGTGCCGGAGAGCGCGACGCGGAACCCGGCCTTGAGCGCCTTCGCGGCGAGGAACCGCTGTGTGTGTGCGTTCTTGAGGTTCTGCGCTTCGTCGAAGACGACGGTGGCGAACTGGCGGCTCGCCAGCTGCTTCGCGTCGCGCACCAGCAACCCGTAGCTCATCACCAGCACGTCACCAGGCCCCAGCTTCTGCGCGCGATCGTCGAGGTCGGCGTAGAGGTGCAGCTTCAGCGAAGGCGCAAACCGCTCGGCCTCTTCTTTCCAGTTGAAGGCGACTGACGTGGGCGCCACCACGAGCGCAGGTCCTTCCGCGGCGCGAGAGAGCAACAACGTGAGCGCCTGCACCGTCTTGCCCAGGCCCATGTCGTCGGCCAGCACGGCGCCTGCACCCATCGCCGCCAGGCGTGAGAGCCACTGATAGCCCTCGAGTTGGTACGGCCGCAGCTTCGCCTTCAACCCGCGCGGGAGCTTCGGCTCGAGCTTGCGTGCACCCTCGATGCGATCCGCCAGCTTCTCCCACGCGGCATCCGCCTCGAGCGTGGCGCCTGCAGCCTCGAGCGACTTGAGGGCTTCCGTGGCGGCGGGGCCGACCAGCAGCCCTTGCTTCGTCACGTGCACGTGATCCGCCACGCGCTCGAGGTGACGCCGGAGCACTTCGTTCAGCTCGATGTACGTGTGCGCCTCGACCTGCACCCAACGCGATTTCCGGCGCGCTGCATCGAGCAGCCGCGCGAGCTCGACCCGTTCTCCTTCGACGCTGAGCGAACCCAACACCCCGAACCACTCGAGGTCATTCTTCACCGTCACCTTGAGCGCACGCGGCCCGGTGCCACCCAGACTGCGCAGCGGGGTGCCCACCCACTCCAACTCGGGAGCGATGGTTCTGCGTGAACACGCATCGACCAGCGTCAGCGCGTCTTCGGCGTGCTCGAAGCGGAAGTGAAAGGGGAAGTCCTCGAGCACCTCCGCCTTCGACAGCGGCAGCTCGGTGCAGAGCGCTTCCGCGAAGGCGACCTCGGCCTTGAGATCCCGAACCGCGTGCACCGCCTTCTCACCGCGGCGCAGGTGCACATCACGAGGACCGTTGCCCGGCAGCATCGCAGCGGCATCGGGCAGCGCGCGAATTCGCACCTCGAGCTCGACCGCGCCTTTGGGTCTCGCCTCGAGCCGGAGCACCGCGAGCAGGGTGGGCGGCACCGACTCACCCAGCACACTGCGCGGCATCGCGACCGGCAGCCGCTGCGCCCACTTGGAGAGCGACTCCAGCAACGCGCCGTGACTCTCGGGCGGGAAGACGGCGTTCTCCTTCTGCAACACGCCGAGCAGCTCACGCAGCTCGGGCTTCACGTCGAGCAGCGTCAGCTGGCGCGGCCCTTCATCCCAGAGAAAGATCAGCTCCTCGGGTTCAGCGCGGCGAACGCGATCTGCCAGGTACGGCGGGAGCGCAGCACCTTCCAGCCCCGCACTCACCCTCACCGAGCCCAGCCGCTCTTCTGCGACCAGCCCGACCTGTGCCCGTTCGATGCGTACGGTGAGCTCAGGCGCGCGGTCCAGCACGGCGCGGGGATGATCGATGAGTCCCTCCAGCAGCGCACGAGAGGCCGGCTCGTCGTCATCCGGCAGCAGCGGCGCCAGGTGCGAGTCGAGGAGCGGTAGCGCGAAGTGCAGCAGCTCCTTGCGGGTGACCGCGCGTTCACCGACCCACGCGGTGACGTGGATCTCCTCGGTGATCCGTAGCCGCCACTGCACTTCAGCACCGGTGGTCACGGGTGTGCTGGTGGCGAGCGCTGCATCGAGCTTCGCCAGCGTGCGTTGCCAGGCGGGGCGCGCGAGCTCTTCGAGATCTTTGGCGGGAGCAGACCGAAGCCACACCAGCGCCGTGTCGATCGCCGCGAGCACGTGCACGCACGGACTCATGCCGCACGTGCAGTCGAAGCGCAGGGCACCGTCGAGCAGCGTGAGCTTCACGTCGGCGCGCCCGAAGCCGCCACCCGAGCGCAGCGCCTGCTCGGTGGGGAGCAGGTCTTTGAAACGGAAGCCGGGCAGGGCGCGTTCGAGCGTGAGATCTTCGACGCGCAGCGCTTCGTTCACCCGCGGCGCGACGGAATCGGGAACACGTTTGCGCAGCTCCAGCAACCGCGCGTGAACACCACCGTTCGCATCGAGCGAAGTCGAGGAGGCGCTCGCACCGGTCACCCCGAGAGCAGTGGAGGGGTCACCTGCGGCACGCGCCGAAGTACTCCCTCGACTCCGCTCGGGAGAAACGGTGTGCGCGATTCGCTCCGCCACTTCCCCCCGCGCCCGTTCAGCCGCGACCTTCTCGTTCTCGATGAACGTGGCCACCACCCCGGGCAACACGTCCCTGAGCGGCGAAGGCGCCAGCCACTCCTTCGAGCGCGCGATCGACTCCTCGCACCCGAGATCCGTCAGCCGGCGGCGCGCACCGACCGCACGCAGCTGCTTCCACAACGAGGGATCGATGCCCGGCGCGACCGCTTCGAGATTGAACCGCGCGACGTGCGTCAGGCCGTGCGCCTCGAGCCACGCGAACAGCGCTGCGCGCGTCTCGAAGGTCATCGTTCAGTTCACTGCGGGAGTGCCGCCCGAAGCCCACGGAATCGAAGAGAGCCGCGAAAGACCGGTGGCCGATGCACACTCCTGACCTGCGCCATCGAAGATGCTGGCCGCCGCGAACACCAGCTTCTCACCCGCCCGGGTCACGTGAGCGCGCGCGGTGATGCGATCACCTCGGACGCCGTTCATGAAGTTGATCGACAGCTGCACCGTCGCCGATCGCCGGGAGGGATCGACCAGCGCCGGCGCGCAACCGATCACCAGGTCGAACATCGCCGCCAACACACCACCATTCACCGCGTCGCTGCCCATGCCGCCGCGTTGGTCCGGCCGCACGGGATCGAGCACCACCTCCACCGTGTCGAGGTCGGGAAACACCTTCATTCCGAAATGCCCCAGCGTCGCGCTCTGGTTGAAGGCCTCGCAGTAGCGGGCCAGCTGTTCCTGCGTCGGTCTCGGGGGCGGCACGCCGCGGCTCTATTATATGGGTCGCATGAACTACAGGCGTTTGGGCAAGACAGGTCTCAAGGTCAGCGAACTCTCCCTGGGCTCGTGGGTGACGTACGGCGGGCAGGTCGGCGACGAGGCCGCGAAGGTCTGCATGGTGGCCGCGTACGAAGCGGGCGTGAACTTCTTCGACGGCGCCGAGGTGTACGCCAAAGGCGAAGCCGAACGTTCGATGGGCCGGGTGCTCAAGCAGGTGGGCTGGCGCCGCGAATCGTTGGTGCTCTCCACCAAGATCTTCTGGGGCGGGGAAGGGCCCAACGACGTGGGCCTCTCGCACAAACACGTGATGGAAGGTTTTCACGGCGCCTTGAAGCGCTGGCAGGTCGACTACCTCGACCTCGCGTTCTGCCATCGCCCCGATCCGAACACGCCCATCGAAGAGACCGTGCGCGCGTTCGACATCCTCATCAAGCAGGGCAAGCTCTTCTATTGGGGCACCAGCGAGTGGAGCGCCGCGGAGATCATCACCGCCATCAAGGTGGCCCGTGAACACGGCCTCACCCCGCCGGTGATGGAGCAGCCGCAATACAGCCTGCTCGCGCGCTCGCGCTTCGAGGTCGAGTACCAGAAGGTCTTCGCTGAGTACGGCTACGGCTCGACCATCTGGAGCCCGCTCGCCTCAGGCGTGTTGTCCGGCAAGTACGACGCTGGCGTGCCCGAAGGGTCGCGCTTCGCGCAGCAGAACTACGCGTGGCTCAAAGACAAGATGGTGACTCCGGAGATCATCGACAAGGTCAAGCAACTCGAGCCCATCGCGAAGGACCTCGGCGTCACCCGCGCGCAGCTCGCGTTGGCGTGGTGCCTCAAGAACCCCAACGTCTCCACGGTGATCACCGGCGCAACGAGGCCGGAGCAGGTGACCGAAAACATGAAGGCGCTGGCCGTGGTGGAGAAGCTCACGCCCGAGCTGATGAAGCGCCTCGAAGCGTTGTTTCCGGTCACTTCGTGACGCTGCGCACGGTGAACTTCGGCTGCGCCGCGATCGCCTTCTTGACGGAGCACTGCTCCACCACCTGCACCACGGCCTCCCGGTAGCGCGCGGGAAAATCAGGGGGGAGTTCGATGTCCAGGTCCACCCCCTGCAGCACGCCGTGTTCGTCGAGCTGCACGCGCTCGCGAATTCGAATGTTCTCGAAGGGGATCTTCCTGGCCGCGCAGAAGCCCTGCACGAAGATGCCCGCGCAGGTTCCGATCGAGGCCAGGAACATCTCGAACGGCGAGCCCGCGGTGTCGCTGCCCCCGTTGTCGAGTGGTTGATCGGTGTGAATCACGTGGTGCCCGATGCGCGCGTCGACGCGCCGGCCACCGGGCAGGGTGATCTCCAATTCACGTGCGTCTGACATCGGGCACCCTGGGAGCAGTCGACAGTCCGAACAGCCGATAGAGCGGGCAGAAGCCGATCGTCGCGGTCACCAGCGGAATGAGCCCCAGCCAGCCCCAGCCCGTCTGCGGGCCGACGAACACCAGGGAGATCGCCACGAGCCCGATGACGGTGCGCAACAGCCGATCGACCCGACCCATGTTGCTCGGGGTCGCACCGGCGCTGGCGCCCGGGGTGGTTCGAGAGCACTGGCACCTGCGGTCAGCAGGAACCCCTGCCATCACCGCGTCGACGTGCGCTCCGCAGCCCGCCCACGTCGTCTCTCCGCACTTTTCGCACCTGGTTTGTCTGCACATGCAGATGAGAGCCAGGGCGGCCGAAAACGATTCGCGGCGGGATTACGGGGCGAGCGCGGCCTTGGGGCGGAGGATGTAGACCTCGTTGCCGCCGACTTCGAAGTTGCGCTTGGCCGGGTTGTACGTGCCGCCTTCCACCCAGTTCGGGCCTTCGGCCTCGTACGCCGCATCGCGGTGCGCGCCGATGGACTTGAAGGGCTCGACGCTGGTGACGATCTCCACGTGCGCGGTGGCGTCGCCCGTCGAGGGGTAGTCGCGCACCACGATGTCGCCCGGCTTCATCTGCGAGGGGTCGGTGATGCGCTCGAAGAGGTTGGTGAAGCTCGGCCACTTCTCGGCGCTGGCGTAGTGCACCGTGCCGTCGGCCATCGCCCAGGTGGGCGCCTTCACTCCGGCCTGGGTGAGCGCGTCGCCGACGAACTGGTTGCACTTCCAATTGTTCTTGAGCCAGCCCGGCTGCGAGACGCCCGGGTTCTTGTTGCCCGACAGACCCTTGAGCGGGCTGGTGGGCGCGTTGTCGTAGCCGTACGCGGTGCTCTGCTTGGCGGCGCGATCAGCGGCGGCGGTGAGGATCTGCGTGGCGAACTTGCCTTCGCTGGTGGGGATCTTGCCGCCCGCGGCAGAGACGAGCGCCTGGAACACCTGACCCGCTTTGCCCGAGTTGTTGAAGCTGGCCGATGAGCCGTTCCGGTCGAAGCCGTCGGTGGCCTTGAACGCCTGGGCGAGCTCCGCGTTGCCCTTGATCCACCCGTCTTTGTCGACGTCGAGCGCGGCCACGTCGATGCCCGCGGCCTCCAGCTTCTGCTTCACCCCCGGAGCGTTGAGGTTGATGCCATTGGCCATGGAGCGGGAGAAGGTGTTGCGGTCGATTGCGGGCATGCTCCATTGTCGCACCTGGGAACTCCAGGTTGCGCACTTCTCAATCGTCGAGAAAGCGGGCCGGCTACTGCACTTCGACGCAGGTCAACCCATTGGAAGGAGTGCAGTTTTGGCCGATCAAACACGCCCCAATGCCTTCGAAGTCGACGCAGCGAATGGTGCGGCATTGATCGTCATTCACGCAGGGACGCCGGGTGATGGTGCACTCGCCCATGCTGCAGCTCTCGGTCGCGCAGTCTTCGTTCACCTGGCAGCTGCAGAATCCGAAGGCGCTGCCTTCACGCAGGATGCACTGACCTGCGCACGAGCCACTCGTCTGGCCGACAGGCTTCACGCACGTTCCGCCGCGTTGGCAGTCACTGTCTGCGCTGCAGGGAAGCGACGGATCGCCCGGGCAGGCGATGTTCGCGTTGCACTGCCACCTCGTGAACACCACGCGGATGTCGCGGCAGCCGTAACCCCGCGGGCACTGCTGACCTGCGCTGCAATCGGCGCCGCAGTACGTGGAAGAAGTGCGCGTGTCGGTGATGCAGAAGTTCGGGCC
>JANODF010000474.1:0-5964 GCA_031412555.1 Archangium sp. | reverse complement strand
TCTTGGCAACCAGGTCAGCCCCTCACCCGGTCCCGCGGACCGACCTCTCCCCGCTCGCGCAGGGAGAGGTTTAAGCTGCGGCAATGGGCAGCGAAGACGAGGTGGCCACCGAGACACCGTACGCGCTGGCCAAGCGGCTCCACGCGCTGGGCACCGCGAGCACCGAGATCGAACGCGCGCTCCGCGCCCAGGGCCTCGACGAAGAAGAAGCGCGCATCGCCGCACGCGCCGGCCGGGGTGAAGCAGGCCTCGCCCCGGCAGCCGAACGCGCGCCCATCGCCGCGGTCAACGAGCTGCCTTCAGCCCCGCCCCCCGAAGCACCGGCCCACCCCTGCCCCACCCACCCGGAGTGGCCCGTCGCGGCGACCTGCTCCCGCTGCGGCAAGTTCATCTGCGCTCGTTGCCTCACCGAAGCCGGGTTCTCGAAAGTTCCTGAGTCGATGCAGTGCCCCGAGTGCGAGAAGCGCGCGCCTCGAGTGCAAGGCATCGGCGGCTGGTTGGTGTTGCCCGCGCTGCACGTTTCGGTGATGGCCCCGCTCTCCGCCCTGGTCAACCTGGGGCAAGACGCGGCTGCGCTCCCGAAGATCCCCAGCGAGCTCTACCCGCCCGTGCTGATGGAGATGATCTTCAACGGCGCGCTGCTCTCGTTCTCCATCTACGTGGCCATCGCGTTCTTCCAGAAGAAGCAGCGCGCCGTTCGCCTGATGATCACCTTCTACTCGGCGTTGATCATCTCGCCGCTGGCGGGCCTGGCCCTCGCAGGGTGGATCGAGGGCATCTCCGGCACCGAGCCCGGACCAGGCGACGGCGTGGTGCAGGTGGGCCGGGCCTTCATCTCGAGCCTGCTCTGGATCTCGTATTTCGTGCAGTCGAAGCGCGTGAAGGCGACGTTCGTGGTGCCTTGAGCACGGCGGCCGCATCCATGATCCACCCGCGGCAGGTGCGTGCGCCGCAGTGGCAACGCTCCTTGAGCTCGACCGGGAGCGCGTAGTCGTAGAACAACTCGTCGCCCGGTTTGATCTCCCGCAGCGCCTGCAGCTGCGCCCAGCCATTGCCCCGCCTGGTGACGCCCGCTTCGACCACCACGTTCGGCTCGCAGGAGTGGTTCACCCAGCGCGTCTGATCGACCATGTCGAAGAACACGCCGTCTTCGAGAATGAGCGAGTACTTGTCATCGCGGCCCTCCCCGGCGCGCCAGAGCACGCCGTCGACGTTGGTGATCACCGAGCCCGCTCGCCAGTGGCGGGTGGCGATCACGCCGTAACCCTCCACCGGAGAACGAACGACTTCCAGCCCTGCAATGCGCGCCATGGCCGCTCCTATACAGGCGGCGCCCGGCTATACGCACGCTCATGTCGACTCATCGCGCAACGGTGGAGTGGAAGAAGGAAGGCGACTTCAGCCGCAAGAAGTACCTGCGTACGCACACCTGGCGCTTCGATGGCGGCATCGAGGTGAAGGCGGCGGCGTCTCCTTCGGTGGTGCCCAAACCGTGGACGGTGGACGACGCGGTGGATCCCGAAGAGGCGTTCGTGGCGGCGATCTCCAGCTGCCACATGCTCACCTTTCTGTTTCACGCGGCGAACGATGGGTACGTGGTCGAGTCGTACGTCGACGAGCCGGAGGGACTGCTGGCGAACGACGGGGGTGGGCAGTCGATGACCGAGCTGGTGCTCCGGCCCCGCATCGTCTTCAGCGGCGAGAAGAGACCCAGCGCGGAAGAACTGGCCGAGCTGCACCACCGCGCGCACGAAGAGTGTTTCATCTCGCGATCGGTGAAGACGAAGATCCGCGTGGAGAGCTGAGCTCAGCGCGCGAGTCGCGCGAACTCGAGCACCACCGTCTCACCGATGAGCAGGCTCACCACCACCACGTGCGTGACGGTGCGCAGCGTGCCCGGTTCACGTGAGCCGATGCCGGTGAGCAGGCCTCCGAGGAGGGCGCCCACCACGCCGCAGATCACCGGCCGCAGAATGTAGGCGACCAACGATCCGGGATCGTCGCGGGCCGCTCCGAGGCCCAGCGCCAACGTCACGCCCAGCATGCCGCCCGAGAGCACGCCTCCGGTGATCGCCAGCGGTTGGGCGGCCGGTTGATCCCCCGTGAGCACCGCGCCCGCCGCGTAGCCGCCGGCGAGGGCCAGGCCCGTCGCGCCGATCAACACCGCGTGCCACACCCGGTTGGAGGGAGCGCTGGAGTGCCGCGTTTCGGGCGAAGCGTGCGCGCTCGTGGCGAGGACCAGCATGCTCAATGCGAGGGCCCGCAGCGTCACCCGCGCGACTGTACAGGTGCGGCACACGGGTTGCTCACCTCAACGCGTGAACACCCTTCGTGTTCTGCTGGCCATGATGGTGGCGGTTCCGTTGCTTGCGTAGTGCCTGAGCACCCGTGATGAGTTCCCTCTCCCTCTGGGAGAGGGTCGGGGTGAGGGCCCAGTTCGAACACAAAAAACGACCCGGCAGGCGGCCTGAAAAGGCACAGCCCACCGGGTCCCTCCACCCAGCAGTTACTTGTGCTGGCCCTGCGACGGGCCGGACATGCCGGTCGGGCTTCCCGGTGAGGCCGAGCGCTTGGAGCTCTTGTCCTCCTCGGAGGCCTTCGAGCCCGACATCTCCTCCCGCTTGATGCGCAGCTGGTTGTTCACGTCGGTCACTCCCCCGACTGACTCGACGAGGTTCTCCAGCTGCCACTTCATGGTGCGGCTCGGCACGCTCCCCGTCAGCGTGACTTCGCCCGCCTTCACTTCGATCTCCACGTCGCTCGCGTCGACGTTGCCCATCAGGGAGATGCGATCGCTCACGTCTTCCTTGATGCGCTCGTCAGAACGTTTGTAGCCCTTGGGGCCTTTGCCGAAGCGCTGCTGTTGCTGCTGCTGGCCGCCCTGCTGCCACTGCTGCTCCCCGCGATAGCCCATGCCCGATTGTCCTTGTGATCCGCCGTAGCCACCCTGACCGACTTGCCCCTGGTTGCCCTGGCCGTAATAGTCGCCGCCACCACCCGCGAAGCCGCCGCTGCTCTGGCTGCCGTACGAGCCGCTTTGACCGGAGCCACGCTGGCCATATCCCTGAGGGCCCTGGCCATATCCGCCCATGCCGTAGCCCTGCTGTCCGGAGCCGCGCTGCTGTCCGTAGCGCTGGTGGCCACCCTGCTGCTGCGGCGGGCCGTAGCCCTGGTGGCCGTAGTAGCCGCCCTGCTGTTGGCCGTAGCCGGAGTCGTCGCCTTCGAAGTTTTCGTCTTCGCCGCCCCAGTGCTGCTGCTCGAACTGGCCGCCTTCGCGCTCTTCACCGTGACCAAAACCGCGGTACTCGTCTTCGCCCCAGCCGGAACCCTGGCGGCCCCAGCCCGACTGGTTCTGGTTCTGCTGCCGGTTCTCCGGGTTCCACTCCCGGTTCTGCTGCGGCGGGCGCCGCCCCTGCTGCATCTGGTGACCGCCGCGCATGCCGCCCTGGCCGCCCTGCTGCTGACGCTTGTTGCCCTGGCCGCGCTGCTGCGAGTGAGTATTTCGCATCGAGTTCTCCGTGCTGACTGGTTGGGGTTTTGTTGAGGCGATGGCGTGTGGCGGCGTGGCGCTTTGCAACTCAGACGCCACGCCCCCCCCAACGAATCCCGTCAGTGCAGTTGTGCGGCGCGCGCCGTTTCGGTGGGCACGTTCTGCCGCGGCTCGGTGGTGATCAGCTGATCGAACATCCTTTCCATCTCATCACCCAGGGAGGTCAGCTCCCCTCGGGAGAGCGCCTTCTTCACCTTGGGAAAGATGTCGTCGTGCTCTTCCTGAACGTGGTGCTCGATGATGTCGCGCAGCACCTTCACCTTCGCGTCGAACTGCTCGTCGGTGACTTCCATCATCAGCAAATCGCTGATCACCCGCTTGGCGGTCAGATGTTCTTCCACCGCTTCCCTCAGCAAATCTTGCAGGTCTTCGCCGCGATACGCGGTTGGGTAGAAGAGTTTCTCCTCGATGGTGGTGTGGGCTGCGAGAGCGTCAGCGATCTCGACGAATAGCTTGCGCTTGCTCGCCTCGCTCTCTGCCTTCTCGAACTGCTTGAACTTCGCGATCACTTCCTGGTGCTGCTTGCGCAGTAACGCCGTGGCTTCCATGTGTGTTTCCCCCGTTTCCCCGAGAGCAAAGGATGTGCCGCCTGAGTCGCTGCCCGCCCGCGCACGTTGTTCGCGTCGCTGATGTTGGGGAGGCGCCGCTCACCCCGGCTTCGCCGGCAATTTCCTCCGAAGGAACAGACGCACACCGTTCGCATCGAGCGCAGTCGAGATGCCACCTCCGCTTCGTGCGGCAAGTGACCCCTCGACTCCGCTCGGGGGGACCGGTGACGCAGCCCGATTCCTATTTCGGCCAACCCTTTCGATGCGAACGGTGGGTGTCCTTCGAAGGAATCAGCTGGCGTGCGCGACCACCACGCTGCCGAGGCGAACGAGCTCTTCTTTCGTGGCCGGCCGCGCGCCGACCCGCACGTCGAACCGCCGGTACGGAAACGGCGCGAAGTGCGAGGCGAGATTCCGCACGGCCTGCGCGCGTTGACCCAGCCAGAACGCATCGTCGAACTGCACCGTGAGCCAGTCTTGAAACAACGTCAGCTTGAGGCCGGTGTTCGCCAGCTCGAGCTTCATGCGCTCGAGACGGTGCTGCACCAACAGCGCGTGGAGCCCGGCCACGTCGAAAGGCAGCTCCATCCACAGGCTCACCCGTTCCAGCTGCTGCACCAGGGGCGACTCGAAGAGCCAGGCCAGGTGATCGGCGTGATGGCGGAAGGGGTTGGGGGCCAACGCGAGCACCCTCAAGGTGGAGAACCGTTTGAGCGCGAGCACCTGGCGTTGTTCCTGCCGGCCGCGATCGGCCTGCAACCAGGGCCCGGCGAAACCCAGCTCGTGCAGGCGGGGCCGGTCGGGGCCGTCGAGCACCACCTGCAGACCCGCGGCGTTCAGGCCGTTGAGCACGGAAAGGCGCGCGAGTGCGGGCGCGGCCAGCTCGTGGGGATTCTGGATGTTGGTGCCGGTGACGTCGATGCGCTCCACCATGCGCCAGGCCGGGCTGTCGGCGCCCACGCCGCAGGGCGTCAGCACGCAGGCGCGCAAGAAGCCGCGGTGGAACTCGTGCAACGAGGTGAGGGCGGTGGTCGCCCCCACGCCGACACCGGGCACTTCAGAGAACCAACGCCGCCAGTGGTTCTCCTGGAGGATCAGCTCGCGCGACTGATGTTTCGCGGTGGCCTGGCCGCGGGCGCGGAGCAACTGCAGGGCGATGAACTCACCCCGCACATCGCCGCGATCCAGCAGTGCGTCGGAGAGCACCTGCCGGGGCGCATCGTCATCGGGCGCCTCGGCCACCGCGTCGAAGAGCGGCCCGAGCGTGGGGTGATCATCACGTCGCTGCACAAGAGGAGATTAGCCCCCTCTCCCTGCGCGAGCGGGGAGAGGGTTGGGGTGAGGGGCTCGCCTCCGCCCCCCGAAGGCCCCTCACCCCGGCCCTCTCCCCGCGTTCGCAGGGAGAGGGAGCACTTCACCGAAACGAATGAACCTGCGGCTCCACTGGCAGCTCCGGAATCAGCGCGGCCAGGTGCGTGACCTTCAAGTTCACCACCTTCCCGCTGCGCTCCACCCGGCCGGTGGCCACCAGCAACGGCGTGCCGGTGATCTCCCTTCGGAACCGGTCGAACAACGAGGGCTCGATGATCACGTTGGCGATGCCCGTCTCATCCTCCATCGACAAGAAGGTGAACCCCTTCGCGGTGGGAGGCCGCTGGCGAACGATCACCAACCCGCCCAGCTTCGCCATGCGCCCACTGCCCACCTTGAGCAGATCCTCCGCGCTGACCGCCCCCAACGCCTTCAACTGGCGCCGCAACAACCCCACCGGGTGTGACTCGAGCGACAGGCTCACCGTCTCGAAATCAGCCGACACCCGCTCCGCAGCCGACATGAGGGGAAACTCGGCGTGATCGGCCACCATGG
>JANODF010000473.1:0-1655 GCA_031412555.1 Archangium sp. | reverse complement strand
CTTCTCCTTCTCCTTCTCCAGGCAGGGGGCCGGCGTCAGCACCTCGACCATCTCTCCATTGGCTGCACACGTCTTCTGCACCTGGACCTCCAAGCGATGAATGAGCGTCTCGAAGGTCTCATCACCTTCGTCGGCCCGGGTTCGCACCCGCTCCACCATGCGCCGCAACGCATCGACCACTCCCAGCAAGGTGGAGAAGTGTTCGGGCCTGGCTCTGGTGGGCGTCTCGCGAAGATGGGAGAGCAGGTCTTCTGCCGCGTGCGAGAGCGCGAGGATCTTCGGCAACGACAGGTAGCCCGAGGTGCCCTTGATGGTGTGCACGTCGCGAAACACCAGGGTGAAGAGATCGGGCGCGACGACGCCCATCTCGGCGGCGAGCAACAACCGCTCGACGCGCGCGAGGCCCTCCACGGTCTCCTCGATGAAGATGCCGAGCACCTCTTGATCGCGCTCTGGCACCACGTTGCTGTCGTTCATTGCCGGCCCCCTGGGGCGTCCTGCTTCGTCCAGCTCAGGATGATTCTGGAGAGTTCGGTGCGGGCGACCACCGCGCACGCGGCGCCACGATCGACCACCGCGCGCGGCATGCTCCACACCACGCTGCTCGCTTCGTCTTGCACCACCACCGGCGCACCGGCCGCGTGAAGAGCGAGCGCGCCCGCGCCACCGTCACTGCCCATGCCGGTCATCACCACCCCGGCCGCCGTGGCACCGCAGACCGCTGCGACCGAACGAAAGAAGGGGTCGACCGCGGGCCGGCAGAAGTGTTCTTCGGGGCCGTGGTCGTGGTGCAGGTACAGCTCGCCGTGCCGCCTGCGCACCACGAGGTGTTTGCCGAAGCCCGCCAGATAGAAGTGACCCGGGAGCACCCGCTCACCGTCTTCGGCCACCTTGCCGGGCCGGCCGGTTCGGGTGACCAGCAGCTCGGCGAAGTACGGCACGTGGGCCGTGGGCATGTGCTGCACGATGACCACCGGAACGTCGAACGAAGCGGGCAACCCCGAGAGAAACGCCTGCACCACCGGCGGCCCACCGGTGGAGGCGCCGATGGCGATGAGCTCGCGGGGCGCGGCCGGAGGGCACGGGGCGAGGCTCACCACCCGCGACACTTCTTTTCTTCCGGCACCCTCCAACGCCCGGAGGAGCTGGCCCTTGAGCAGCTCGGCTGCGTTCGGGCCCGACGGCTTGATGATCAACGCCGCGGCGCCCAGGAGCAACGCGTCGACCTCGGTGCGAGCGCCGGTCTTCTCACCCGCGGTCACCAGCACGGTCATCACCCGAGGGTGGAACTTGCGGATCCACTTGAGCAGCTCGAGACCGCTCTCTCCATTGAGCGTCACGTCGAGGGTGACGGCGTCGATGTTGCCCTGCTCGAGCCGGCGCTGCGCCAGGGCCACCGAGCCCACGACCCCGGCGACCTCCACTCGAGGGAGAGAAACGAGGGTCTTGCTCAGGATCTGCCGATAGCTGGCCGCATCCGCCCTTGAATCCCGTGCGCTTTTTGTTAAGGTAGCGCGCGTGCAACTCTGGGATGCGTTTCAACACACCGGGTGGGTGGGCAAGGTTGTCCTGCTCTTTCTTCTGATCTTTTCCGTGGCCTCGTGGGCCACGATTCTTGTGGCCTGGTGGCGGTTCCGCACCGCCTCGGCCGCCTC
>JANODF010000472.1:0-3637 GCA_031412555.1 Archangium sp. | reverse complement strand
CGTGATGGCGTCGGGGTTGTGCTTGGCGATCGCGGCCATCGCGGCGGGGAAGTAGCAGTCACCGATCTGACCCTGCTGCACGTCGTCGGCTTTCGGGCCGTCGATGAAGAGCGGGCCGGTGAAGTTCACCTTGCTGAACTTCGGCTTGCCCGCCGAGTCGAGCTCGTCCTTGTGCAGCGCGGGATCGGGGATGAGATCGGTGTTGCCGGGGGCGCCGCCGGGAACGGTCACGTTGCCCACGCTGGTGGTGAACGCGGTGTTGTTCACCCCGTCGCTCGCCGCGATGGAGAACGAGTCACCCGCCTTGCCGTTGAGCTTGAAGCCCGTGGGGAAGCCGCCGATGTCGGTGATGACGACCTGCGTCTTCTCGCCAGTGCGGTTGTTGGTGAACTGCAGCTTCGCGCCCGGCTCGGAGACCTGTCGGCTCGCGTTGATGTTGTCGACCGAGACCTTGCCGCCCCCCACGTCGGCGATGCCGATGCGGAAGAGCGCCACCACCGCGTTGCGGTTGTCTTTCGCCTCGATGCCCGCGGCCTTCACGGTGACCCAATCAGAGGTGGTGCCGTCGGCGTAACGCGCGCGCATGCGGACCAGGTCGCCTTCTTTCATCACCTGGTCGCCGGTCAGCTTCGCCATGTTGAACTGGCCACTGGCGTCGGCCTTGCCGATGACCATGGTGTCTTCCATGTGCAGGCGGCCACCGGGCGCGGTGGTGATGTTGATCGCTTCGATGGTCGCCCCGGCCTTGGTGGTTCCGGAGAGGCCGTTGGCCTGATTGCCGGTGACGCTCAGTCCGCTCGTCGCGACGGGCGGCGGGTTCGGAGGCGGCGTGGTGCGGCCGATGACCTGTTCCAGGAACGCCTTGGCCGCCGGCTCGAGCGGCAGGCCCGGGTTGTCGATGATGGTGCCGATGTCCTTCTTCTCGTTCGCCGACATGCCCGCCGCAGCGAGGGCGATCTGTTGCGCCGCGGTCAGGCCCGGCTTCTTGAGTTCGGTCAGCAGCTTCGAGGCCGACCACTTCGAGCTGTCACCGACCTGCGCGAGAATCTCGAGCGCTTGATCCTTGCCGATGGGCTGCGAGCTGCGCTGCCAGGTCGAATAGAGAGTGGAGAGGCGGCGATCGCTGATGTTGGGCATGGAGGTGAACTCTCAGGAGAGTGGGGTGCACATCGTCTGACAAGGTCGCACCCGGATGCAAGCGCACCGAATCCCCTCTCCCTTTGGGAGAGGGTCAGGGTGAGGGCGTTCGAAAGCACGCAGGCGTTCCGTGGAGTGAGCCGTCCCAGAGGGAGAGGGAGAGCCTACTTTGCGCCGAACAGCCGTCGCAGGCCGCCGAAGATCCCCGACTTGCTGCTGCGGGTGACGTCGTCTTCGCCGGGGAGCGGTGACTCGAGCAGCAGCAGCTCTTGCGCCGCTTCACTCGCTTCCGAAGTGGCGAAGTGCACTTCAGCGACCTTGCCCGTGGGCGTGGTCGCCGACAGGTGCAGCCGGCCGTCAGCGCTGACCGCGAAGCGCACGTTCAGCTCGCCCGCGCGTTCCGACATCAGGCTCAAAGCGCCCAGGTATTCGTTCTCTTCCGCGCGCACCGAGGTGCCCTGCATCACCGCGAACTTGAGCGTCTGCTGAGCCTGCACCGGCAACGTGAGTGACTTCTCCGCCGGCAACCGGGTGTTGCGCTCGAGAATGCGGCGGAACCCGCCACCCTTCACCGCCACGCCGATGGGCGAAGACAACACCTCGGCCAGCGAGAGGCCGCGTTTGCCGCGCTCCTTCTGCACCAGCGAGTGACCGAGCAGCGCCGCACCCAGCGCGACCGCGCCCGCGGGATCGACGTCGGTTCGCCCCGGCCGGCCCAACATGCGCTCGATGTGTTTGCGCACGGCCGGAGCGCGTGACTGACCCCCCACCAGAAGAATCTCGTCGAGGCTCTGCGGGGTGAGCTTGGCGGCCTCCAGCACCGCCTGGGTCACCTGCCCGGTGCGCTCCACCAGGTCCTGCGTGGCCGACTCGAGGAAACCGCGTTCGACCTCGACGCGCAGATCGACCGGATTGCCGTGCTCATCGGTGGTGGCGAAGGGCACGTGCACCGGCGCGAGCTCCTTGTCGGAGAGCGAGATCTTGGTCACCTCCGCCGCGTCACGCACGCGCTCGATGGTCATGCGCGACTTGAGCAGCTGGGCCTTGGGCCCGTCGTCCATGGTGCCGATCAACGCGTCAGCGAGGCGGGCATCGAAGTCCATGCCGCCCAGGAAGTTGTCGCCGCCGGTGCTGACGGCCTCGAGATCGTCACCGGTGATCTCCACCACCGACGCGTCGAAGGTGCCGCCGCCCAGGTCGTAGACGAGCACGCGCTTGCGGGCCAGGCCGCGGCCGAAGCCGAAGGCCAGCGCCACCGCGGAGGGCTCGTTGAGAATGCTCACCACCTCGAGCCCGGCGAGCTGTCCCGAGGTGAGTACCGCCGCGCGTTGGTGATCCGTGTACCAGGCAGGCACGCACAACACGGCGCGGGTGAGCTCACGGCCCAGGAAATCCTGCGCGGCGTTCTTCAGCTCGCGCAGCAGGTGCGAGGCGAACTCGGCGATCGAGAACACCCGGCCCTCGAGCTCGATGCCCACGTCGCCTTCGGGATCCGAAGCGAAGGTGTACGGAGAGACCTTCGCCAGCTCGCGCACCTTCTTCGACTGCGCCCGCCGGCCCATCAGGCGCTTGAAGCCGAGCACTGCCTGCTCCGGGTGATCGACGCGGTGTTTGCGCGCCGCGCTGCCGATGAGCACCCGATCTTTCGCCACGTCGTACGCGACCATGGCGGGCAGGGCGAAGGCGCCGCGCTCCGAAGCGATGGGCACCAGGCGCGGCTGGCCATCGAGCACCACGGCCGCGCGGCAGGTGGTGGTGCCCAGGTCGATGCCCAGCACCACGTCGTCGCCCAGCGCCACCGGGCCCTTCTTCGGCGGCGGCATGGGAATCGGGGTGGCCTTCGAAGGCACCGCAGGCGGCTGGGAGGGGCTGCCCACCGGCGCTTCGGGCGCTTTGAGCCCTTCACGCCGCTCGAGGATGAGGTCGATCAACCCCTTGGTGCGCGTGTCGATGCGGGTGAAGCGCACCAACATTCCCGACTTGCCGGGCAGCTGGTCGTCGAGCACCCGCTTCTGCACCACGCCTTCGCCGCGCATGAGGCGCACGCCGTCTTGCAGCACCAGCTCGAACGAGAGCGGGGTGCCTTCGGGTTTGCCGTGTTTGGTGGCGATGAAGATGCCGCCGCGGGTGACGTGCGTGCCGTAGCGCTCGATGAACTCGTCTTCAGTCGCGAACGGCAGACGGATCCGCAGGGGGACCTTTCTGGGTTCGTTCTCCGACTCAGACGTCATTGCAGCGGGAGTTCTACTCTGCTCTCGGGGGTCGTCAGAATGATCTTCAGCCCCTTGCCAATCATTTCGTCAGGGGCCTCGAAGTAGAGGACCAGCTTCTGGGGCCCCCCGGTCTCCACCGAAGTGACCAATTGAGAGCCCCGTGCGGCCCGCTGGGCGTCCCGGGCGATGCCCACCGTCTTCTCCCCGAGGGCCAGGGTGGCGCCGCTCAGGTCGAGGTCGATGGGCTTCTTCGTGGTCGCCTCCAGGGTCACCTTGAGGAAGCGTTC
>JANODF010000471.1:0-5874 GCA_031412555.1 Archangium sp. | reverse complement strand
GCACCAGCTCACGGCGATCGACGGGTTTACTCAGGAAGTCGTCGGCGCCCGCTTCGAGGCCGCGGTTGCGTTGATCCTGCGCGTCGAGGGCGGTCAGCAGCAGCACGGGCAGGGGGCCGCGCGCCTTCTCCTTGAGCTTCGGCACCGCTTCGATGCCGGTCATTCCGGGCATCATCACGTCGATGACCACCACCTCGACGTCCCGCGTGGCGACCAGCTCGATGGCCTGGAACGCGTCTTCGGCTTCGATCACCTCGAAGCGCTGTACGAGCGCGAGGCGCACCAGGCGGCGAATCGCCTCGTCATCGTCGACGACCAGCACCAGCGGTTTTGGTTCGGTCTCAGCTGACATCGGTCGCAATGATCACCGTTCATCCCGAGCGGAGTCGAGGGATTACCGTTCGGTCGGGGCGTTACTTCCGCAGCAGCAGGCCCTCGAAGAAGAAGGCAATCACCGCCAGGGTGATGAGCCACGTCCACAACGGCGTGGACGACTCCGGCCCCCCGCTGCCTGAGGTGCGCACCGACTCTTCACCCAGCCAGTCGCTGAGCGCATCGAGGCTGTGCCGCGAGAGGTTGCTCGCGCCCGCGTCGATCGACACCGCGAACCCCAGCTTCTCCAGCGTGGCGCCCTTCGCATCCACCACCAGGTACGGCCCCGGCTCGGGCATCGGGCCACCCGTCACGCCGTCGCCTTGCGGCAGCGCGGTCAACGCCACTTCAGCACCTGAGCCCGCCCGCGCCCACGCCGGTGACTGATTGGGGTCGGGCTTGAGCGTGACCGACTCGCCCACCTTCGCGCGGATCTCTTCGCGCTCGTCGAGGGTGCCCGTCAGCCAACCCGCGATGCGCTGCATCAGCGGCAGGAACGAGGTGCGAATCGGCAGGTCGCTCCAGTCGCGATCGACCGTGGAGCAGAAGACGAACACCCGGCCCTTGCCTCGCCGCGCCGAGAGGAACACCGGCGCACCGTCATCCATGGTGCCCAGCACCTCGGTCTCCACGCCCTGCGCATCACCTTCGAACAAGGCGTATCGATAGAAGCGGGTGGAGAGCAGACCCTCTCGCGCGCGGCCGGTGAACGGCACCATCACCGGGTGATTGAGCGCGACCTGCGTGAGGCGGGCCGCGCGCGTGTCGGCATCACCCTGGCCCGGCTCGACCGCGGTCTTGATCACCCGGAGCTTGCGAGGCAGCACCCCACCCATCGACTGATTCCACGCATCGGGATCCACCCGGTCGCCCACGCTGACGAACAAGCCGCCACCCGCGTTGACGAACTCAGCCAGTCGATCAGCCGCTTCGGCCGGAGGCGCTTCGACGTTGAGCAACAACACCACGTCGTAGTCAGACAGCTTCTCGCGCCACGCGGCGTCGGCATCACGCAGCACCGCGCGCACCGGGCTCCCCGTCGCGGCCAGCGCGGCCTCGGTGAAGAAGGCTTCGTCTTTGTACTTCTGCGGGCTGGGGCTGCCGTTGATCACCAACGCCGTCAGCGCGCGGGGCACCGACAGCACCACGCTGTGGGCGTCGTCATCGGGCAAGGCGTCGGCTTCGAGTCTCCCGGTCACCGTGGTCACGCCGCCTTTGGCGAACTTCCACGACAAGGTCTTCTGCGCGGTGCCTTCGGCGGCGAGATCGACGAAGCCCTTCTGCACCACTTCTCCATCGACCTCGAGCAGCAGCTCCACGTCGCGTGCGGCTTCTTTCGAGAAGTTGCGCACCGTGAAGGTGAACTGCCACGCCCGCGGCCCGAGTTGGGGAGCGGCCTCGGCGTGCACGTCGACCAGCGCGCGGTTGGGCAGCTCCTTGCCCTTCGCCACGTCACGCACCACGAACTCCGGCTTCACCTTCTCGCCTTTGAGGCCGGCGCCGAGCGGGGGCGACGACTCCAGGCGCAGAGAAGACTGGGTCAACGCGCTCACCAGCACCAGCCGGCGGTTGGGCAGCGGTGAGTCGTCGAGCGAACGGGCGGCCACCTCGAGGCAGCGGTTCAAGTCGACCGCTTCGTAACCGGGCGTGGCGTCTTCGATGGCGTTCACCAGCCGCGCGCGTTCGAAACCCACCGGCGCGACGGAGGTGGGGGTTCGAGAGCAGATGACCACCGTGGCCGGCTCTTCGGGCGCCAGGTTGCGCAAGGCTGCGCGCGCTTCATCCTTGGCGACTTCAAAGAGACGGGTGCCCCCTTCCCAGCGCAGGGCCAGCGAGGTGTCGAGCACGATGGCGGTGGCCGCTACGCCACGGCGCGCCGCAGCCAGGTCTTGCGTCGCGAACGACGGCCGGGCGAGCGCGATGGGGATCGCCAGCAGCACCAGCGTCCGCAGCAGGTAGAGCAGCAGCCGCTTGAGCTTGAGCCGCGAGGCGGTGCGCCGCTGACTGCGCAACACGAAGTCGAGCGCGGCGAAGGGCACCTCGCGGGGGCGCCTTCGATCGAACAGATGCACCAGCAGCGGGATGAACGCCGCCAACATGCCCAGCAGGAACCACGGCTGGCCGAACGTCACAACTTGCCTCCGCGCCGGCCCAGGAAGCGCAGCAACACTTCATCGATGGGCTCGTCGGTGCGCACGCGTTCGTAGTCGCAGTCGGCCGCGCGGCAGGCGTCGCGGGTCGCGTCGAGGAACCGGTTGAACTCCTCGAGGTAGCTCGCCCTGATTTCGCGCGGGTTCACCTCGACGTGCCGCCCGTCTTCCATCGAGGTGAAGAGCGTGGGGTCGTCGTAGGGAAACTCGAGCTCGGCCTTGTCGACCAGGTGAAAGAGCGCCACGTCGTGTTTGCGAGAACGCAGCGCGAGAATGCGTTTGAGCGCGTCTTGATGATCGTCGAAGAAATCCGAGAACACGCACACCAGGCTGCGGCGCGGTAACTTCTCGGCGAGCGCGTCGGCGGTCATCGCGAGATCGGTGAGCCCCGAAGGCACCGCACTCTCCAGCGCATCCATCACTGCGCCCAGGTGACCTGCGCTGGAGCGCGGCGGAATCTCGGCGAAGCGGCCTTGCGCGACCAGGGCCACACCCGCGGCGTCTTGCTGGCGAATGAGCAGGTGGGAGAGCGTGGCCGCCATGATGCGGCCGACGTCGAGCTTGGAGAGCCCGGTGGTGCCAAAACCCATCGAGCCCGAGGTGTCGACCACCATCACCGAGCGCAGGTTGGTCTCGTGCTCGTAGCGTTTGACGTAGTACTTGTCGAACTTGCCGTACGCCTTCCAGTCGAGGTGGCGGATCTCGTCGCCGGGCGCGTATTCCTTGTGCTCGGCGAACTCCACGCTCTGACCCTGGTTGGGCGATTTGTGCAGACCCGAGAGCACGCCTTCCACCACTGCACGGGCGCGGAGCTTGAGGCCCGTGATGCGGGAGAGGGTCGCGGCGTCGAGGAGCATGGAGTGCACGGCCTTCCTAACCCACGCTCAGGGCCGTCGCATCCCGCGTGAACGGCCTGCTACCAGTTCACGTAGAGGTTGAGCATGGCCGCGTGCCGCATGGGGTCGGGCGCCGCGGGGCGCGGGAGATACTGGTTGAAGTAGCCCCCTTCGACGCGCAGCTGTTTGGTCAACGGGTAGCCCACCCCGAGAAAGAGGCGGTTCTGGTCGAAGCCCGCGCGCTGCCCGAAGCGGGTGTCGTTGAGCGCGAGGAACACCTCATCCCAGACGACCAGCAGGGTTCTCAGGCCGCCCAGCGGCGCGGTCTGCGCGCGTACGAACTGGCGGAAACGCAAGCCCACGTCGCCTTGCGCGAACCGTTGCTCCAGGCGGCTGCGGGCCTGCATCCGCGCACCCGATTGAAAGACGATGTCCCAGGTCCACTGTTGCCAGAGCCGGTGTTCGTCGAGCGTCTGCCGGCCGTCGCGCCAGACCGGCGCCCAGAGGTAGCCCAGGAACACCGTCATGTCGTCACGCACGCGGTAGCCCACCGCGGGGCGCAGGAGGATCGACGTGGTCTTCGCCGGCTCGAAAGAGAAGCGGCCGTGCGCGTCGAACCAGCCCACGAAACGCCCGGCGAGGGGGCCACCCGAAAACAGACCGAACCACGCTTGAGGCTCGTGGGAGAGCTCGTCCTGGGCTCGAGCGGCGCTGGCCCACAGCAACGAGATGATCACCAGATGCCGAATCACGAGCCCTCCTAGCAGTTCAGGTTGCGCAGAACTTGCGCGTTCAGCGTCGTCAACGCGTTGCAAATGGACGACCCGGAAAGACGTGGGGGCGCAGCGCGCTGTGGGTCACTAGAACACCTCACCCATGGGCTCTTCAGCGACTCTTTGGCACACCCTTTCGACAGGTGACGCGCTCACCCAACTGAAAAGTGGCGACGAAGGCCTGACCGACGCGGAGGCCGCCAAGCGCCTGGCGGAGGTGGGACCCAACGAGCTGCGCGCCACCGAGCGTGTCTCTGCCTGGCGCATCCTCCTCGCGCAGTTCAAGAACGTGCTCATCCTCATTCTGCTCGGCGCCACCGTGCTCTCCGTGGCGATGGGCCATGGGCTCGAGTCGCTGGTCATCGCGGTCATCGTGCTCTTCGCGGTGCTGCTGGGCTTCGTGCAGGAGTACCGCGCCGAACGCGCCATCGAATCACTCAAGAAGCTCGCCGCGCCTCACGCCAACGTTCTGCGCGGCGGAGAAGAGAAGAAGGTGCCCGCGCGCGAGGTGGTGCCCGGTGACGTGGTGCTGCTGCACACCGGAGATCGGGTGCCTGCCGATGCCCGGTTGCTCGAGGCGGTGAACCTGCAGGCTGAAGAGGCCGCGCTCACCGGCGAGTCGTTGCCCATCGAGAAACACACCCAGACGCTCAGCGGCGAATTGCCGGTGGGCGATCGCAAGAACATCGTGCACGCGGGCACTGCGCTCACCTACGGCCGCGGGCGCGCCGTGGTCGCGGCCACCGGCATGCAGACCGAGTTCGGCCGCATCGCCTCGATGCTCGACACGGTGGAGACCAGCAAGACGCCGCTGCAGAAGAACCTCGACAAGGTCGGCTCGGTGCTCGCGAAGGTCGCGCTGGTGGTGGTGGCCCTGGTGGTGGTGCTCGGTCTGGTGCGCGGGCAGCCCTTCGTGGAGATGCTCATCTTCGGCATCGCGCTGGCGGTCGCGGTGGTGCCCGAGGCCTTGCCCGCGGTGGTGACCATCTCGCTGGCGCTGGGTCTGCAACGCATGGTCAAGCGCAACGCGCTCATCCGCCGCCTTCCCGCGGTGGAGACCCTGGGCAGCACCTCGGTCATCTGCTCCGACAAGACCGGCACGCTCACCAAAGACGAGATGACCGTGCGGCGCCTCTTCGTGGCCGGTGAAGTGCTCGAGGTCTCGGGCGCAGGCTACGAGCCGAAGGGTGAGCTCACCCGCGAAGGCCAGAAGGTCGAGCTGAGTGCGCCGGTGCGCCTGCTGCTGGAGGCCGGCGTGCTCGCCTCTGATGCGAAGTTGGTGAAGGGGCACGACGGCGCGGAGTGGTCGGTGCTGGGCGACCCCACCGAAGGGGCGTTGGTGGTGGTGGCCGCCAAGGTGGGCATCGACAAGAGCGCGCTCGACGCCGAACGGCCGCGGCAGGGTGAAGTGCCGTTCACCTCGGAGTCGCGGCGCATGGCCACCCTGCATGGCACTTCGGTGTTCGTGAAAGGCGCGCCCGAGGTGCTGCTGGGCGCGTGCTCTCACTTCGAGGGCGCAGACGGAGCGGTGGCCTTCGATGCCGCCGGGCGCGAGAAGGTGCTGGCCGCCGCGGAGCAGTTCGCCGGCGAAGCGTTGCGCGTCTTGGCCATCGCTCACAACCCCAACGGCTCCCTGCAGCAGCTGGACGACGGCCTGGTGCTGCTGGGCCTGGTGGGCATGATCGACCCGCCGCGGCCCGAGGCGTTCGACGCCATCGCGAAGTGTGAGTCGGCCGGCATTCG
>JANODF010000470.1:0-4485 GCA_031412555.1 Archangium sp. | reverse complement strand
CCGCCCTGCTCGCCGCACTCGTCGACTCGCTCAACGCGCCTTTCGACCTTCGAGAGGCGACGGGCCTTTCGTTCGGCGGCACCGCGCGCGCGGTGGGAGTGCAGTTCGTGGCGGGGCCGCTGGCTCCCTCTGTCCCCTTGGCGGTGATCGGGAAGGTGCGGGAACTCAGGCTGGGCTCGGCCTCCAGCATTGCGCGCTACACCCCCGGGAGCCTGCGTGCGGACGCGGCTGCGACTGCCGTCTTTGGGCAGGGCAGGGCAGCGACCTTCGGCTTCGACCTCACTCGTTCTACGCCGCTGGTTCAGTCACAGTTGACGCTTGCCCGAGCCGTCACTCTGGTCACCCCGCCGCCTGTACCGGGCCGCGCGTTGGGGGTTGCTGGAGTTCGGGTGTCCGTCGAAAACTCCGGCGCTGCCATCACGGCGAGCGTCAAGGAGGTCTTGAGCCCGCCCTTGTACGCGCTCGACACGCTGCCCAACGCAAGCGTCACCAACCTTCGTCGCGAACTCGAGTGGCAGGTGCCTCTCAGTACGGGGCAGAGCGTTCCTCTGAGCTACTGGTTGCGCCTGCCTGATGCTGTCGGAACCTGGGCCGTCTCGACCGAGGTGCGCGTCGGGGCCACCTCTCTGGCGCAGCTGCAACGCTCGGTCAGCGTGACGCAGTCAGGAGCAGCGCTGCTGGCCAACGCGAAGAACGCCGCACACCAACTCGGTTCCTCGGGAAGTGTCGGCTCGCGAAGGGCTGCGATTCTGTCGCGGCTCGCGGCCGTACAGTCTCGGACGATCGCTCGGCGGGGCGACATCGAGAAGAACATCGAAGATCTGCTCTTCGCCGCTGAACGCGCGAGCGGGGTGCAGACGACCACGGGGGCGCACGTTCGCCTCGAGTTGGACCATCTGATTCTGTACTGGGAGGCGCGGTGGTACGTCTACTGACGGCGCTGGTGCTGGCGGCGACGCCTGCGCCTTCTGAAGAACCTCGAATCGACTGGGCCACCGTTCGCCGGAACACGGCTGCGTTCGACGCCGCGTTGCGGCCGGTGGACGCTCGTGTCGGAACGACGGGGCTCGACGAGGCCCTGGCGCAGCAACTGTTCGTGGCACAGCAAGCCCTTGGAGAAGTTCCGAGCGGAGCACGGCGACTCATTCCTCGAACAATCGGTGGCACGCAGGCCGCTTCCGCGTCAGTCGAGCTCGAGAGCGCATTGGGCCAGTTGATGCGCCGACGCAGCCAGGTCGAGCGCACCTTCGCTGAAGCTGAAGCCCAGCTGACGCACATTCCCGACAACGAGGCGCTGAAGCAACGCCTCGCAGAGCAGCGCGCCACGTTCGAAGCCCGTCTGGGTGAGCTGTCGATGCGCTTGAGCGATATCGGTGCGGGCCTGGGCGAGCAGCCCGTGGCGGGCGACGGACTCTACCGGCTGGGCCGCCAGCTTATCGGCCGCGACGAGGCGACAGCGCTGCAAGAGGTTCGCGCGCTCGTCGATTCATGGGCGCCTGCCCCCAGCCCAATCCTCGGGGCCTCGATGCTCAATTATGTGCACGGGGAGCTCACGCCACAGCCGCTTTCGCTCGCGAACATCATTCCCGCTTACGCGGCCGGCGATGCCTCGGGCCGCACACTCGAAGACGTCACGGCGGGTCGTGAGGTCGAGCTTTCGGCTTTCGTGCGCGCGCGCGCCGATCTGCTCTCCGGGCCCCTCCAAGCCTATGAGTTCGTCAAGAACGAGCTCGGCCTCGACTGGTACCTCGGGGCACTCAAAGGAAGCACGGAGACACTGCGCGAGGGGCGCGGCAACGACGCCGATCTCGCCGCGGTGCTCATCGCGCTCCTGCGGGCCAAACAGGTACCCGCGCGGTTCGTACGCGGCACCATCGAACTCCCCGTGGAGAAGCTCGCAGACTTGATGGGGTTGTTGACGGCAGCCGAGATCGACCAGTTGTACGATCGAACGGGAACCCCCTTCGTTCTCGACGCGAGCCGGCGCAGCAGCGTTCTCCGAGCGCTCACGGCGGCGGGCATTCCGTTCACGCCGACCCTCGCAGGTGGCCAGCCCACGCGCGTGCGCCTCTCACACATCTGGGTCGAAGCCTGGTTGCCGTACGCGGATTACCGCGGGGTCGGGAGCAGCGCAGAAGGCAAGCAGTGGGTTGCGATGGATCCCTCGATCCCCGGCGGACCCAAGTACGCGGCAACACCTGCGACCCTTGATGCTTTCTCAGCAATGGGCGTCGACGCTCAGGCGTTGACCTCGGGCTACCTTCTGAGCGGCACGTCGCCATCGCCCCTCGAGCACTACCGCACCCAGGTGCGCAACTTTCTGAGCGCGAACCGGCCGGGTGTCGACTACTCCAGCGCCCTCCGAAGCGTCTCGCAGCGGGCAGAAGCCCTCGACCTCCTTCCCGGCTCGTTGCCCTACACAGTCGTCTCGGTGCAGGAAGAGTCAGCCTTTCTTCCCGACGCGCTGAAGCACCGGGTACGCATCACGGCGGGCGACAGCTCGGGGCTCTTCGTCGACGTCACCTTGCCGGCGCATCAGCTGGTTGCACACCGCGCGGTGCTGGCGTACCAGCCTGCGAGCGACAGCGACCGCGCCCTTATTCAGCTCTCAGGCGGTGCGCTTTTCGGTGCCCCCGCGACGCTGGTGCAGGTGGTTGCAGCCGTTCGCGTCGATGGAGAAGAAAAGGCCCTGGGGACGCGCGCCGTCCCTCTCGGTGCGGACACCAGTTGGTCGCTCGAATTGCTGCTGCCCAACGGTTCGACGCGTCGTATCGACAATTCGCTCATCGCCGGAAACACGGTGGCGCTGGGCATGGGCGGGCCGTTCAATCGGTATGTCGAACCCCCATCGCGTCCCGCGTCGGACAAGGACGGCTTTGCCCAGCGGTTTCTCTACGGCAGAGCGGTCGCCTACGCGAACGAGTGGACCACTGCTGAGGTCGAGCTCGCTGCGTTGTCTCAGGTGGTCCTGGTGCGCCCTACGGCGAACGTGGCGTTCGTTCAAAATCAGCTGCACGTCGAGAGCACCCTGGGCGTGCGGCAGCGCGTCGATTTTCGTGGGCTCGAGATTGACGCAGACCTGCGCACGGTCGTGCCACTGGAGCTGGTGCCGGGCCGGGCGAAAACGCTGCTCGAGCTGTCAGGCCACCAGGGCAGCTTCCTCGAGGCGAAGGTGCTGACCGACGGCGTTAGGGAAAAGGCCATCTCGGCGACGGAGGTCATTCGCGAGGCGCACCGCAGAGGCACTGAGGTGCTTCACCTCACCACCCTCAATCAGACGACACAGCTGGCCAGACTCTCGGCGTCAGCTGAAGTGCTTCGAGACGTGGCAGACCAGCTTGCGCTCGGTCGAGAAGTACTGATTCCCATCAGCCCGCTCACCATCGAGAACTGGACCGGCGCTGGCTACATCGCCCTCGAGCCTGTTTCGCGAGAGGCAGGCTACTTGCTCTCAGGCATCGTCTCTGGCGGCAATACTGTGGTTTCCCCTCGTTTCTGGAATGACCAGCAGTTGCTCGCGCAGCTGGAGAATCCCAACGCGCCGCAGCCCACGACCGACGTGAGCCAGGTCGCGCGGATCGTCAGTTTGCCTCAGGGCCCGCCTGCAACCTGGTCCGCCGTGGTGGGCAAGCCCGTGCCCGGGTCGCTGGGTGTGATCGTCACGACGCTCGACGGAACCCCCGTCGCCGGCGCGCCCGTCACCTTCCGCCGTCTCGACAACGCCGTCGACCAACCGCTTGTGGCCGCCGTAGGCTCGGCGCCAGAAGGGACTCAGTGGCGGAGCACCTATGAAACGGTGACCAACGCCAACGGCTATGCCTTCGCGTCCGCAAAGCCCGACACCACGATTCTGCGCGAGGAGGGAGCGACGGCAATGCTGGTGGCCGGAACTCCGAACGAAGAGCTGTGGGGCGTGAACTCAGTGACGGCCGAGACCTGCAACTCGGTGCCGTGCGGCACGGAGGTCATTGGCCTGGCCGCCCCGTTCACCCTCGTGGGTAAACCAGACGTCATCCACCAACTCCCTGTCACGCTCGGCACAACGAATGGCGTGCCCAGTCTCGATTTGGGGACGATGATCACCGCTCGCGCCACCGACAAGCATGGGAACTACTGCGCAAATCAAATCGTTCAGTGGTCAGGAGCGCCTTCGACGGGCCGCTTCGTCGATGAACGCCTTTTTCAGGGAGGGGCGACACTTTTACTCGACCCCGGCAGCCCGCTTCAGTTCCAGCAACTGAACAAGCCGACCTCGGTGCTTGGCCTGACGAGGGTCGGCTGGATCGCTGGGCCGACTCCGGGCACGTATGAGCTGCAGGCGGACACCGGCGGCGTCCACGGTCAGGCAAACGTGTTCATCGGGGTGCCGCAAGAGTTCGTGCTGCGCATGAACGTGGTGCTGAGGGAAAGTTACGCCGGCATCTACAACACTTCGCTGCCCGTTCCCTTGGCGGTTCAAGTGCTCCGCACCCAGAACGGCGGGGC
>JANODF010000469.1:0-4803 GCA_031412555.1 Archangium sp. | reverse complement strand
CCAGACGGTGTGGCGTTTCCTAAGACGAAAGAGTTTGAACAACTGGCTTTCGATCCGGGTTTGGTCAGATTTCAGTACGAAGTGAGAGGGGTCGGTGAAGGTCGCGAGTGCGTGGCTCGCGGCGACCCCGACAATGACGGCGTGCAGTCGATCTTCACTGCGAAGGCGCGCTGAGAATCGACTAGCGGGTGAGTGCTCCCATGCGGATCAACCGCATCACTGTCTTGAGCGTCTCGAGTTCTCGCTGCGTGCTGGCCAGCACGACCGCTGACAGATCCCAGCCAGCCTGAAACGATCGCACCACCGATCGTTCCTCCGGGCGAAGCGAGCTCAAGATCGTCGAACTGTCGGTGACCTCGAACCGCTCCACGGGCGGAAGTTCCCGATAGATGGCCGCCACGTGCTCGCGCTCGACCATGCGCGCGAACTCACGCACGCGCCGATCGCCCGGATCACTCTGAAGCAACGACGCGAAAATCAACGCGGCCGCATCGAACTGCCGCTCCCGCACCAGGATGGCGCCCTTCTCGAGCATGTCCGCGATCGGATCCGATTCGATCGGCGCTGCCCCCACCACCACCGCACGCCCGGTACGCAACATGTCGAACACCGCGCGCGTCGCGACGGACCGCGCCAGCCCCAGAGACAACCGAATGCGGCTGAGCGTCACGTCATCAGACGCTTCGATCACCCCAAGGATCGCCCGGTGCAGCGCATGTGACGGCTTCGCGCCCGGCGCACCCCGCAGCACCAGCTGCTCGTGAGGCAACGCCCGCTCGACGTCCATCACCTCATCCATGCGGCGCAAGGTCTCGAACAACACGTGCCGGAGCGGAAGCTCGAGCGACACCCACTCGTCTTCACCGCGGTCCGAATCTTCCGACCAGTGAAACCGGCCCTGAGCCGGCGTGAGATCCACCAGGCTGCCGACCAGCTCTTCTTCGGCGATCTGCCGAATCGATCCATCGATGGCCGTGCCCAGCGACTCGGCCCGCTTGAGCGCAGCGAGCACCCGATCCCCACGCGCTTCGCCGGTCTGCTCCACCACCCGCGAGAGGCGCTCCCACAAGCCGGGCGCGGAGGCCGCGATGATCTGCCCCGAGAGCAGGAAGACCTTTCGCTGATCGGCCTCCCAGGACAACGACAGTGCCCCGCTCTTCCGAGAGGCGTCGAGCCACTGAAGAAGATCCGGCAGCGGGTAGCTCGAGAGATCACCGTGAAACGCCATGAGTCGCTCAGACGTTACAGGAGCCCCCGACCCGTTACAGTAGCCGTCGATGCGCGTGGCGATCCTCTTTACGGACGGTGTCGGGGTGGGCCCCCGCGATCCGGCCACCAATCCACTCACGCGCGCCGACTACCTGCTCTCTCAGTTCTCCGACGGCAGCGGCACCGCCCTGCCTCCGGGCGGCGTGCGTCACGACGTCGACACCACCTTCGGCGTTCCCGGCCGGCCTCAATCGGCGAGCAACCAGACCGCGATCTTCACCGGCCGGCCCGCGCCCGTTCTGCTCGGCCGACATGTGCTGGGCTACCCGAATGCACCGCTCAAGGGCCTGCTCGCCGCGCACTCCATCGTGCGCACGTTGACCGAGTCTGGCCGCACCGCCACCTTCGCCAACGCCTACCCCGCCGGTTACCTCGATGCGCTGGGGCTCAAACGCCGGCCTTCGGTGGGCGCGGACATTCAGATTCCGCCGCGGTTCCTGCGCAAGCTCAAACCCTCCGCGAGCACCCTGGCCATGTCGGCCGCCGGCGTCGAGCTGCGAACGCTCGATGACGCGCGCAACGACGAAGGGCTCACCCACGACGTCGATGGCTCGACCGCGGGTCGCCGGAAGCTGGTGGTGCCTTTGCGAAGCCCCGAGGCCGCGGCGGCGATCTTCTGGAAGCTCTCCGCCGACTTCACGTTGTTCGAGCACTACCTCGCGGATGAAGCAGGTCACGCGCAGGATCTCGCAGCCGCTGAGACGGCGCTCTCCACCTTCGACGCCTTCGCGCGCGCCGTGATCGCTCATCGCCCCGCGGACTGCGTGGTGCTCATCTGCAGCGATCACGGCAACGTCGAGGATCTCTCCACCCGCGGCCACACGCTCAACCCCGTCTCGGTGTTGTCGTTCGGTGATGCCCAGTTTCCCGCGCTGCAGACCGTGGCCGACGTGGGCTCCACCGCGCTCTCCGTGCTGGGAGTCTCAGCGTGAAGTGGTTCGTTCCTCTCCTTCTCCTCGCCGGGTGCGCAGGCCCACTGGGTGCCTTGCGCGTCACGACCCCGATCACCATCGGCGATCAGTCCTTCACCGTTCGCAGCACCGACAAGGCCTCCGCCGACACCCACCGCATCCAGAGCGCCATCACGAAGGCCACGCCCGGCCTGCAGCGCTGGGGAGGGCTGAAGGAGCCCGTCACCGTCTACATCGTCGACAGCCACGCCGATCTCGAGACCGCCGTCCGCCGCCACGGCTTCACCTGGCTGCGCGCGTGGGGCCGCTACGACGACGTGATCTTCCAGGCGCCTTCCACCTGGACCACGAAGGACGAGTTCGTCGACCAGCTCGTCTTGCATGAGCTGACGCACTGCCTGCTCTTCCAACGCTCCGGCACGCGAGACACCTGGTACCTCAAGGACATCCCGCTCTGGTTCCGAGAGGGCATGGCGATCTCCGTGGCGGGTCAGGCGAAGCTGTACCCGAGCCTCGAAGACAGCGCGCGGTGGCTACAGCAGAACCCCACGCTCAACGCCTTCCGCAACGGCGAAGAACTCTCAGAGGCGCAGTCGACCGAGGTGTACGGGCTCGGGCTTCACGCTTTCGAGTTCCTGCTGCGCCGGTATGGCGAAGCTCGCATCAACGCGCTGATGAGCACCATGCGCGCGGGCGGCAACTTCGAGGCGGCCTTCGCCCAGGTGGTGGGAATCCCCGTCGAGCGCTTTCAGAAAGACTTCGAGAACTACCTGCGGTTGCGCGCCTTCCGCGGTGGAAGCCGCAGGCGACTCAACGCTCCGCCAAGGGAGGCGGGGCCGTTACGGTACCAGGGCACGGAATGAACACGCCGGCCTGAGCGGTGGTGGTGACGTACACGCGCAGGTACGAGCCGTGCGGGTACACCCCGGTCACTTCGATCTTCGCCACGTTCGCGCGCAGGCAGCCGAGATCGCCTTCGAAGGCGACGTCTTTGCTGAGCTTCTCCCTCACCGCGGCGAAACGTTCACCGAGATCGAGCTTGAGCGCGGCGCGCGCCTGATTGCGGATGCCGTCTTTGTCGAGGCTCGCCTTCAAGCCGAGCAGGAAGCTGCTGGTATCGACGGTCGGTTCGAGATCGGGAATGCGCAGCTCGTTGTCGACCACCTCGGGGTGACCCGCGAAGTACAGATCGCCATCGAGGTTGGCGGTCAGGCTGCCGGCCTTGATGGGCCCTGCGAGGTGCAGCTTCACCACCAGCTGATCCGACGCCGAGGCGTAGACCTCGGGGTTGCTCAGGTAGAGCTCCTTGTAGGTGTCGGAGAAGAAGAGCTTCCCGTCGGTGAAGGCCAGCGACATCGCCTTGGCGAGCTCTTCGTAGCGAGCGGCGATCGGCACCACCACCGTGAACGGCCCTGACGGCAACGTGGCCACGTTCGAGAGCCGCGGCGGATCGGCCGGCAGCACCGGGTTGCCGCAGGGCATGGTGACCGAAGGCTCGACCACGATCGCCAGATCCTTCTCGAAGCCGCCCGCGATCACCGTGGGCCCCGCTTCGATCGAGGTGACGCGCAGCAACGCGCAGCCATCGGCTCCGCCCGCGGGCAAGGTGATGGGCGTGGCGAGCTTCTGGTACGCCTCCTTCATCTGGGGCCCGAGGTCCCAGGAAAAGCCTTCGATGAAGGCTTCGGTGGTCTTGGTGGCGCTCTCCATCGCGCCGCCGAAACCCTGGGCCGTGCGAAGGCGCATGTCCTTCGACTCGAGCTTCACGTGCGCGCCCTGCAGCCGCGCCTTCCAGTCGCTGGTGATGATGGGTTCGCCCACCACGGTCACGGCGACGGGCACGATCTGCTTGCCCAGCAGCGGCAGCTCGACCTCGAGCGTCAGGTCGGTCTTCATCTCCACCCGGCCATCGGCGAAACGCAGCGCGAACGGGCCCCGGCTCCACAGCACCGCGCGCGGACCGCGGAAATCGAACGAGGTCTCGCCGCTCTTCGGCACGCGCGTCTCGAGAGCGTTGCGCAGGCCTTCGGAGGTCGCCGTCAGGTGCACCACCACCTTGGAAGGAAGCGGATCGGCGTGAGGTGCTCCCGTCGAGGCACCGGGACGCGAGGGGTAAAGCGGAAGGCTCGCGCACGCTGCCGAGAACACCAGGGCCAGGAGGGGGAGAAGACGCATGCCGCTGACCTACTACAACTGGGGTGGTGACTCCTTCAGGTCAGGAGATCCACCCATGGCCGAAAAGCCACAGCGGCTGATCCAACGCGGGTGCGCCCGGGCCAGAGCGCTTCGTTCCACGCGGCTGAAACGTTCCAGCCCGCGAACCGCGCGCCGTTTCCCCTCCCCCGGAGCACCTCGTGACCTTTCCCAAAACTCCCGCTCGCGGGCTGCTGCGACAGATCGTCGCGCCAATCATCGCGGCACAACTCGAGCTGGTGCCCCATGCGCCCCAGGCCACACCGCAACAGCCGCCCGCTCGGCGCGTTCAGCGGCGCATCGGTGACTTCATCTTCGACGGCGCGGCAGGCGTACTCCCACTCGGCTTCTGAAGGCGCTCGCCACTGCAGCGGCGTCAACGCCCGGAGCAACGGGCCCAGCGCCACGGGGCTCACCGCGGCGACGGTGA
>JANODF010000468.1:0-11045 GCA_031412555.1 Archangium sp. | reverse complement strand
CTGGTACCGCTTGCGCGCCAGCTCGATGCGCCGCTTCGCCAACGCCCGCTCGATCGATCGAATCAGGTCGGTCAGCTTCGGCGGCTTGAGCAGGTAGTCGACCGCTCCGCGGCGCAGACAATCGACCGCGGCCTCCGTGTCGCCGTAGCCGGTGAGCATGATCACCGCGGTGTCGGGGTGCTGCTCGCGGAAGGCCTCCAGCAACCACAGGCCATCCTTGCCGGGCATCTTCATGTCGGAGATGACCAGCGGCGTCTCTTCCTGCTGCGCGAGCTCGAGCGCCATGTCAGCGCCTGACGCGACGGCGCAGTGGTAGCCCTCTTCGCGGAGCAGCACGCTGATCACGTCACGAACGGATTCATCGTCGTCGACGATCAGAATTCGGGGAGGTGGCGGGGGGATGGCTTCCAAGGTCGGCCCGGTGTGTAACGGCGAATGGACTCTAGGGCGAGTTCCGCTCGAACCGAAAGGGCCAATCCCACCCCAATGAGGTGAGCCATTTCATTTTTGAAATGGGCCCTGCAGCGCCACGCCATCGAAACGCCACGCCGCTGGCTCATCACAGCCGACCGGGGTGGCCTTCCAGTGAAAGGCAAACAGGTGCCCCGCAACCCACGGGGTCAGCGGGGTGCAGTTGGCGACCGTCGCTCCGTGAAGGTTCGCGGGTGTGGTGGTCAGCGCATTGAGCGCCAGCTGCCGGTGGTTGCCGGACCAGGTGCCTCGCGCTTCGATCGCCCCCCAGCCGAGGCAGGAAGCAGCCAGCAGGAAGGGCGCCGCCCTGATCAACAACGCAGGGAGCGCCGCGAGGGTCGCCCCCAACAGCCAGGCCGCACCCGGAATGAGCACGTTGATGTGCCACTCGCTCTTCTGCTGGGCCAGAGAGAAGGGCAACACGACCGCCACCACCCAGGCGACGCCGAGCAGGGCCAGTTGCCGAGCCTCCGAGCGCATCGTTCGCCAGCGCCAGGCGAGAAGCGGCAGCGCGATCAAGGCAGACAGGTGCCAGCGCACCAGCGTGGGCAGGTGAAACCACGGGCTCGGGCTTCGGTTGTGCCGCCCCTCGGCGAAGGCGACCAGCACGTGTTTGCGCAGATAGGGCTCGAGGTACGGGCCGAGCCCCTGGGCGCTGCGCAGCGCTTCGAAGGCGACCACCGTCACCCCGACGAGCGCTACCCACCCCGCGAGGGCCGCCAGCGCGCGGCGCCAGGACGTACCGCGGCCCCAGGCCCAGAGCAGCCCCACCCCGAGCGCAAAAGCGACGATGCCTTTGATCCACACCGCCGCGGTGGCCGCCACCACGAAGCCGAACACCCAGGTGCGCGAGGTCGACAGGCGCATGCAGCACACCAACGCCACAGCGCAGGCCAGACCCAGCGGCGCTTCGAGCATCGGGTTCTGCGTCTCTCGTTGAAAGCTCGCCAGCGTGGCGAGACCCGCAAGAGACAAGGCCCCTTCGAGTGGCCCGGCAAGCCCACGCGCTCCCCACCACACCACCAGCGCGGTCAACGCCGCGTACACGCGCGCGAGCCAGACCGCGGCCCCAGCGGTGCTGCCGAAGAGCGAGAACCAGAGCCCCTCGAGCCACAACCCCAGCGGCGGGTGTTCGTAGAAGCGCCCCTCCATCCACTGCACGTCGAGCCAGGTGGTGAACGGCCGGGCGGCGAGATCTTCGGCGATGCGCGCGTAGCAGGCGGCGTCGATGCCCGAGAGCGTGAGCGGCCCCACGCGCCCCAGGATCATCACGCCGACCAACGCCGCCGCAGCGGCTGTGACGAGCCTGGTCACGGGTTGCGGCGATATCGGAAAGGCCGCAGGTCGACGGAGGTCTTTTCGCGGCGCACCACCTGACCCAGCAGGCGAGCGGTGAGGGGCGCGAGAAGGATGCCGTTGCGGAAGTGGCCGGTGGCCAGCAGCAGTCCCGGCCGCGGACCTTCTCCGAGGAAAGGCAGCTGATCATCCGTCCACGGGCGCAGGCCGGCCCAGGTGCTGGTGAGCGAAGCAGAGGCCAACTCCGGCACCAGTTGCAGCGCTGCGGCGAGCAGCTTCGAGAGCCCTTCGGCGGTGACGTTCTTGTCGAAGCCCACCATCTCCATCGTGCTGCCCACCAGCACCGCGCCATCGGCTCGCGGCACCACGTAGCCACTCGCGCTCTTGAGCAGGCGGGAGAAGAGGGGCGCACGCAGCTGCAGCTCCATCATCTGACCGCGCACCGGCTTGACCCGCGCGGGATCGACGTCTGCGCCCGCGACCAGGCCTGACCACGCGCCGGCTGCGAGCACCACCAGGTCTGCCTCGAGGCGTTCACCTTCGAGATCGACACCGGTGACCGTGCCGTTTTTCTCCACCAGCGATCGCACCGTGCCCGAACGGAACAAGACCCCGGCCCGGCTGGCCGCCACGGCCAACGCGCGCATCAGCTTTCGGGGATCGACCTGGTGATCATCGGGAAAGTCGGCCGCGGCGAGCGCCTTCGGGTTGAGGCGGGGCTCGCGCGATTTCAGTTCGTCGCCGGTGAGCAACTCGGCACGCAGGTTGACGGCGGTCTGCCAGGCGATCTTCGCGTCGAGTGCGTGCACTTCATCTTCGGTGAAAGCGACCTGCAAACCGCCGCAGGGCAGGTAGCCCACGTCGACGCCCGAGCGTTCTTGCAGCTCGGCAGCCCACTTCGGCCAGGCCATCCGGCTGAGCAGGCACAGATCCATCATCGGGCCCGGAGCAGCCGCTTCGAACTGCGGGGCCAGCATGCCCGCCGCCGCCGAAGAGGCCTCCGCGCCGGGAATGGAGCGCTCCAGCACGGTGACCTCGAGCTCACCTGCACGGCGCAGCTCGAGCGCGATCGACATGCCCATGATCCCTCCGCCGATCACGATCACCTTCACGGGGTGCCCCCATCGCTCACGACCATCTGCACGGGCACCACCACCGGAGCGCGCGCGGGCTCCTGATGCGTGCGCCACCAGAACCAGACGAACGCGAACAGCGCGAGGGCCATCAAGATGAGCGTGCGAGCTGGGAAGCGGGACACGACCGATCCCATAGCAAGCCAATCGAAAGCTGGTTGCCTTCTCGATGTGGCGGCGTAAGAGACACGCCGTTCACGCAGTAGCGCAAGTCACTCCAAGGAGACGTTCGTGGCGGACACTTTCGACGTTGTGATCATCGGCTCAGGTCCTGGCGGTTACGTAGCGGCCATTCGTGCAGGTCAGCTCGGTCTGAAGACCGCGATCATCGAGAAGGACAAGCGGCTCGGTGGAACGTGTCTGCACCGCGGCTGCATCCCCACTAAGGCGCTGCTCTACACCTCTGAGCTGTACAGCCACATTCTTCACGCGGCCAACTTCGGCATCAACGTGAGCAACCCTTCGCTCGACTGGGCGCAGGCGCAGAAGCACAAGCAGAAGATCGTCGACAAGGGCGCCGGCGGCGTCGACTTCTTGATGAAGAAGAACAAGGTCACCGTGTTCAAGGGCACGGGCAAGATCGCCGGCAAGGGCAAGGTCGAGGTGGTGCTGACCGAGGGTGGCAAGAAGGAGACCCTCGAGACGAAGAACATCATCGTCGCGACCGGCTCGGTGGTCACCACGCTCCCCGGCATCACGCTCGATCACAAGCGCATCCTCTCGTCCGACTCGATCCTCGAGCTGCCGGTGATCCCCAAGAGCCTGATCGTGCTCGGCGCGGGCGCGGTGGGTTGTGAGTTCGCCTCGATCTTCAATCACGCCGGCTCGCAGGTCACCCTGATCGAGTTCATGCCGAACGTGCTGCCGATCGAAGACATCGACATCAGCAAGGAGCTCGAGAAGCAGCTCAAGCGCCGCAAGATCGACGTGCTGGTCGGCACCAAGTTCGAGAGCGTGGAGACCACCGCCACCGGCGTGAAGGTCACCGCCACGTTGCCCGACGGCACCAAGAAGACGATGGAGGCCGAGTACTTCCTCTCTGCCGTCGGCCGCGGTCCGGTCACCAAGGACATCGGTCTCGAGAAGACCAACATTCAGCTCGGGCCCAAGGGCACCATCACCATCGACCCGATGATGCGCACCACCGAGCCGGGCGTGTTCGCCATCGGCGACGTGACCCCGTACCCGTGGCTGGCGCACTGCGCGTCGGCCCAGGGCATCGTGGCCAGCGAGTTCATCGCCGGCAAGAACCCGCGCCCGCTCAACTACGATCGCATTCCGAACGCGACGTACTGCTACCCCGAGGTGGCGTCGGTCGGTCTCACCGAGAAGAAAGCCAAGGAGCGCGGCTTCGACGTGAAGACCGGCATCTTCCCGTTCTCCGCCGTGACCAAGGCGTCGATCTCCGACGAGGGCATCGGCATGGTGAAGATCGTGTCCGACAAGAAGTACGACGAGGTGCTGGGCGTGCACTTGATCGGTCCGCACGCGACCGAGCTGCTCGCGGAGGCTTGCGTGGCGCTGCAGCTCGAGACCACCACCGAAGAGCTCGCCCGCACGATTCACGCGCACCCGACGCTGTCGGAAGTGATGCACGAGGCGGCCGAAGTGGTTCTCGGTCACCCGATTCACATCTGAGAAGTCGATGCTGGTGCTGCTGCTCCTCCTCCTCCACCTCCTCCCTCTCCCCGAGGGGGAGAGGGTCGGGGAGAGGGCAATCTAGAGAATGTCCCTCCTCAGCCAGCTTGGGAGTCAAAGCCACATGCACAGGCTGACGCTGGTGGCGGTCTTGGTGGTGGGGGCGAAGGCCTGGGCATGTTCTGGCCTGACGTGCGGCGCGGTCGCGATACCGGTACCTGCAGCCGGCGCCACAATTCCAGTCAACGCGACAGCGGTGGGCGTGCAGAGAACGATCTTCAGCGACGCGCTGATCGACGGTGGCATCGAGTACCAGTCGCCGACCGCCGAGACCTTGCAGCTGAGAGCGCCCGACGGAGGCCTGGTCACTGGCCCGGCGGTCGATTCGCAGATCGGCGTCTTCATCGACACGACGCTGTCTCCCGGGAGCTGGTCGATGGCGCTCGGGCAGCCGGTGTGCCCGACGAACTCACAGTTCACCGTGGGCGCTGCGGCCGCGCTCCCGACGCTTTCTGCGACGGTCACGCTGTCCGAGACGTTTTTTACTCGCGAGGTGGTGGGCTTCAACAGTTGCTACGGGCCCAGGCCTGCCCAGCAGGTGGCGAGGCTGAGAATCGAGCCGAGCGTCGAGATGCAGCCCTGGCTCGCGCTCGCGCGGTGGGAACTCCAGGTCGATGGTGCGAACGTCAACACGTCGATGTTCGGTGCGATCACCGCACAGGCCTTCGATCCGGCGCCGTCCCTTCCTTCTCACTCGCTCAACGTCTTCACTGTTCAGTGCGGAGAGACCCCGGATGGCGGCGGCCCCGACGCTCGGTACCTTCAGCCCGGGCTGCACGAGGTGAAGGTGCAGGCCCGCATCCTGGGCGTGAGCACTCCCATTCCAACGAACGTGCTTCAGGTCAACCTGGTCTGCACGGCTCCACCGAAGGCCGACGCAGGAACGATGGTACCCGCAGATGCCGGCACCAACATCGGCCCGCCGGCGAGCGGTTGCTCCTCAGTCGCCGGGTTGGAGTTCTTCGCTTTTCTTCTGGTCTGGTTGCGACGTCGCGCGAGCTGATCAGGCCGCGACTTCGGGCAAATCGAACGGCACCATCGACGCTTCTTCGCGGCGCATCAGCTTGAGCAACGACGCCTCGTTGTGCACCACGCCGGTGATCCGGTCTTCGAGCACCAGGCTGCGCTGCGTCTCCGAGAGGTGAGAGAAGAGCGCGTAGACCAGGTTGAGGGTGGTCTCGCCTTCGATGAACAGGCTGCCATCGCTGGTGATCCACACCTCGACCACGCCGCTGCCTTGACCCGACACCCGCCACGCGCGCCGGCCATCACGGGTGCGGCGCGCGAAGGGAAAGCAGCCCACCGCGACATCGAGGCGAAGCTGATCGAGTTGGTTGAACGGCCCCGCGAACGGAGAGACCTCGACGTCGTCCCACGAGAGGGGAAACTCCCACTTCGTGACTTCGCTCTTCACCCGGACAATCGAGAACTCGCGGCGCATATGAGTCCGGAACCCGGCTCCCCCTGTACGCCGTGCAACTTTCCTGGAAGCTCGCCAAATATCAGGCAGTTGACGGATCGGCCCCCCGTCAATACATGAGTTCCCACCATGGCGACTCCCAACCGTTTGCCGCTGGCCCAGAGCACTTCCACCGGCAAGCCCGACTGGCTGAAGGTTCGCCTGCCCAAAGGCGAAGGCTACGAGAAAGTGAAGGGCCTGGTGAAGTCGCTCAAGCTCGCCACGGTCTGCGAAGAAGCCAAATGCCCGAACATCGCCGAGTGCTGGGGCGGGGGCACCGCCACCGTGATGTTGATGGGCGAGGTCTGCACGCGCGCCTGCCGCTTCTGCCACGTGAAGGTCGGCTCACCGCCGCCGCTCGATCCGGAAGAGCCGGAACACCTCGCCGCCGCGGTGCGCGAGATGGGCCTCGAGTACATCGTGGTCACCTCGGTCAACCGCGACGATCGCCCCGACGGAGGCGCCAGCCACTTCGCCGCCGCCATCACCGCGCTCAAGCGCGAGTCGCCCAAGACCACGGTCGAAGTGTTGATCCCCGACTTTCAGGGCGTGGAGGCCTCGCTCGCGATCGTGGCCGAAGCCCGCCCGCACGTGGTCGCGCACAACATCGAGACCGTCGAGCGCCTGACCCCCACCGTGCGCGATCGCCGGGCGAAGTACCGCCAGTCGTTGCGCGTGCTGGAGTACCTCAAGCAGCGCCCCGAGAAGCTCTACACGAAGACCTCCATCATGATCGGCCTCGGCGAGACCGATGAAGAGGTGGAGCAGACCTTCAAGGATCTGCGCGACGTGGGCGTCGACGTGGTGACCCTGGGCCAGTACCTCCAGCCCTCGCAGTACCACCTGCGCGTCGAGCGCTTCGCCTCGCCCGAGAAGTTCGCCGAGTACAAGCAGATCGCAGAAGGCTACGGCTTCCTCTACGTGGCCTCGGGGCCGCTGGTTCGATCCAGCTACCGGGCCGCCGAGTTCTTCATGAAGGGCCTGATGGATCGCGATCGCACCGCTGCTCCGGCACAAGTCGCTGTCGCAGCGCCCTGACCTGAAGTACGAGCTTTTCTCCATGGCGCTCTTCGAGTTTCAGCTCCCGGACATCGGTGAAGGGGTAGTCGAGGGTGAGATCGTCAAGTGGCTGGTGAAGCCCGGCGATGTCGTCAAAGAAGACCAACCTCTCCTCGAGGTCATGACCGACAAGGCGACGGTCACGATCCCCAGCCCCAAGGCGGGCACGATCGTGAAGACCCACGGCAAAGAGGGCGAGCTGGCCAAGGTGCACCTGCCGCTCGTCGACATCGAGATCTCCGGCAACGCCGCTCCCGCGAAACCCAGCGGTCATGCTCCCGCCAAAGCGGCCGCGGCTTCCGCGCCGGTCACTGCACCGAGCGCGCCTTCAGGTGAAAAGGTGCTCGCCACTCCGGTCACCCGGCGCATGGCCAGCACGCACGGCATCGATCTCGCGAACGTCTCCGGCAGCGGTCCGCAGGGGCGGGTGCTCAAGACCGACGTCGAAGCGTTCCTGGCGTCCGGTAACAGCAACGGTGCTGCCAAAGCTCCCGTGGCGGCGAAGGCCTGGGCTCCGCTCGCTTCGAACGCGGTCGATCAGCGCATCCCCATTCGTGGGCTGCGGAAGAAGATCGCCGAGAAGATGGTGAAGTCGAAGTTCACCGCGCCGCACTACACCTTCGTCGAAGAGGTCGACGTCTCGGCCCTCGTCGCGCTGCGCACCAAGCTGAACGACTCGCTGGCCAAGGAGAACGTGAAGCTCTCCTTCCTCCCGTTCTTCGTGAAGGCGGCCATCGCCGCGTTCCGCAAGTACCCGCAGGTCAACGCGAACATGGACGAGGCCGCTCAGGATCTCATCGTGCGCGGCGACTTCAACATCGGCATCGCGGCGATGACGGAGCAGGGCCTCACCGTTCCCGTGGTTCGCCACGCCGATCGACTCAGCCTGCGTGGGCTGGGCACCGAGATCTCCCGCCTGGGCACGGCCGCGCGAGATCAGCGCCTCAAGCTCGAGGAACTGACCGGCGGCAGCTTCACCATCACCTCGCTCGGTCAGACTGGCGGGCTCTTCGCCACCCCGATCATCAACCACCCCGAGGTGGCGATCATGGGTGTGCACAAGCTCCGCAAGCGCCCGATCGTGACGGAAGACGACCAGATCGTGATCAAGCCGATCATGTTGTTCTCGTTCGCGTTCGATCACCGGGTGATCGACGGCGCGACCGGCGCTGAGTTCGCCTACGAGCTGATCAAGTTCATCGAGCAGCCTGAGCTGCTGCTCGTCGACATGATCTGAGGATTGAGGATGGAAGAGCGTTCGTTTCGCACCAAGACCGGGCGCTGCGTGATTCACGCGGATCGCCTGGTGCTGGAGCGCGCGGGCGCTCGCGGGGCGATGGCCGCCGGATTCTTCGGGGCCAGCATCAATCGGGCACGCGTGTTCTACGGAATCGTGGTCGTCGTGCTCGCCGCGAACGCGGTCTTTCAGCGCGATGCGAGATCAGGTGGCCGGGGCCATCGTGTTCGGCGCGCTCGCGCTCGTCTTGTTTCGGAACATCCTGAAGACTCGGGGCCTTTCGGCCACTCCGGTGCTGCTGCGCGCGGCGATCACGCGCATCGAGGCACACGCTCCGGTGGCGCCGGTCGCACGCGCTCACTTCGTGGTCCACTTCGAGGAGAACGGTCACACCCTCAAACGGTTGGTGATCCTGCCTGGGGTGCTCGAGGGCGGCGCTGAAGAATTCGCGCGCGCCCTCGAGTTGTTGCGAAACGAAGGCCTGCCGATCAGCCCGTGACGCGGTCCGAGCCGGCCACCTTCACCAACTTGTTGTAGAGCCCGAGGATCAAGAACGTCGGCGCCCACATGCCGATGAACTGTGAGGTCGGCGTGCGGGTGGGCCGGTAGAGTTGCTTCATCTGGGTGCGCGCGCCGCCGAACATGCCGATCGCCTGAAAGACGAGCGAGCCGACGATCGATGCGCCTGCTGCCCAGAGGAACAGATCCGATGGCAGCTTGGCGGTCTGGTTCTCGATCTTCCGCGCCACCTTGCCTTCACGCTTGCTGGCGAAGTCGGGTTGCAGGTTGTTGCCACTCTCTGAGTAGGTTTGCGGTTCCATGTTTCTCTCCGAAGGGACGGTGAGAAGCCGTGTGTCCCGCGGAGGCTGGCTGCATTCGGCAGACCAGCTGGAGGCCTTAGACGCCGAAACCGCGCGACGGCGCCTTCTTCAGCTTTTCGTGCAGGGTGGCGGTGAGCAGAAACCAGTACTGCACCTCGCCGAACGACAGAATGTCGCCATCCTTCAGGGTGGTTTCCCGCCGCAGCCGAACGCTGGCGTTCAGGAACGTGCCATTGGTCGAGCCCAGATCCTGAATCGAACAACGCTGATTCGCCTCATCCCAACGGAGCATGGCGTGCGTCTTCGACACCGACGGATCGTCGAGCACCAGGTCGCTGTCGGGCTGGCGGCCCACGGTGAGCTGATCGACGCCATGCAGCGGGGGCACGGAGGCCACCACCAGCTCGTCGAACTGAAATAAAAGACCCAGGGCGCCCGCGGAGACCTTCTCCGGGCTGGCCACCGTGGTGCGGTGCACGTTCGAAGGCAGCCCCATCATCTGGGTCGCCGGGGTGCCGGCTGCCAGGCCAGGGGGTTGCTGAACGAGCACGAAAGGCCCCATCTGGTCGCGAAACTGCTTCGCGGTGAATCGGGCGACGAGACCTCTGAGTTCCTTCACGGACAGCACCAGCCCACGCTAGACCCGACGAGGTACTGTCCGCTACGGTTCGCCGCTTTCCGAAAGGAAGTTAACGAGATGTCTGATCGGTACCCCACCACGGCCTCTGGCCTCAAGAAGATGCAAGAGGAGCTCAAGCACCTCGAAAGCGTGGAGCGCCCGAAGATCTCCTCGGAGATCGGCATCGCGCGCGCTCACGGCGATCTCCGGGAGAACGCCGAGTACCACGCGGCCAAGGAGAAGCAGGGCTACATCGAGGGCCGCATCCTCACCCTGAACGCGTGGATCGGCGGCGCCGAGGTCATCGACGTGCTCGCCTTCAAGGGGCAGAAGAAGGTGCTCTTCGGCGCCTCGGTGCAGCTGCTCGACGTCGAGACCGACAAGAAGGTCAGCTACCGGATCGTCGGCGAGTTCGAGGCCGATCTGAAGAAGCGCTGGATCTCGGTCAATTCTCCGGTGGCGCGGGGGCTCATCGGCAAGGTGGTCGGCGACATCGCGACCGTTCAGAGCCCGGGCGGAAACCGGGAGTACGAAGTGCTCTCCGTCGATTTTGAGGATGGCGCCTAGCCCGCACCCACTCGAGTCGCTGGTCAGGCCGCTGCAGTTTGCCTGTGCGCGCGACTTCGCCAACCTGGGGGCGGTGAAGGGGCTGCGCACCACGCTCGCCGCGGCGCTCAGTCGCGCGAAGCCCACGCTCGCAGCGGCGCGGTTGGCTGCGCTCGAGAAGGAGCTCGATTTCATCGACGCGCCGGTGACGGAGGCGCGTAAGGGATCGATCCGCCGGGTGCTGCAGATCCTCAAAGACGAAGGTGTCTCCCTCTCCCTTCGGGAGAGGGTCGGGGTGAGGGCGGTGGACACGCCACCCAAACTCGTTCCCGAGAAGAAGCCGCTTCCCCCTCACCCCAACCCACTCCCGAAGGGAGAGGGAGCACCTGCTCCGAAGAAGACTCGGAAGAAGAAGGCCGCCCCGACCGACGCAGAGAACGCGACCGCTCGCATGTTGAGCATCGCGCCCTCGGCCGGCCCGCTCGCCACGCCGCTCAAGCTGGTGGGCTGGCGAATCAACCCGCGGCTGGTGGGCATCCTCAACAAGAAGGGCCTGCAGCGCACGGGCGACGTGCTCTTCCTGCTCCCGCGCGTCTACGAAGACCGCCGCACGCTCAAGAAGATCGCCCAGCTGGTGTCCGGTGAACGCGGCACGATCATCGCCGAGGTCAAACGTGCCGAAGAGAGCTTCGGCCGCGGTCGCCGC
>JANODF010000467.1:0-3287 GCA_031412555.1 Archangium sp. | reverse complement strand
GGGCACCGGCGACGAGCTCACCCCTGGCGTTGTTGAGCTGGGCCTCAGCGACGTCGCCCCTGGCGTCGGCCTCGAAGAGGGTGCGCTGGGTTCCGCCGCTGGGGAGCGTGAGCACCACGCCCATGCCTTTGAGCACCGCTTTTCCGGAGGGCACCTTCACGAGCGCCTTCAGCCTTCCGGTGTCCTCCACGGTGGCGATCTTCGCGTCCCTGGCGACGGGCTTGCCCTTCTCGAGAGCGGTGAGCGTGATCACGCCTGAGGCGGGCGCGATGATGTTGGCCGACGCGATGAAGGACCGGGCGGAGGCGATGGCCTCTTTGGTTTCGGCGATCTTCTTCTCCAACTCGCGTTGGGTGAGGCCGGTGCCGAGGGGCGGGGTGGCCCTCACCACCGCGGCGGCAGCAGTCTTCTGCTGCTTCTCGGCAGCGGTCAGCGCGGGCGTCTTCTTCCCGTTGGCGGCCTTACGGGCCTTCTCGAGGGCGGCGTCGGCGGACTTGAGGGCCCTCTGCAATTGAGCGAGCGCGGCCCTCGCCTTCCAGTCGGGCTTGCCTGGCTGCCGCTTCTCGAGCGTGGCCAGTTGTTGGTCGAGCACGGGGAGCTTCTCTTCGAGCGCCGCGACGTCGTACCTGGCGATGATCGCGCCTCTGGTGACGACGGCACCGCTCTGGGCGCTGACCTCTCCGATGACGCCGTCGTGCTGGGCGAGGAGGGTGAAGGTGCCCGCGGGCGTGAGCACGTAGGAGCTCTTCACGGTGTGCGGCAGAGGCACCGCGAGGAGCGCGCTCATGACGAGAATGAGGGCGAAAAGCGTGATGACGAGAGGACGCTTCGAGCGCGAACGCTGAGTCTCACCGGTGGGCATCCACCTTCAGTAAACGCGGTTTCGAGTGATGAACCACCCGGTACTGGTTGGAGCAGTTGAAATCAGTGGGCCCACCAGGATTCGAACCTGGAACCAAGCGGTTATGAGCCGCCAGCTCTACCGTTGAGCTATGAGCCCGTTCGCTTCCGGCTGACGAACGCGGGGCACCCTACCAGACGGACGCCGCGTGCCTACCAGAGCCCGAAAGAAGCGTGAGACGTATCACCACGGAGACCTCTCCAACGCGCTCGTGGCCGCCGCCCTCGAGGTGATCGCCAAAGAGGAGCAGCTCACGCTGCGCGAAGTCAGCCGCCGGGTGGGCGTCAACCACCGCGCCGTCTACCGCCACTTCGCCGACCTCACCTCGCTGCTGGCAGCGGTGGCTGAGCAGGGCTACCGCCAGCTGCTCATCGTGCTCCAGGAAGCGCTCGACTCGGCCAAACGCTCCGCCCCCGAGAAGCGCATGGAGGCGCTCGCCTGCGCCTACGTCGCCTTCGCGATCGATCACTCCGCGCACTACCGGATCATGTTCGGCCGCCGCCTCAACGAAGACGGCCAGTTCCCCATTCTCGAAGAGCTGGTGCTCAAGGCCTTCGAGCTCATCGACGCCGAGGTGCTCGCCGGCATCGAGTCGGGCCGCTTCGTCGCGCGCCCCCGCCGCGAGCTGGTCTTCGCCTTCTGGAGCCTCGCCCACGGCTTCGCCAGCCTCGCCCTGGTGCGGCGCATCAAGGTCAAACGGGTGCTGGTCGACCCCTACGTGAAGCAGATCGTCGCGCCCTTCATCGCCGGCCTGCGCGCGCTCTGAACGAACCGTCAGGGAACTGACGGCCCCGCCCATCCGGGTGGCCGCATGTATGTCTTCGGGCCGCCTTGAAAATGGGAACGGGGCTCCTTAATGTCTCCGGTGGAGACTTCCCCATGAAAGACGCGATTCGCCTCACCGCTACCGATGGGTATTGCCTGGCCGGTCACGTGACGGGCACGACGAAACGGGGCCCGGTCATCCTGGTCAACGGCGCCACCGGCGTGCGCCAGCAGCACTACGCGAAGTTCGCCACCTGGGCGGCAGAGCAGGGCGCCACGGTGCTCACCTGGGACTACCGCGGCATCGGTGAGTCACGGCCGCACCGCCTCCGCGGCTTCCCCGGCACCATGCGCGATTGGGGGCATCACGACCTCGAAGGCGTCATCCGTTTCGCCGCCAAAGAGTGGAGCGGCCGCCCCCTGGTCGCCATCGGCCACAGCGTCGGAGGCCAGCTGCTGGGCCAGGCCGCGAGCAACGCGTTGTTCTCCCGCGCGGTCACCGTGGGCAGCCAGTTCGGCTCGTGGCAGCTGTGGCCGGGCCCGCGGAAGTGGGCGATGGCGGGGCTCTGGTACGGCCTGATGCCCACCGTTACGCACGCGCTGGGCTACTTCCCCGGATCGTTGGGCATCGGCGCGGATCTCCCCAAGGAGGTCGCGCTCGAGTGGGCCCGCTGGTGCCGCAGCCGCGACTTCTTTCTCGCTCACGGCGTGGCGCGTGAGGGGTACTCGCGCCTGAAGATCCCGGTGCTCTCGTACAGCTTCACCGACGACACCTACGCCCCGAAGGCCGCGGTCGACGCGCTGCACTCGCTGTACGTGAACGCGCAGGTCGAACGCCGTCACCTCGCGCCGCGCGACATCGGCGTGAAGCAGATCGGTCACTTCGGGTTCTTCAAAGACAGCTACCGCACCACGTTGTGGGAGAGCCTGGGCGAGTTCGTCTTCGGGGCGAAGCCGCTCCCGGTGCAGGCGCCGGAACGGCAGGAAGCCGCTGCCAGTTGAGCGCCCCCCGTTCGCATCGAGCGCAGTCGAGATGCCAAGGTGGTCAGGGCGTGACTTCGAGGGCCAGCCTCCGCTCCGAAGTGCCCACCACCGCTGCGCGCGCAAAGGTGAGGCGATCGTACGCGGTCACCGTGAGCTGACCTGAGCCCGAGGTCCGCGGCGTGATCAACGTCGTCGACAGGCCCGAGGTGAACTCGGTCTCACTGCTCTCGCCGGACGTCTCGAGGAAGATCGACGCGGCGTATTGAGTCGCCCCCGCCGCGGCAGTCCATGAGACCGGCAGCGCGCTGCCTCGCATCACCCGTTCTGGCGAGCTCACCTCGAAACGGGAAGGCACCGTCGTCCGACGTTGAGAGGGGGGTGCTTCGGGAGTTGCGCGACTTGACAGGTGATGCGCCTCTCGCCCGCCACGGAGTTCGTCGTCGACGACGATGCCGCACCCGCACCGCGGACCGCCGCGAGGGCCGTCGGTCTCCGGATAGGCGCTCCTTCCGCGTTTGCGTTGATCGTCGTTCTCCTCGGCCTCGGCGCGTCGCAGTGGGGTGGAGGTGCGCGGACGGGTCTGGTCCAGGGGGCAACCTTGCCCGCGGCACCGCCGGTGGTTCCCGAAGACTCGGAG
>JANODF010000466.1:0-3087 GCA_031412555.1 Archangium sp. | reverse complement strand
TACAACTGCACGAACAACCCGCCCCCCGCCAGCTACGTCGGCTCAGACTTCAACACCCCTGGGGTGATGAACTTCTCGTGTACGAACTCCACCGAAGCCGCCTTCGATACCGACGGCCGGATGGGCACGGGGTCGCTCATTCCCACCACCGCCAGTGCCTACGATTTCGGCCGCGGCGCGCTCGACAGGCCGTTGCTGTCTTTCATGGGTTCGGGCTCGAAGCAGGCTGACGTCTGGGTACGGCCCAGCGTCTACAAACACCTGTTCGACGTTTCGACGCCCTTCGACGGCACGGCCGACCCGGTGATGGGGACGGTGGTGCAGCTTTCGGGGTGGATCCTCAAGGCCGATGGCACCACGCCTGGGCTCAACGACGTGCAGGTCGACCCGTGGTTCTCGTACACGGGCGTGTTGCCTACGGAGCCTGTGATGGCCACCGAGTTCACCGCTCGCGCGTACAACGACGCGACCGAGCTGAGCCGTCAGAACCTGAAGGTGGTCTTCTGGGCCAATGACCCCGTTCGCCCGCTCGACGAGGTGCCCCTCGAGGGCGCGCTCACGCTGCCTGCAGGCGCCACGCGCATCGACCTCCTCAAGGGCACGGCGGTCATGAAGTCGATCCCGGTCTCGGCCAACGCGCCCGTGGTGATGGTGAACCCGGTGACCACCACGGGCATGGGCGAGCAGATGATCTCGTGGACGGGGACCGACCTCGATCCCAACACGACCCTCACGTACCTGGTCGAGTACTGTGAAAACGATACGTCGGCGTGTGATGTGATTGATCCTGACACCACCCAGACGCAGATCAGCATCGACCTCGACGAGCAGGCCGGCGCGCCCGCGGCCTTCGTGCGCATCACGGCGACCGATGGTGTGCGGAGCACCTCGGCGAACAGCACCACCTTCAACGTTCCGTTCAAGGCGCCGGACGTCGAGATTCTCGAGCCCGATGGTGACGAAGCGTCGTTCGGTGGTCGCACCATCTCGTTCGATGCGATGGTCTTCGACGAGCAGGACACGATGGTCACCGACCCCAACAACCTGAAGTGGGTCTCCGATCGGGACGGCGAAATCGGCAGGGGCACGCGTTTTTCGACGTCTGTGCTGAGCGCCGGCACGCACGTGGTCACCTTGACCGCCACGAACAGCAAGGGCCTCTCGAACTCAGAGTCGGTCACGCTCGAGGTGCTGGAGTCTCCCGTGCTCCAGGGCGTCGATGGTGGAACCCAGATGATGCCGGGAACGCCCATGGGCTGCGGTTGTGCCGGGAGCCCGGCCGATCTCATGACCTTGCTGGGGCTGTTCCTCGGCGTGGGGCTGCTGCGCCGGCGTCGGTAGGCGCGTCTGGTGCGCTTTCTTCTGCTCACGACGATCGCCGTAGGTGCGCTGTGCGCCTGCGGCCCCGACCAACCGTCGTGGGCCGTGTCGCGCCAGCGCATCGAAGGAGGTTCTCCTTCTGAACACAGCGGGGTCGTTCAACTGTCCGTTGATCGGCCCCGCCAGTCTTGCAGCGCAGTGTTGATTGCCCCCCAGCTGGTGCTGACCGCCAGACATTGTGTGTCACCCCGAGTGACGCCCGAAGGGGGCGGGGTTCGTTGTGGTTTGACGCCGTTCGTGGATCGAGCGGAGGATGCGACGCTTCTCTTGAGCTCTGGAGCGAGCACCTCGAGTGCTCAGCCTTTGCCGGCCGTCTCCGAGATCGTGTTTGCGCCGGGCACCGCCGACTTTTGCGACAACGATCTGGTGTTGTTGGTGTTGTCTGAAGACGTGTCTGCAAACCAGGCAACGCCTCTCGACCCGTCACTCGACGCTCCGGTGCGTCGCGCACAGCGGTACACCGCGGTCGGTTACGGCGCTGTGAATGATTCAGCCGTGGGCTCTGGCGTCAGACGCGAGCGCGGCGATTTGCCGGTGTTTTGCGTGGGCGGAGAATGTGGTGTGCCCGATGTGGGGCCGCGCGAGTGGCAGGGTGAGACCGCCATTTGTGTCGGCGACTCGGGCGGCCCGGCGCTCGACTCGAGACTTCAGGTCATCGGCATCGCGTCGCGCTCTGCGTATCAGTGCTCGAGCCCCGTCTACGCGAGTGTCTTCGCGCATGCGGCGTGGCTCCGAGCGGAGGCCGTGCGGGTGGCCCAGGCTCGAGGTTTCCCGCCTGTAAGGTGGGCTTCGCCGCCGCCCGAGTTCCCCCGGCCCGACACCGACGTGGTCAGTCGCCCCACCGGCTGTTCTTCGACGGGGCGATCGACGCCATTCCCCAGTTGGTGGCTGTGGGGGCTTTGCTTCGCGCTGGGCGGGTCGGCACTGAGGCGAGAGCGCGTGAGGCGGTGAACGCGTCGTGCTGCGGTTTTGAGGCCATTCCGCTCGAGCCCTGTCACTGGGAGTTCACGGGCCGCTCACCGCGTGTGAGTCTTCGTCCGTGAAGAACCAACTGGCGTTGATGGTGGCGATCGCCCGCAACGCGGCGATCGGCAAGAAGGGTGATCTTCCGTGGGAGTACCCGGAAGATCGAGCCTGGTTCGAAGAGATGACGCGCGGTCATGTCGTGATCATGGGCAAGCGCACCTACGACGAAGCGGGGCCGCCCTTCGGGCTGACCTCCTTCGTGGTCTCGACCACGCTCGCCTTGCCGACGCCTGCGCCGGCGAACGTCTTCGTCGTGCCGACCCTCGATGAAGCGCTGAAGCGCGCCTGGGCGATCGATCCGCAACCCTTCGTCATCGGAGGCGTGGGCATCTTCGAAGCGGCGCTGCCTCAGGTGACTCGCATCTATCTGACTGAGATCCCCGAGTCGCCCGAGGCCGATGTCTTCTTTCACCTCGATCGCACGGGCTTCACGGTCACCGCGGAGCGTTCGTTTCCCAACGGGCTCCGGTTTCTCACGCTCGAACGTGGCGAGACCCTTCGAGTCGGCGAAACATTGGTCGCCTTCGAGATGGGTGCCGACCCCACATTCGATTGAGGGTGCGTCATCGTTCGCCTCGGTCGTTCGTGTTGCGGATACTGCATCGAGAGGCGTCTTGGAGTGCCGGAGCCGCGTCTTCCGTAGGGAATCGAGTCCGAGGCAGGTCTCGATGCAGTATCCGC
>JANODF010000465.1:0-5317 GCA_031412555.1 Archangium sp. | reverse complement strand
CGCTGCCGCCGCCGCCTCCGACACCGGAGGTGCTGCAGACGCCGGCCGTGCAGACCTGACCGATGAAACACGCCTGGCAGACGTTGCCGGGGTTGCCGCACGCCTCAGCCGCGGTGCCGCCCTGACACTTTCCCGTCGAGTCACAACAGCCCGCGCAGTTGCTGGGGCTGCACTTCGCCGGTCCACAACCAGGGCTCAGCGCAAGGAGTGCTCCGAAAGCGAGGCCGGTGAAGAGAGACTTGAGGGTCGACATGGGTGCGGAAGGAATCACTTTGCAGCCGCCCACGCCAGCCATCAAACCGAGCCGCGAGTCAGCGCGGATTCACTCGGCGCCGTCGAGTGTAAATGCGCATTCCAGACATGCCGGGGAACATGCACCCGCTCGCGCGAGATACCCCTGCATGACTTCGACGCTCACCGTTGGCACCCGCTCTTCCGCAGTGACCCAGCTCCAGCAGCAGCTCTCGAAGCTGGGCCACTACAAGGCCAAAGTCGATGGCTCCTACGGGCCCGTCACGAAGAAGGCGGTCTCGTCGTTCGAGAAGCAGCACAACCTCAAGGCCGATGGCATCGCCGACGGGAAGACGCGCGACGCGCTGGCGGCGGCGGCCACCGCCCCCGCTGCCCCCGTCAAGCAGGGCATGTCGGGCGCGAAAGTGAAGACGCTGCAAACCCAGCTGCAGCGTCTGGGGTTCTACAAGGCGCCCGTCGACGGCAGCTTTGGGCCCGTGACGAAGGCAGCCGTGCAAGCCTACGAGCGCAAGAACGGCTGGAAGCCCGACGGTATCGCCGGCGCCCGCGTGCAGGCGCAGCTCGCGAAAGACGTGAAGGCGCTGCCCAAGGCCGACTGGAAGACCGTGGCTGCGCCGCCTGCCGACTACCGCATCGTCAACTTCCGCGGCGTGAAGGTGAACGTCCGCACGCGCGTGATGATTGAGCGGGCCGAGTCGTACATGAAGCAGATGGGCATCAACACGAAGCTGAGCATCAGCCAGGGCAGCTACAACACCAGCGTCTCGGCCAGCGCAGGCACCCACGATGGCGGCGGGGCGCTCGACATTCGCACCACGGGCTTCTCGTCGGCCACCGCGGACAACGTGGTCAAGGCGCTGCGCATGGCGGGCTTCGCGGGTTGGCGCCGCGGCGTGAACGACTCGTTCTCACCGCACATTCACGCGATCGCCATCGGTGACGCGCGGGCCACGCAGGTCGCGAAGAATCAGGTCGCCGAGTACTTCCGCGGTGGCGACGGCCTGGTCGGCTCAGCCCGCGACATGCACCTCACCGCGACCGGGCACAACATCGGCCGGCCCGTGCCGAACTGGGCGCGCTGAAAAGAGCGCCACCCCGATGAGGTGCTGGCGTGAACCGTTCACGCCAGCGACCCGCACCGCTTCACACCAGCGAGTTGGCGACCACACCCTTCGCCAACGTCGCGTCACCGAAGTCGTCGGTGGGCGCGCCCGTGCTCTTGCGAATGCCCATGCCGTTGATCAGCGTGTTGAGCATCTGATTGACCGGGCCCTTCTGGTGGTCGATCACCTGGCCGGTGCGCAGCGTGCCGCCACCACCACCCGCGACGATCCACGGTGTGGTCGACGCGTCGTGACCGGGGCCGTTGCCCAGATCGTTGGTCCACACCGCCGCGCAATCGTCGAGCAGGGGACCCCCGTTGGGCGAGCTGTACGCCGCCAACCGGTCGACCAGGTGCTTGAAGAAGGTCAGCTGCAGGCGATCGATCTGCGAGTGCAGCTCGACCGCGTCGGGGATGGCCTGGCCTTCCGAGCCGTCCGACGAGATGCGGTGGCTGATCCAGTGGAAGCTGGGCACCTTCACCCCGTTGAGCATGTACTGCGTGCCGTCGTTGCCATGCCCGACCTGCAGCGTGGCGACGTGGTTCAGCTGGCAGTTGAACGCCCAGGCCGCCAGATCCATGAAGCTCTTCACCGCCTGCGGCCGCACGTCGTTGGCCTCGGGCGACGTGAGCGCCTGCGCCGAGGCGACCTGCGCGGGGTCGAAGTCGCAGGTGGTCATCTGCAGCTCCATGTCGCGCACGGCGTCGAGGTGCTGCTGCAGGCGCAGCTTGTCTCGCGGCGAGAGCTGGGGCTTGGCCGTCAGCTCGCGCAGCTCGGCACGCACCAGGTCGTTGACGGACTTGCGGCGGTTGGCCACCAGCTGCTGCGTGGCCGGCGGCGCCGACGAGAGACCGGTCAGGCGCATGTACGCGCTCAACGGTGAACGTTCGGCGGCGGCCCGCTGCTGCGCCGCGCTCCACGACAAGCCGTTGCCGATGTACGTGTTGGTCGGGCCGGCCATGAACACCAGCGGCGCGCGCCCAGTGCCGTTGAGCAGATCGCTCAAGTGCCAGTCGACCGAACGGCCGCGAGCCAGCGGCGCGTTGCCCGTGCCGCCGGTGTGGTTCTGCGCGGTGAGCACCTGCGGCAACGCCTCGGCGTGACCACACGAGTTGCGCGCGAAAGGCAGCCGCACGTTCTTCACCATCAGCAGCTTGCTGGCGTAGTCACCCAGGATGCTGGTGGCGCGATCGGCGTTGGTGGTCTTCAGGTCGGCCACCGTGAGCGCACCGAGGGCGCGGGGCCAGAAGCGTTCACCCACCTCGCTGCCTTGCTGCACGATGCCGTTGCCTGCTCGCACCACCATCAGAAAGCGGTGGCGCGCGATGGCCTGGGCTGCTGCGGACCGCGGCAACAACGACTCGAAGAACGGAAGGGCCAGCGTGACGCCGCCAATACCCGTGAGAAAACGACGTCGGCTCCAGTTGCTCATTTTTCCTCCACTGCGCGCGTCTTGAAGGACTCGCTCTCGACCAGCAGCCGCAACACCTGCGTCACCGGTACTTTTTGTGTCCACGAAACCTTGCCCACCCGGTTGATCATTGTCTTGTCTGCTTCACCCAGGCCGCGGCCGTGGAGGAACTCCACCCAGTGCTGCGCGTAGCAGCGGTGCGCCATGGGCTCTTCGATCATCACCTTGGAGAACCCGGCAGCGCCGTCGAACGCGCGCGGCTTGCCCTCGAAGGTGTAGCTGTCGGCGGCGTTGACCGGCAGGCCGTTGTCCAGATCTCTCCAGCGGCCGAGCGCGTCGTAGTGCTCGAAGGCGAAACCCGCGGGGTTGATCATCGTGCTGTGGCAACCCGAACCGCAGGTGCCCACGCCGGTGAACTCGGTGATGCGGGTGCGCAGCGTCTTGGGCACCGACGGATCAGGCCGGGGCAACATCGGCACGCCGTTGGGCGGCGCAGGCAACGGCGCGCACAGCAGCTTGTGATTCAAGAACACGCCGCGGTGAATGGGATCGCTCTCGGTGGAGGTGGCGTTCGCCGCGAGGAAGCCGATCTGCGTGAAGAGGCCACCACGTTTGCCATCGTTGAAGGTGATCTTCTGGAAGGTCGAGTCGAAGGTGCCGGTCAGCCCGTAGACGCGCGCCAGGTTGGCGTCGACGTACGAGGTGGGCGAGGTGAAGAGCCCTTCGAGGCCGGCGTTCTCGGTGAAGATCTGCGCGTCGACGAAGCGCTCCTGCTCCTGCTTCATGGAGTCGCGCAGGCCGACGGAGAACTCGGGGAACAACGTCGTCGAGCGGGTGATGTCGGCGTAACGCGTGGTGCCCAGCAGCTGGCTGTGGAACGCGTTGACCGCGCTGCGCGCCTTCGGGTCGGCCACCATGCGGGTGACCTGCGCGGTGTAGCCCTCGACGGTGAGCAACGAGGCCTCTTCGCCCGCGCGCATCAGCTCGTCGTCGGGCATCGACTGCCACAACGCGTACGAGAGGCGGTTGGCCAGCTCAGCGCCGCTGACCACGATGACCCCCGAGGTGACGTCGGTGGACAGCTCGATGCGGTAGAGGAAGTGCGGCGACTGCAGCATCGCCTCGAGCACCATGCGCGCGCCGCCCTGTTTGGCGGGCATCGCGGCGTAGTAGGTGGGGGCCAGCGCGAATATCGCGGTGTAGGTGGTCAGCTCAGCGGTGGTGAGCGCGCGGCGAAAGGCCCGGCGGCCGATGGCCCGAATGAGCCCGGCGTCGTCCGCGGGCAAAGTGCCTCCGGCGATCGCGGTGAGCGACTGGGTGGTCAAGGTCGCCTGGCGCGCGAGCTCTTCAGCCGCGGTCTGGAAGTCCTGCCACTCGGCGCTGGTGACCACCAGGTTGCCACCGTTGTTGTTGAAGGTGGTCGAGCTCGAGTCGGCCACGAACGCGGTGGTGATGCCCAACGACTGCTGCGCACCGAGCAGGTCGCGCGCGGTGTTCTCGTACTCGCCGTGCGACAAGCGGCCCACGCGTGATGACGGGGTGGGCATTTCGCGCGGCGCGTCGACGGGGAGGTTGGGATCGACCGGGAGATCCGGATCGATCGGCCGCGGCGTGATGCCCGGGTCGGTGACGTTGGGGCCTTGACCGACCTGCTGCTGCTCATCGGGCGACGGGCTGCCCAGCATCGTCAGCGCACCCTCACAACCCAGCGTGCCCAGCCCCAGCCCCAGAAGTCCGACAAGGAGTGAAGTCCTGTTTTGCATAGGGGCGGACTTTTCTCGCATCAACGGTCGATCGCGCAACGTGTGCACTCGGGTTCTCAGGTGACTTGATTGGGTGCGAGCGGAAGCGCGGGCTGCGCACCAATCTGAGAACGGCCGGTTACGCGCTCAGTACTGAAAGTAGATGTAGGGCTGCGCCTCCACATTCGAGACATGTCGGATGATCAGCCCCAGCCCCACCAGCGCAAAAGCGCGCACCAACGCCGGACTTTTCAGGAACACCGCGTTGCTCTTCTCGAAGACCGGCGTGGGCAAAACATAGAAGACGATGCACGCGCTCAGCGAGCCCCACGCGAGCCACGAGACGCGCGCGAGATCGAAGGTCAGGGTGCCGAGTTGCGAGAACATCGCCAGCGCCAGCGTCATGGAATCGGCGCGGAAGAAGATGCGCGCGAACACCACCGCGTTGAACATCACGAACCAGCCGGCGAACTTGCGGCCGAAGCTCGTCTCGTGGCTGCGCGGTTTGCCCGCCTGCCACCACCACACGCGCCAGGTGACGAGCAACACCCCGTGCAGGCCGCCCCACACCAGGAAGCGCCAATCGGCGCCGTGCCACAGACCACCCAGCGACATCACCAGCATGGTGTTGCGCAGCGTCTCGAACTTGCTGCCCTGGTTTCCGCCCAGCGGCCGGTAGAGGTAGTCGCGCAGCCAGGTGGAGAGCGTCATGTGCCACCGGTTCCAGAAATCGAACAGGTTGGTCGCGTGGTACGGCTTGTTGAAATTTTCGGGGAACTCGAAGCCGAAGAGCGCGCCCACGCCGATGG
>JANODF010000464.1:0-6186 GCA_031412555.1 Archangium sp. | reverse complement strand
GAGATAGGTCAGACGCCCTGGGCGGGTGACAACCGCTGGGTGGGAGAGCCGATCCTCGTCATCAAGCTCCCCGGCTACCGGTCGTGGGAGGGCAAACTCAAGGGAGGCGAGCCCCAAACGCTCGACATCAAGCTCAAGAAGTAAGACCGTGAGCAGGCCATGGTCAAAAACATCCTCGTTGGAGTCGATGGATCCAAACCCTCGGTCGACGCGTGCCACTTCGCGATGGACCTCGCCTCGCAGACCCAGGCGCAGCTCACGTTTCTATTCGTGATCGAAACGCCCCAGGTGATCCCCGTCGGCCCGCTGTCGGGCTACGTGACCACCTCACCCGCGCGCTCCGAAGAAGACGTGAAGAAGGCCGAGGCGCTCGTCGAGCAGATCGCCAGAGAGCGGGCCGGCGTGAAGGTGATCACCCGGGTGGAGCTGGGTGAGCCGGTCGACACCATCTGCGAAGTGGCCCGGTCGATGGCGGTCGATCTGGTGGTGGTCGGCGCGCGCGGTCACAACGCAGCCCAACGTTTCCTGCTCGGCTCGGTGAGCGATCGCGTGGTGCACCACGCGCCCTGCCCCGTGATGGTGGTTCGCCGGTGAGCCACCCCAATGCGCAGCTCATCACCGATTTCTACACCGCCTTCGCCAAGCAGGATCCCGCGCCGATGCGCGCGGCGTATGCGGTCGATGCGCACTTCTCCGACCCCGCATTTCCTGATCTGCGAGGCAAGGCCGTCGGCGACATGTGGACGATGTTGTGCACCAACGCCAAGGAGTTCCGCCTCGAGTTCCGCGACGTGCAGGCCGACGACACCACCGGCTCGGCGCACTGGGAGGCGTGGTACCGCTTCGGCGGCAAGCGCAAGGTGCACAACATCATCGACGCGAAGTTCACCTTCGTGAACGGGCGCATCACCCGGCACGTGGACACCTTCGATTTCTGGCGCTGGAGCCGGCAGGCGCTCGGGCCCGCAGGGTTGTTGCTGGGGTGGACTCCGATGCTGCGCGGCGCCGTGGCGAGCAAGGCGGGCGCGTCACTCGCGGCCTGGCAGAAGCGGCAGAGCTGAGTCGAGAGGGCTGAGTCGAGGCCCTCACCCCGACCCTCTCCAAAGGGAGAGGGAGGCTACTTCACGACGCGCAGGTGACCGCGGCGAGGCGCAGTCGGCGGTTCAGGCGGACCTTCATCGTCATCTGACCGCTTCTCCAGCACCACCTCACGCAACACCGCGCGGGCCCGCTTCTCCGTCGGCTCGCCCTCTTCACCATCCGCCGGGGGCAACTTCGCCTTCTCGGTTGCGGCATCGGCCAGCTCGTGGGGCAAGTCATCAGGGAACATCCAGAACTCGCGCGTGGCCAACGACGCGACCGCGTACAGCGCCGACCACGGCACGCCGATGGTGAAGCGACTGCCACCGAACGAGAGCGTCTGCCGCACGCCCCACTCACTGACTGAGAGATCGGGCGGGTCGAAGCGGTACGAGATGTTCAGCACCAGGTGGTGCTCGGTGCGGAACTTCTCCGGCACGAGAACACCCGGGCGGCGGGCGTCGAGGTGGATCTGCGTCATCCCCTGCTCGAGGGATTCCAGCACGCGGTCCTTCTTCTCTTTGAGTTTCCGGTCGCTCACGTCTCGTTCACCGTCTGCGCATGGCGCGATCCATCTCGCGCTTGGCTTCCCTGTCTTTGATCGTGTCGCGGCGGTCGAGGCCTGTCTTGCCTTTGCCCAACCCGAGTCGAATCTTGGCTTTGCCGTTCTTGAAGTACATCACCAACGGGACAATCGAATAACCGCGCTCCTTCACTTTCGTCGCCCAGCGGTCGATCTCGACCCGGTGCAGCAGCAGCTTGCGCTTCCGGATGGGCGTGTGGCTGAAGTTGGAGGCCGGTTTGTACGCCCCGATATGGGCGTTGCAGAGGAAGAGCTCGTTCCGCTCCGGCTGCGCATACGAGTCCGACAGGCTGGCCTCACCCGCGCGCAGGGCCTTGACCTCGCTGCCGGTCAGCATCAGGCCCGCCTCGATGGTGTCATCGATCTGGTAGTCGAAACGCGCTCGGCGGTTCTCGCAGATGAGCTTCTCGTCTGCGTTGGGCTTCTCGGCCATTCGCTCCCTGTCTCCGACAATGGCTACTGAATGTCGAGAGGGCTTTCAGCCCAGCTGGAGCGACATGTTGTCGATGAGCCGGGTCTTGCCCACGAAGGCGGCGACCAACGCCCTCGCCGGGGCACCCTTCTCCAGCGTGCTGAGGCTGGTCAGCCGGCGCGCGTCGACGATCTCCACATAGTCTTCGCGCGCCTGCACGCCCTGGAGCTCGGTGCGAATGAGCGCGACCAGCTTCGAGACGTCTTTCTCCCCCGCCGCGGCCTGCTGCTGCGCTGCGAACAAGCCACGTGACAGGGCCAGCGCACGAACGCGCTCTTCGGCCGAGAGGTAGCTGTTGCGAGAGCTCATCGCGAGGCCATCTTTCTCGCGAATGGTGGGCATGCCCACGATCTCCACGCCCAGCTCGAGGTCGGCCGCCAGCCGGGTGATCACCTGGAGCTGCTGGTAGTCTTTCTCGCCGAACAGCGCGACCTCGGGGCGGAAGAGCGCCAGCAACTTGGCCACCACCGTCGCCACGCCTCGAAAATGGCCCGGGCGTTTCTCGCCATCGAGCCCCCGGCTGACCTCTTCGACGTTCACGTACGTCTGGTACCCTGGTGGGTACACCGCGGAGGGCTCGGGCATGTACACCCCGAAGACACCCGCGCTGCCGCACCGCGCGAGATCACCCTCTGCGTCACGTGGATAGGTGGAGAGATCTTCCTTCGGCCCGAACTGCGTGGGGTTCACGAAGATCGACGCGGCCACCACGTCGGCGCGCCGGCCGCCTTCGCGCATCAGCGACAGGTGACCTTCGTGCAGGAAGCCCATGGTGGGCACCAGCGCGATCCGTTGACCGCGCTGCTGCACCGACTTCACCCAGGCCCGCACCTCACCCGGGCTCCTCCAGATGACGGGAGTGGGCACGGATCAGACCGGAACGCCGAACACGCTGTGCTTCTCATCCCGCTCCGTCGTCTCGACGTCGGGGTTCGAAGCGACGAGGCGCATCGTGTTGCTGCGGAACGAGTGATCTTCGTCGGGGAACGAGCCCGTGCGCACTTCGTCGAAGAACGCCTTGGCAGCGCCGTTCACGTCGTTCGAGAGCATTGCGTAGTGCTTCACGAACTTCGGCTTGAAGTGTGGGTTGAGGCCGAGCAGGTCGTAACAAACGAGCACCTGGCCATCGCAGTGTTTGCCCGCGCCGATGCCGATGGTGGGAATCGAGAGACGCGCGGTGATGGTCTTGGCGAGCTCCAGCGGCACGCCTTCGAGCACCAGCGCGTAACAACCGGCCTGCTCGAGGGCGACGGCGTCATCGAGCAGCTTGCGCGCGGTGTCTTCATCGCGGCCCTGCACCACGTAGCCGCCCATCTTGTGGATTGACTGAGGCGTCAGCCCCAGGTGACCCATCACGGGGATCGAGGCGCGCACGATGCGGGTGACCACGTCGGCGAACTCAGCCCCGCCTTCGAGCTTCACGCTGCCCACGCCCCCTTCGGCGACCAGCCGGCCGGCGTTGGCCACCGCCTCCTCGACGGAGTTCTGGTAGCTCATGAAGGGCAGATCGCCGACCACGTGCGCCCGCTTGGCGCCGCGGGTGACGGCCCGCGAGTGGTAGACCATCTGATCCATCGTCACGGGCAGAGTCGAGTCGTGACCCTGAACCACCATGCCGAGAGAATCTCCAACGAGCAGCACGTCAGCGCCTGCTTCATCGAAGAGCCGGGAAAACGTCGCGTCGTACGCGGTGACCATGCAGATCTTCTGACCTGCGGTCTTCAACTTCTTGAGCGTGTGGATGGTGACCTGGTTCTTCACGGTTCACCTCCTGCTTCTGTGGACTGCGAGTGATGCCCTGAAGTTGCTGTCGGTTCGCCGCTCTTTTTCGAGTCGCCGTCGACCAGGACCGTACCGACCTACACCTAACTGCACATCCTACTTCCTGCTGGGGAGCGGCTGATAGTGCACCGTCCCCTTCCGCGTCTGCCGGATCACCTGCATCAGGTTTTCCAGATCTTCCGGGTTGTTGACGAAGTCGATGTCGGACGTGTTGACGACCAGTAACGGCGTGTCCGTGTAGTGGAAGAAGAAGTCGTTGTACGACTTGCAGAGCGACTCGAGGTAGCTCACGTCGAACTTGCGCTCGAAGTCGCGCGCCCGCTTCTTGATGCGCGCCAGCAACACGTCCATGCGCGCCTGCAGGTAGATCACCAGGTCGGGTTTGGTCACCCGGGGCCCCAGCGCCTCGAACATGCGCTCGTAGAGCCCCATCTCGTTCTCGTCGAGGGTGAGGGCGGCGAAGATGCGGTCTTTGGCGAAGAGGTAGTCGCTCACCGTCACCGAAGCGAACAGGTCTTGTTGGAAGAGCTCCTGTTGCTGGCGGAAGCGGGAGAGCAGGAAAAACATCTGCGTCTGAAACGCGTACTTCGCGCGGTCGCCGTAGAAGTTGGCGAGGAAGGGGTTCTCTTCGACCACCTCCATCACACGGCGAGCCTGAAATCGCTCGGCAACGATGTTGGTGAGCGAGGACTTTCCGACACCAATCGGACCCTCGACGACGATGTAGCGATGGTCCAGTTTCATGCGCGCCAGGGCCGATTTACCGGCCCGAAATGAGTGCGGCACACAACCACAAACCAGGGTCCACACGCAACGGAACTTACGGAAAGGCGAGCAAGATCAAGCCGTTCATTGACCAGTCATGTCACGTCACGTATGGTCATGTGATGGCCATCTCGCGGGGGAAGCAGTCGAGGGTCGTCGCCCTGGAAGCTGCACAGCAAGCGGAGAGTGTTCCGAACGAGCTCGTCGCGAGCCCGCTCTACGGCGTGGCGATGCTGAAGATCGCCATGGAGCTCAAGAAGGCCGATGCCCGGCCGGTCGACGAACTCATTCACGGTGTGCTCAGCCGCATGCGTCTCGACGAGGGCGAGTTCCGCCGCTTCCTCGAGTCCAACGGTGGGCTGCTGCGGGCGATCGCCCAGAAGCGCTACGCATGAAGCGCCAGGTGAAGATCCCCTCGAAGGTGTTGGCGCGCGCGAAGGCCGCGGTCGAACTGGCCTCCCCAAAGAAGCCGATTCCGCCGCCGCACCAACCGCGTAAGACGCTCGCGCGTGAAAAAGTCATCGCGGCGCTCAAGAAGCTCCACCCGATGGACTGACGGGCCGTTGCCCCGTCTCCAGCTCTTCGAGTTCAACGACGCTCCGTGGGCGCCTGCTGCGCTGCGGGAGACGCTCGTCGAGGCGCTCAGCCACACGTTGCGCTGGGGTCACATGCTCGATGGCCTCGTCGCGCCGCTCGCCCGCTGTCTGCAGAGCGCGGGCACCGCGAAGATCCTCGATCTCTGCTCGGGCGCAGGGGCACCCGCCGATGTGTTGTGCACGGCGATGGTCAAGCGCAGCCACGACGTGAACTTTCTCATGTCGGATCTGTTTCCGGCGATCGACCGGTGGGAGCAGCTCACCGCCGCCAACCGCCGGCTGAGCTTCGTGCGCGAGCCGGTCGACGCCACGAAGATCCCCGAGGCGCTGGGCAAGGGCCGCGTGAGGGTGATCATCAACGCGCTCCACCACTTTCCTCCGCACGTCGCGCGCGAGGTGTTGCGCGGAGCCTGCCGAGACGCACCCGGCGTGTTCATCGCGGAAGGGTTGGTGCGCAATCCCCTCTCCTTCGCGGCGATGGCGCCGGTGGGCGTGCTCGCGCTGCTGGCTTCGCCTGCGCTCGCCAACGACAAGCTGCTCCAACGCGCGGCGCTGACCTGGTTCAGCCCCATCGCGCTGGCCGCTTCGGTGTGGGACGGCACAGTCAGCTCAATGCGCACCTACCTGCCGGAAGAGCTGCGCGAGATGACCGCGGATCTCGACGGGTGGACGTGGACGTCAGGCGAGTACTCGCACTCGCGGGGTCTCGGCACCGGCAGCTGGTTCAGCGGCACGCGAACCTGAAGCTCCGAGGTCCCCTCTCCCTTTGGGCTGACTCTTAGTCACAATTCCCGGCTGTAGGAGTTGCAGCAGTTTGTCCGGGGTGATCTGCGTGGCTCCAAGGAGCCATCATGCAGAAGGAAACTGTCGTTTCGTCAATCGTGGCGTGGGTCGGATATGCGGCGTCG
>JANODF010000463.1:0-7607 GCA_031412555.1 Archangium sp. | reverse complement strand
ACCGGCAGGTTCGCCCCCCCGGCGTCGATGCGGATGAAGGGCGCGATCTGAACGAGCTGCTCGGGGGTCAGCGCTCCGGCGCCGACCAGCTCTGCCGGGTCTTCGATGCGGCCCTTGCTCTTGCGGTACTCCAGGATGGCGTCGACGTCGGCGTAGGTGATGCCGGGCAGATCGTAGAGCTGCTCGCGATCGGCGCTGTTGAGGTCGACCCCCTCGCCGATGATCTCGATCAGCGTCTCAGCGGTGTCGCTCGAGATGTCGCCGCGCTGTTCGGCCTCGAAGATGTCCTCTTCGCTGTCGACCGTGATCGAGTTTTCGTAGATGGCGGCGAGCGCCGGCCCGGCGATGAGACTCAACGTCAAAACGAAGGCGGGAAATCGCATCGGGCGGGCGCCGAACGTACTTCACCCGGCGGGCCCAAAGTTCAGAGATTTACGGGCAAATCGCCCAGAATGACCTTCGCCCGGCCCTCCATGGGAAGTTCCGTTTCTGTCACGACGAGCCCCTGCGCCGTTGCCAGCTCTCCGAGGTGCCGCATCCACGGCTTGTAGGGCATCGAGTTGTCCGAGCAGCAGGGCACGATCGCGAAGGGCACCCGGTGTTTGGCGGCGTAGTCGATGATCACCCGCGTGGCCCCGTCGGGGTGCATGCCCACCACCAGGTCGCACGCCAACGGCTCTTCGAGGGTGAAGTCGCGCTCGGCGAAGGTCACCGGCAGGTGTTTGTGCCGGCGGTCGAAGGTGAGCACCTCGCAGCCGCGCCGGGTGAGCGCCTCGTTCAACTTGCCCTGGCCCCCGGCGACGTCGAACACACGTTTGGCGTCGGGGAAACGCCCGCGGAGCAGCTCGGCAAAGAGATCGAAGCGGCGTTTGTCAGCCATGGATGCGGGAACCCTGCTTACTCCACCGAGACCAGCCGCACCTTCTTGTAGATGCGCCGATCGAGGGGGAGCCGCATGTCGATGAAGCCCAGCGCTTCGTCGAACTCGAAGGTGAAGGTGGGCACGGGCGGGGAAATCGAGATGACCAGCTCGAAGCTCCAGATGGAGGTGAGGGTGGAGCGCCCCTCCAGCGCTTCGGGCGGCGGCGGGGGCAGCTTCTCGGCGGCGGTGCGCACGTCGACCAGCGCTTCTTTGTCGATCTTCGCGTCACTGGAGGGCTGCACCAGCTCGACCGCGGTCAGCTTGCCGCTCGCGTCCTGTACCACTTTGATCACCGCGCGCCGGGTCGCTTTGTAGGCCTCGCGCATCTGCTTCTGCAGTTCTTTGCGCTGCTCGAGATCGACGCCCGCGATGCCGCCGACGCGATCGTTGACCGCGGCCCGTCGGTTGGTGGTGTTGGGCAGGTCACCCAGCGGGTTGCCGCTCGCCCCGTAGATCGAGGCGCGCTCGGCGTAGATCTCGTTGTACAGCTTCAGGTTCTCACCGGTCTGCTCCATCAGCCCTTTGAGTCCGCTCTTGGCCACGCGATCCGCGTCCCAGTTCTTGAGCAGGGCCTTGCCGAGCTGCGAGTAGTACGGGTGCACCAGGCCCCGATCGACGCGTCCTTTGCCGAGCGTCTCTTTGGCGAGCAGGCCCACGAGATCTTTGGGCGGCTCCAGCGCTCGAAGGCCCCGGTTCTTGTCGACCTCGGCCTCCACATCGATCACGCCCGCATCGAGCGAAATCGCAAACGCCGAACCGGGCACGAGGGTGATCTCCGCGCGAGGAATGTCTCCCTCTCCCCCGGGGGGGAGAGGGTCGGGGTGAGGGGCCTGCATCACTTCGACCAGCCGTTCCTGTGTCTTCCGGGGAGGAGGACGAACGACCGCAACCCGAGGAGCAGGCTGAGGCGAGGGAGCGGGCTCAGGCTCAGGCACAGGAACCGGAGGAGGCTCGATGAAAACAAACTCCGCCGTGACCACATTCTTCACCACCGCAGGCGTCGGCCGCGCAACGGCCCAGGCAACGAAGGCGCAGTGAAGCGCAACGCTCGCCGCAAGCGCCACAAACCCCCATCTTCGTTCCTGCGGCCCCACGATGATCGACTGTGCCTCAGAGTTTGAGAACGCGCTCAGGGCTAACAGTTCCCGCCCGTCGCCGCCGCACGAACCAGAGCACCAGGATCCCCGGCCACCACCCGAAGCCCGTCGAACAACTGCGCGCGGCGGGCAGCTCCACCCGGGCCACCGGCAAGGTGACCGGGAGCGGATCCTGACACGCGTTCACGCCCGAGATGCCCGCGTTGCACAGCTGACCTGGCAGGCAATCAGCCGCGCGCACGCAAGGCTGGCTGCACCGCGTCTGACTCATGTCGGGCCCATTGCAGACCGCGCCATCGACACAGAACGTCGCGCCGATGCGGCACGGTTCCCCCGGTCTGACCGCGGGCAGCTGGGGCTGCTGGCACACCTCGCGCGCGACGTCGCAGATCAAGCCGCCCGAACAATCGGCATCGGTGCTGCACACTCGAGAACAGTACGTCTCCACGTGCTGCGCATCGCCCACGCACTTTCGCCCGCGGCACTGCCACGCCGCCTGGCAGGCGCCGCCGAACGAGGCGCAATCGGGATCGGCGGGCAGGCACGAGCCGACGTCGCACACGAAGTTGGCCGCACAGTTCTCTTCCCGTTCCGAGAGCCACTCCAGAATGAACGCCGCTTGCGCATCGACGCGCGTATCGGCGCCATCGAGACAGTCTTCGGTGCGCGTGAAGCTGTGCACACCGACCAGCCGCTCCACGCCATCGATGAAGGTGTGAAACGTGGGCCCCCCCGAGTCGCCATGGCACAAGCCGATGCTGACGAAGTCGCCCAGTGAGATGAGCTCCGGGGTGAACTGGCGAATGGTGAGCGGCGCCGTGCGTTTGGTGCCCGTACCGCCATCAGGTGTGTCGGCGCCGTAGCCCACCACGCGCACCGCTTCACCGCCCAGGCCCGAGAGGCTCTCCCGATTCCACGGGCTGGCGATCGCGTTCGGCGCCGTCTCCAGCAACAACAACGCGAGATCAGAACCGAGCCCCGCGGCGGCGTTCCAGCGCGGGTGCAGCCGGGTCTCCACCACCAACTGCGTGTTGGCGGGCGTCATCTGGGAAGCCGTGGGCGCGTTCGAGGCGGTGATGATCAGGCTGGCTTCGCCGAGCATCGCGGGGTCGACGCAGTGCGCGGCGGTCAAGAGCGTGCGGGGCGCGATCAAGGTCGCGCTGCACCGGGTGGCCGCGCCGTTGGTGCCGCGGATGTCGAGCATGAAGACCGCTTCGTCACCCCCGGTGGGGGTGCCGCCGACGATCGCCTCGCGCGTTTCCCCTGCGTGCGATTCGAGCCCCGGGCGTGAGCAGCCGAGGCAGAGCAGGCAGAGGGCGGCGAAACGAAGCGGGCTCACTTCGTTCAGTCTGCCAAATCGTTCAGCTGCGCGCCCGACGGCGGCGAAGGAGGGGAACCGCGAGTAACCACAGCGCCATCCCCAATCCCGTGGCAGAGCAGCCCTGAGACTGCGCCCCCAGAGCGGCCGGCGCGGCGGGCAGGTTGACGATGTTGAAGCGCACGTTGCCCGGGCGACAGAACCGCTGCGAGTCGGAGCCCGCTTCGCACACCGAGCCGCTCGGGCAATCGTTGGTCACCAGGCAGCCCTTCACACAGCGCGAGATGCCGCCCGCGGGCCCCGTGCAGATGCCCTCGAGGCAGTAGTCGGTCGCCGCGTAACAGCTGTCGAACAGCGCGCGTTCAGGGCGCTGCTTGATCACGCACGAGCCCGAGGCGCACTGCATGGTGGCCGGGCACTCCGCGTTCGTCTGGCAGCTCTTGCTGCAGTAGGTGCTGGGGTTCTGGCGATCGTTCACGCACAGGCGCGACTGGCACTGCACCGCCGCTGCGCAGAACTGACCGGTGCCCACGCAGTCGGCGTCGGGGCGGCCGCAGGCTTGAACGGAGCAGATGCTGTTCTGCGCGCAGTCGCGGGGGCAGTCGGGATCCATCGCGGGGTCGGTGCACTCCGAGCCGCACACGCCGTCGGCCTTGCACACGCAGTCTTGGTCCACCGGCGTGCAGCCCGCCAGGCAGGCGCCATCGGTGGCGCAGGTCGGCTGTTCCCACGCCGCCATCGTCTGGCGGATCCACGGAGCGGCCACGTCGACGCGCCCGTCGTAGCCCTCGTACATGCAGTTCTGATCGCCGTAGCTCACCACGCCTACCAGCACCTCCTGGGTGCCGCCGGGTATCACCATGAAGCCGGGGCCACCGGAGTCGCCCTGACAGGTCTGCTTGCCCTGGGCACCCGATTCGATGGTGTACGGCGTCACCCGGCGAAGCCCGTAGCTGACCTCACGTTTGGTGCCTGAGGTCTGCCCGCCCGCGACGGTGAGCCCGAAGCCCACGTGGCGGATCGCCCGGCCGATGTGCGCCTGGGTGATCGCCGTCTCGTTGATGGCGATCGGCGTGACGTCGAGCACCGGCGTGGCCAGGCGCAGAATGCCGAAGTCCCACGCGCTCTGGTTGTAGTTGGGGTTCTTGTACTGCTGGGCCACCAGCACGGCCCTGGTGGGCGAGGCGGAGTAGGTACCGAAGGTCACGAAGTACTGGACGTTGGTGCCGTACGCGTTGATGCAGTGCGCGGCGGTGAGCACCGTCTTGGGCGCGATGAGCGTGCCGGTGCAGACCGACTCGTAGCCGCCGCCATAGCGCACGGCCATCGCCACCACCGCCGGGTCGCCCATCGCCAGGGTGCCACCGATGATCGCGTCGTCCTGCGAGGCAGCGGGCTGTGCTGCAGGTTCAATCAACTCCGAGGGGCCACAAGCGAGTCCAACCAGGGCGCCGGCCAACGCCACGTGGATTGCTCTGCTGTTCATCAGTGGGAACTCCATTGTCAGAAACACAACCGCGGCGTCCGCCTTAGCAAGGTGTGTGCCCTTTCCGGAGGTTGAGCGATTTCAACCGACTGAGAGCTACATCGCCCGGTCTGCCGCGACGTGGGCGACTCGATCTGAGTCGGTTGAGGACAGGCCTGCACCATTCCCTGTGAAGCGGCTTGTCGAACGGGGTACCCTCGCGGCCTCAGTGGCGACCGTTCTCAAAGGGGGGACCATCGTCGATCTCGAGCCCGCGGGTGTCGAGGTCGCGGATCTCCGGATTGAAGGTGATCGAATCGTCGAACGCGCCACGGCGCTCGAGCCCAGGCCCGGCGACGAGGTGATCGACGTTCGCGGCAAGGTGCTCTTCCCCGGTCTCGTGTCGGCGCATCACCAGCTCTACGCCACGCTGCTGCGAGGCGTGCCGCGGGCGGCCACGGGTTTTGGCGGCGAAGCCCACGTGCTGCAGCGGCTCGAAGACGTGATCGATGGGGATCAACTCGAGGCGGCCTCCACCGCGGGCGGTCTCGAAGGGCTGCTGTCGGGCACCACCACCGTCTTCGACGTCAGCGCGGCGCACTCGCACATCGCAGGTTCGCTCAGCCGCGTGGCGCACGGGCTCAACGGCGTCGGGTTGCGCGCGGTGCTCGGTTACCAGGTGACGGATCGTTCGGGCGCGATGGTGCGCGAAGAGGCGCTGGAAGAATGTGTCTCGTACTTCGGCCGTGCGCGGGGCCGTTTCCGCGGGGCCTTCGCCATCGACGGGCTCGGCACGTTGTCCGATGACGGGCTCGCGGGCGTAAAAGAAGCGCGGCACCGCGTCGAGGCGATGTTGCTGGCGACGGTGGCCGAAGATCCGCGCGAAGAAGCGACGAGCCGGGCGCGTTTCGGGCAGACCGCGGCCGAGCGCCTGGTGCGCCTGGGCCTGACCGGCAGCCGCGTGGTGCTCTCTCACAACGTGCACCTCACCTGGCCGGAGCTCTCGTCGTTGATCGCCGAAGGCACCTGGCTGTCGCACAGCGCGCGCTCGAACATGGCCTCGCAGACGGGCCTCGCCACGCCCTCCAAGTTCGGCGTGCGCGGGTGTCTGGGCACCGACGTGATGTCGCTCGACTGCTTCGCTGAAGCGCAGGCCGCCACGCTGCGCACCACCGACTCAGGGCAGCCCATCGACACCTTGCGCTTCCTGGCCAACGGACACCGGCTGGCCAGCGAAGCGTTCGGCACCACCATCGGTCCGCTCCAGCCGGGCTCGTTGGCCGATCTGTTGGTGCTCGACTACCACCCGCCCACGCCGCTCGACGTCACCACGCTGGCAGCGCACGTGCTCCACGGCTTCTCGTCGCGCTGGGTCGAGTCGGTCATGGTGGACGGGTTGTGGCGCTTGTGGAAACGCAAGGCGCTCTCGCTCGACGTGACCGAAGTGGCCCGGGCCTGCAGCCAGGCGGCGAAGGCGGTCTGGGCGAAGATGGAAGAACGTGGCGCAGCGGGCTGACCGCCGCTAATTCGGATCTCGATGCTCTCCTTGCTCCTAACTTCGGTGTTGGCCGCGCAGCCGATGGTCGGTGGTCTCGCGCCCGACTTCACCGTGAACGACGTGGATGGCGTCGAGCTGAAGCTCTCGTCGCTCGTCGAACGTGGACCTGTCGTGTTGGCCTTCTTTCCCAAGGCCTTCACACCTGGCTGAACGCGTGAACTCACCGCGTACCGGGACCGGTATGCCGACATCCAGAAGAACGCGGGCACGGTGATCGCCATCTCCACGGACGACGTGGAGACGAGCAAACGGTTTCGCGACTCGCTCAAGGCGCCGTACCACTTCGTGGCCGACGAGAATGCGAGCCTGGTGAAGGCCTTCGACGTGAAGGTGTTCCTCTTCACGCTGGCCAAGCGGATCACCTTCGTGGTCGGCCCCGGGCGGAAGATCCTCTCCATCAGCGAAGGCAGTGACGCGATCGATCCGTCGGGCGCGGTGAACGCGTGCAGCATCAAGCCGCCCGAGGCGCTCCGCTTCGTGACCGGTCAAGACACTGGAGACGCAGGCGCGCCTGACGCGTCGCAGCGTTGGAAGTAGCGGCGGAGGCTTGACGTGTGGGGAAACGCGTGGTGTTCCGCGCACCCATGAACCTCAAAGCCCTCTCCTTCGGTGCCGTGCTCGGCTTCATCGTCGCGGTGATCCCCTCGTGTGGAAGCAACGCGTGCGGGCCCCAGAACTGTGACGGTTGTTGCGACGCGACGAACAAGTGCGTGCCTCAATCGGCCAGCAACTCGAACACCGCGTGCGGCCGTCAGGGCCTGACCTGTGCGAATTGCTCCTCGATGGCGCAGGTGTGCAACACCACCTCGTTCGTCTGTGAGACCCCCGCGGGCCAGGGTGGCGGCACCGGCACGGGTGGCGGCATGGGCACCGGCGGCGGCAACACGGGCGGGGGCACCGGTGGTGGCGGCGGTCTGGTGACCGGTTGCAACATCAACTCGCAGAACTGCCAGCCGGGCGAGTCGTGCATGTACACGAACACCATGGGCGCCACGGCCTGCTTCCCCGGCACGTGTGACGTGGTCACGCAGAACTGCCCGACCACCACCGACAAGTGCTCCTACGCGGGGTTCGCTGACGGCGGCACCGGCCGGGTCTGCGCGCCGGCGGGCAACATCGCCGAGGGTCAGGCGTGCGCGATGAACGCCGACCTCTGCGCGAAGGGCCTGGTCTGCATCAACGGCACGTGCGCGAAGTACTGCTACCAGACGAGCAACTGCACCGCGGCCACCAACGGCCAGTGCGTG
>JANODF010000462.1:0-12460 GCA_031412555.1 Archangium sp. | reverse complement strand
GCATGATCTTCTTCGCCAGCGCTTCGTAGCCGCTCATCGTGCACCCACCTTGGTTCCGCCCACCGTCATGTTGTCGATGCGCAACGTCGGCAGACCCACGCCGACCGGCACGCTCTGACCGTCCTTGCCGCAGGTGCCCATGCCCGGATCCGGTTTGGGATCGTTGCCGACCTTGCTCACGTTCTTGAGCGCCTCGGGCCCCACGCCGATCAGCGTCACGCCCTTGAGCGGCCGCCCCAGCTTGCCCTTCTTGATCTCGTAGGCCTCGCTGACCTCGAACACGAAGTTGCCGTTGGTGATGTCCACCTGGCCGCCGCCGAAGTTCGCGCAGTAGACGCCCTTGTCGACCGAACGGAGGATGTCTTCGGGCGTGTCTTCGCCGGGCGCGAGGTACGTGTTGGTCATGCGCGGCATCGGCAGGTGCTTGAACGACTCGCGTCGCCCGCTGCCCGTCGTCTGCTGGCCCATCAACTTCGCGTTGAGCGAATCGTACATGTAGCCCTTCAGCTCGCCGCGCTCGATGAGCACCTTGAACTGCGCCGCGTTGCCCTCGTCGTCGACGTTGAGCGAGCCGCGCGCGTTGGCCATGGTGCCGTCGTCGATCACCGTCACCAGATCGCTGGCCACCTTCTGGCCGAGCTTGCCGGCGAAGAGCGAAGTGCCCTTGCGAATGAAGTCGGCCTCCAGCCCGTGACCGACCGCTTCGTGGAGCAGGATGCCGCTCCAACCCGGGGCGAGCACCACGGTCTGCTGGCCTGCTTCGGCATCGGCGGCGCCCAGGCCGGCGATCGCCTGTCGAGCCGCTTCACGCGCCACGAACTCAGGCGTGAAGGTGTCGAAGTGTTTGAACGAAACGCGCCCACCACCACCGTACGAGCCGGTGCGGCGTTCGCCCTTCTTGCCCTCGGCCACCACCATCGTGGAGATGCGGCAGAGATCCTGAATGTCTTCCGCCAGCCGCCCGGCGGTGTTCGCCACCAGCACCCGTTTGGTCGAGTCGGCCCAGCTGCACATCACCTGCTTGATGCGCTTGTCGTAGGCCCGCGCCGCTTTGTTCGCGCGCACCACCAGGTCACGCTTCAAGGCCACGTCGATGTCGGCCAGGTGGTGGTCGAGCCGGTAGAAGGTGGGCAGCGGAGTGCGCGCCACGGGGAACGATTTTTCGCTGCCGCCACCATGCGCGATGAAGGCCGCGGTGCGCGCCGCGCGGAAGAGCGCCTCTTCGTCGAGATCGTCGGAGTACGCGTAGCCGACCTTCGCCCCCGAGATGACCCGCATGCCCACACCCTGCGAGAGCCCGTTCTGCGCGCTCTTCACCTTGTCTTCTTCGAGCGTGACGGCAGTGAACTCGTTGCGCTCGACGTAGATCTCCGCGAAGTCGGCCCCCCTTCCCATGCCCGCGGAGAGCAGGCGTTCACACAGCTGAACGGGGAGTAAGGGCTGGTAACCAGAGGGAACGGGTGCCCGCTTCGGGGCAGTCGAAGTGCGAGACATGGCGCGAACACTAACAACGCGCCACGGCTCGTCCTGCTAGAGTTTTCCTCCGTTCATGGCCCCTCCCCGGAAAAGTGTTTCGCGCGGAAATGGCGATCTCGAGAACGATCCCGAGCGGGAGAACCGCACGCAAGCGCGCGCGGCCAACCCGGTCGTCGAGGATCCCGAGGTCAACAACTCCACCCAGGCCCGGGCGCCCAACCCGCTGGCGAAGCAGAAGATCCGCGCGAAAGACCCCGAGCAGAACAACAAGACCCAGGCCCGCGCCAAGGCGCCTCCGGTCTCGGAAGACGAAGGCTCGTACCGCACCGGCCAGAACTACCAGGCCGCCGAAGATGAAGAAGAGGGGCTCGCGGGCGACATGAGCCTCGATGGTGATGGCCTCGAGGCCCTCGACCCGGAGATCGGCTCGCGCACCAAGGCCCTGCCTGCGCTCGAGACGGAGACCCCGGCGGGCGGCGGCAGTGACGAGGAAGAAGGCGCCGACGACGAGAACGCCACCCGCGCCGGCCCTCCGCTCAAGCTGGAGATCATCGCGGGCCCCGATGCGGGCAAGAAGAAGAAGTTCAAAGGCGTGCGCATGGTCATCGGGCGAACGCCCGGGGTCGACCTGCTCCTGAGTGATCAATCGGTCTCGCGCCGCCACGTCGAGCTCATCTACGGCGACGACGGCGTGCTGATGAAAGACTGCGGGTCCGGCAACGGCACCAAGGTCAACGGCGTCAAGGTCGCAGAGAAGAAGCTCGAACACGGCGACGAGATCGCCATCGGCAAGACCAAGATCCGCTTCGTCGACGAGCTGGCCGCTTTCAAGAAGGCCCGCGAAGAGAACGAGAAGAAGGAAGAAGAGAAGAAAGCCGCTGCCGCCGAGAAGAAGGCCACCGGCGAGAAGAAGGCGGTCGCTGCCGCCGAGGGCGAAGAGGGCGCGGCCGAAGGTGAAGCGGCGGAAGGCGAAGAGAAGGCCAAACCCGAGAAGAAGCCCGGTGGCCGTGTTCGCCCCGTGCGCACCTCGCGTACGGCCGGTGGTGATGGTGGTTTCGCCGCCAAGTTCAAGGCGCTCCCGCCCCCCATGCGCTACGGCATCGTGGGGTTGGTGGCGGTGGTGCTGCTGATTCTCATCGGAGGCATCGCGCTGCGGCCTCCGCCGCCCGCGCCGGTCGACCCCGCCAAGGCGATCGCCGATTCGAAGATGCAAGACGCTCGCAACGCGGCCCGTGACGGTGACTATGAGCGGGTGATCGGCCTGGTCACCGAGGCCGAGAAGCTTCAGCCGGGCATCGACAAGACCAAGCTCGGTGCGCAGGCCAAAGAAGAGCTGGCCTTCATGAACGGCCTCGAGGCGGCGAAGAAGGCCATCGAAGAGAAACGTTTCGAAGACGCGAAGAAGGCGCTCGAGAAGACCGGCAAGGGCAGCGTGAAGAGCGAAGAGGCCAAGCTCAAGGTGAGCGCGGCGCTCGACGACGCGGAGATCGCCTACAAGCTCGAGAAGATCGACGAGTTCATCGCGGCGGGTGAAGTCGAGGCCGCGAAGGATCTGGTGCGAGGCCTGCCCGTGGAAAAACAGGGCCCGCCCGCCGAGGCCATCGCCGCCTTCGAGCGCCAGATGGAGGAGCAGAAGCTGCTCGACGCCAAAGATTCAGCCGCGGCCGCCCGCAACGCCGCTGCCGCTGCCAAGGCGCGCCGCGAGCAGGACATGAACGAAGCGATGGTGGTGGTGGAGCGCAAGTTCGGTGGCGGCGAGTGGGATCGCGCGGCCAGCGAGTGCGCCCGGGTGATGGACTCCTTCGCCAACGACAAGGAGATCTACCAGCGCGCCAAGAAGCTCCAGGGTCTCATTCCCAACTTCGGCCGCAACTACGACGAGGGCATGAAGAAGTTCCGCCAGGGTTCGCTCGCTCAGGCCGCCAAGCCGCTGCGCGTCGCCTACGGGATCTACGGGCAGATGAACCTGCGCGCGAACAAGTACGGCCAGGAGCTGGAGGACAAGATCGGCGCCGCCGCGATCGTGGCCGGCAAAGAAGCGCTGCTGCGCGACGATCTGGTCACCGCGTGGCAGATGTTCAAAGACGCCTCGAAGTTCGATCCCAACGACTCCAAGGCGCGCGCCGGTCTCGATGACGTGCAGGGCAAGGCCGAGGATCTCTTTCAGGCCGCGTACATGACCAAAGACCGCGACCCGCGCGACTCCATTCGCAAGTTGAAGATCGTGGTGCAGGTGACCGACGCCGGCTCCACCGTGCACGAGAAGGCCAAGAACCAGCTCGCCGCCCTGGCGCCCTGACGTTCAACCGCCCTCAGAAGAAGGTCACCCACAATGAGTCAATCGCTTCGTGAGCTGGGGTTGGATTTCGTCGAAGACCAGAAGTGGGAGCGCGCCCTGGGCGTGTTCGCCGAAGCCGTCCGCCGGCAGCCTTCTGATCACCGCGCCCGCATGCTCGCGGCCCGCTGCTACCAGAAGATGGGCGAGGCCGAACGCGCGGTGGCCGTGTTGCACGCGTGCGCCGAGGGCCTGCTCAAGCGCGATTACCTGCTGTCGGCCATCGCGGCGTGCCTGCAGGCGCTCCCCATGGCGCCGCGCGAGAAACGCATTCGCGAGACGCTCACCCGCATTCATGCGCGTGCGGCGAGGGTGATCGGTGGCCGCGCCGGTGGCCCGCCTCCGTTGCCGCCCGAGAGCATGTACGACGGCAAGACCGAGATCGACCTGATGACGCTGCAGGGTTCGGATCTCTCGGACCAGGCGATCAGCGTGCTGGGCGCCGTCGACTCCAGCGCGACCAGCGATCCCGAAGCGCGCCCGCCGCTGCCGCTCTTCGCCGATCTCGAGCGCGATGCCTTCGTCGACCTGGTCGAGCTGCTCGACTACCGCGAGCTCAAAGAGGGCGAGGTCATCTGCACCGAGGGCCAGACCACCGATCGCATCTTCGTGTTGGTGGCCGGCAAAGCCGAAGTGAGCCGCCAGGTGGAAGGCGAAGCGAAGACCCTCGCGTTCCTCGGTGGTGGTTCGATCTTCGGTGAGATCTCCATGCTCACGGGCGCCGCGCCCACCTCGACCATCACCGCGGTCAGCGCGTGTGATCTGCTCGAGATTCAGCGCGAGGATCTCAACCAGATCGCCCGCACGTACCCTTCGGTGCCCGCGGTCCTGGCCACCTTCGCGCAGCAGCGCATGGCGCGAAACCTGATCGCCACTTCACCGCTGTTCGCGATCATCCCCGAGGCCGATCGGCCCGAGCTGCTCACCCGCTTCGACTTCAAGGCGCTGGCGGCGGGCGAAAAGGCGATCAGCGAAGGCGCGCCGGTCACCGGCCTGGTGTTGGTGCTGGCCGGTGAATTGGTGGTGCAGAAAGAAGACGGGGAGGGTGGGTTGGTCAGCCTCTCGATTCTGCGGGAAGGCGACATCGCAGGTGAGATCGCGCTGCTCAAGGGCCTGCGCGCCACGGCCACGGTGGCGGCCAGCCGGAAGACGGCCGTCGCCATTCTCGGGCGCCCCGCCTTCGAGGCGCTCATCAAGCAGCACCCGAAGATCCGCGAGTACCTCGACGGCCTGGGCGATCGCCGGCTCAAGATGATCGGCGAGGCCATGCGCCCGCTGGAGATCCTCGACGCTGATGAGCTCGTGGTGGAATCGACGTGAACGGACGGCAGCTCGCCGGCCCGCTCCTCGCCATTCTGGTCGCCGTCGGCGTCTATGCGCTCTGGCCGAAGGAGAAGCGCTCTCCGGAAGACGAGATCCGCGCGATGGTGGCGCGGGTGGTGGGGCAGGCCGAGAAGCGTGATTCAGCGGGCGTGACCGAGGCGCTCTCCGACAGCTTTCGCGGAGGCGGCCTCTCGAAGCAGGAGGTCAGGCAGCTGGTGTTGGGGCAGTTCTTCGGGGCCAAGCAGATCGTGGTGCTCAACCCGCTGCTGGAGGTGACGGTGAAGTCGCCCACCGAGGGCAGCTTCAAGGGCACCTTCTTGTTCGGGCGGGACGGCGCCGGGCCCGAAGCGAGCCGCTACACCATCGAAGCTGACGTGCTGAAGACCGGCGACGGCTGGCAAATCATCGCCGCCACCTGGTCAAAGTAACTCCCTCGCCCTGCGCAGCGGGGAGAGGGTCGGGGTGAGAGGGGCCCACTTCGACCACCAGCGCCCCTCACCCGGCGCTTGCGCGCCGACCTCTCCCCGCGAGCAGGGAGAGGTGAACAACTTACTGAATCAGCGGCTTCGCTTCGTCGACCCAGACCTTCGCGACTTCGCGCTGGTTGGCCGCCTTGAGGCGCTTCTCCACGTCGGTCAGCAGCTCGTTCAACTTCTCGCGGGGCTCCTGTGCGGCCTTCATGCGCGTGAGCGCGAACGCGTAGTTCTGGCAGCCCGGGCCGTATTCCTTCTTCTGGAAGAGGATCTCGCCCATCGCCATGTACGCCTCGGCGATACGACCCGAACCATCCGGAGGAGTGATGTCGACGAGCAGCTCGCCCGCCTTGTCGAACTCCTTCTTCTCGATGAGCAGGGCGGCCTTCGAATAGTACGCGCGGCTCAGGTTGAGGCTCTTGGCGGCGATCGCCTTGTCGAACGCAGCCATCGCGTCGTCCGGCTTGCCACCATTCTTCAACAGCTCGCCACGGGCCAGCCAGTACCGATCGTCGCGGTCGAGGTAGATCTCTTCCTTGCCGTCGATGGTCTGGTTCTTCACGTTGCGGAAGAACTCCTCGTACTTCGAGAGCAGCGCCATCGCCGCGTCAGCCTGACCGGCCTTCTGCAGGTTGGCCGCGCCTTCGAAGTAGAAGGTGGGCGCGTAGGGCGCCTTCTTCACGGCCGCGTCGTACGCCGCGGGAGCGCCCGGATCTTTCTTCATCGCCAGCGCGTTGGCCTTCGCCAGCAGGGCCCACGCGTCGTCCGGGTTGAGCGCCAGCGCCTGGTCGGCGGTGGTGATGGCCTGGTCGTGCTGCAGCTCGATGTTCAGGATCGCCGCGCCAATCGCCATCAGGCGCGCCTTCTGCGGGGCGGAGAGCTCGTCGCCGCGGCCCTGCAGCTCCTTGAGGATGGCGGCGGCATCACCGACGCGGTCCTTGCGCTGCACCCGCGCGAGCGCCAGAACCAGGCGCGCGCGGAAGTTCTCGGAGTTCTGCCCAGAGGCCTTGGTGAAGAGGTCGAGCGCGCCGGGAATGCCTTCTTCCATCAGCTGCTCGCCGTAACCCGAGGCGTAGTTCAGATCCTTCCACGCCTTGTCCATCGCGGACTTGAAGCCCACGCCGGCGAGCTTCAGGTTGCCCTGCTGCTTCATCGCCTCGGCCTGCGCGAAGAAGATGCGAGCGCCAGAGCCGCCCTTCTTGCGAAGTTCTTCGACGAAGTTCTCGGCCTCTTTCGCCTTGCCCGCGGCGATCAGGTGCATCGCCTCGGCGCCGTAGCGATCCTCGGTCTGCGCCTGCGCGCTCTTGGCCTTCTCGAGGAACTCCTTGGCCTTCGCCTCGGCGCCCGCCTCGTGATGCACGAGCCAGAGGTCGGTGTACGTCGCAGCGATGAAGGCGTTCGGGTCGCCGGCGTTCGCGTCTTTCTCGAGCGCCTCTTCGGCCTTGGCGATCGCCTTCTTCATGTCGGCTGCGTTGCCCCTCACGGCGAGCGCGCGGGCCTGCTGCATGAACTCAGCGATGTCCCGCTTGTTCGAGCCGCGGCGGTAAACGAGGAAGACGGTCGCTGCGAGCAGCGCGCCGACGATGATGATCTGCACCATCGCCGAGCCGAAGCTCTCGCGCTTCTTCCAGCCGCCGGAGTTCTCTGTGTCGGTTGCCATGTCGGGACGCCTCAGTGAGCGAACAGCAAAACCATCAGGAAGCGCGGCCATATATCGACCGCGTTTCCAAGGTGTCAACGAGTGTTCGCGGGCGTTTCGACGATCCGGGCAGTCAGATGCCCGAGGTGATCTTCCATTCCTGGTCGCCAACGCGCTTCAGGAGCATCTGCTTGATGTCGTTTTCGCTCTGAGTTCGGGAGCTGTACTCGGGCATTTTGAAGGAGAGCTGGTAGCTGTAGGTCACCCGGGCGACCTTCGTGTCGTCGTCGAACTCGATGCGGCGCACCGTCACGTCGAGCTTCAACTCGCTGACTTTCGCCATTCGTTGCTGGAGCTTGCCGCGCAGCGACCCGTAATCGAGGTCGTCATCGGGGGCTGAGCTGCCGCCATCATCGCGGAACGACTCGTCTGCGAGCTGCACCACGGCTTCGGTGTTCTTCGCTTCGACCGCCATCCGGTACTTCTGGAGCACCTCGATGACCGCGCGGGTGTCGCTGGTGTCGTCGAGATCGGTCCCCGGGATCTTCTTGGGCGAGCAGCCGGTGAGGGCCAGAGCCAGAACTGCCACCAGGGGAATCACCATCCGCATCGTGTGCTCCATCAGACTGAATGGCCGGGCCTCGAGCACCCGGCTTGCCAAATTGTCACTGCACGGCCCTGCAACCCTACGAAACAGCCGTTCGCGTCGCCGATTGTGCAGCCGACGTGCCGGAACCGCTTTCACCACGCGAAGGCGCAGCGCTCAATCCAATCAGCGGCCCGCGCGTCGAAGGCGGCGCCGAAGCGGCCGGGCGCGGCGTACTTCGCCAGGGTGTCGCAGCGGCCGAGGGCGAAGGCCGCTTCGATGGTGAGGCGCGTGGTCTCCTTCGCGACGGCGGGCGGCAGCTCTTCCTCGAGCAGCCTCTCGAGCAGCGGGAGCGCCGCACCCGATTCGCCGGCCAGCTGGAGCTTGCGCCCCAGGAGGTAGCGAACGCTCCACGCCTCGGGGTGGGCTTCGCTCGCTTCGCGCAGGAAGAACAACTTCACGTCGTCTTCGCCGGGTTGGAAGTAGCGGTGCACCGCTTCGACGCCCAGTCCGTTGATCCGCACCTGCGAGGTGCGCTCCATGGTGGGAGAGATCTGTCTCTCCACCACGCGCTTCCACAACTTCTCCGCCGTGACGAGATCCCCTTCTTCTTGTGCGAGATCGGCTCGGGTGAGCGCCGCTTCGGCCCAGGGCGCCGGTTCGCCTTCCAGCCGATCCAACTCGGAGTCGAGCAGCGCCCGGCTCGCTTCTTCTTGCGAGAGCCGCCGCAGCGCGTGGGCTTCGGCCAGCGCATGTGAGGGCTCGTCGGGTTGCAGCGCGCGGCAGCGGGCCAGCAGATCACGCGCGCGTTGAGGATCGCTGGCGATCGCGGCGCCCGCTTCTGCAGACAGCCGGCCCACCTCTCGCGCGCAGGGCCGATCGAACAGGCTGCCGCGGCGGAAACGCCCGAAGGCCTGATTCACCGCGTCGGGCTCCAGCGGCACTGCGTCGAGGAAGGTTTCGTACTTCAGCGCGAGCGCGGGCAGGGGTTCCCCGAAGGCGCGTTCGAAGTCGCCGTCGCGATAGAGCGAACGCAGCTTCTCCTTGCCGAACTGCTCGCCGAGGAAGCGCAAGAAGCTGCCGGCCGTGGTGTACGCGCGGCTGGGTGGGGCACCGTAAAAGCCCTGCGGCGTCATCAGGCTCGCCACTGGAGGGAGCAGATCCTTCTTCTTCATCGCCGCGGCCCACTCGTGCAGCGAGAGGTCGTCGACCGGGTTGTCGGCGGCGACGGCGAACCCTTCGATCACGCCCACGTGCGGAGACAGCCCTCCCAGGCTCGCGGCCACGCCGAACGGAGGCGCGCCCCACGGCGCTGCCATCGCGTGCACCAGCTCGTGCTTGATGACCGGGTGAGGAAAACCCAGGCCGTTGACGTGCACTTCACGCCGCCAGGGCTTGGCGAATTGCGTGTGGGCCGCGCCGACGAGCTTCTGCTTCTCTTCAGCCGAGCGGTACAGCCACACCTTCACCTTGCCGGGCGGGGGAGCGCCGAAGAAAGCGGTGATCTGATGATGGCGAAAGCGCACGTCGCCCAGCACCCGCGAGACGTCCTGATCGGAGAGCCCGCTGGGGTAGTGGAGGATGAGCTCGTCGGTCTCCACCACGCCGCCCAGCGCCTCGGCGAGCGCCGCGTCGGTCATGCGGAAGCCGAGTGGCGTGCCCCACAACTCGATGGCCGCGAACAGCGCCAGCAGCAGCGCACCTTGTTTGTGTTTTCGTTGCAGCAGCGCGCCCACGCCCACCGCGAGCAACACCGTCGCCAGGCGGAACCAGAGCAACGAAGCGGGCACCGCGAGCTCTTCGTCGTAGAGCGGGCCGGGAAGGTAGCCGCCGAGATGATTGAACGCGAACACCTGCGGCCCGGCGATCAACGGCCACGCGGTGGACACCGCGGTGAGCACGATCAGCCCGGCGTAGATGAAGGCCGCCAGCCAGCGGCGTGGGGTCCAGTGGACCGCGAGCGCCCCGAAGACGGACACCAGGCCCGCGGTCGGCAGGATCAAGAGGGGGACGAACGCGACACCGGCGAAGGGGTCGCAGGGTGTGCCGAAGCTGGTGCGCAGGGTGGCCACCAGCAGCGCGGGAACCGTGGAGAGCGCCAGCAACACCGCGGAAGCAAGGGGCCCTGCGTGGGCGCGCGCAGAGGTGATCGCCAGGCCCGCCCCCGCAAACGTGAGAAGCAACGTGAGCCCGGCCGACAGCTCGTAGCCCGGCTGACCCATCAGGGGGACCCACGTGAGCGCGATGCCCACAGAGGCGAGGGCCACCCACCATGCGACCACGGCCCGTCGGGAAAAGAGCTGGGTCACGCGAAACAGGACTTCGCGCATCGAGCGCACGTATACTCCGAGGACAATGGTGGCTGATCAGAAAGCAGGACCCGAAGGTCGAGAGCACTTCAGGGCGCCGATTGAGTTGAAGGTCGACTACAAAAAGCTGAACTCGTTTTTCGCCGACTACACGAAGAACATCAGCAAGGGCGGAACCTTCATCAAGACGAAGAAGCCGTTGCCGATCGGCACGCGCTTTCTCTTCAAGCTGTCGGTGCCGCAGCGCCCCGCGCCCTTCGAGTTGATCGGCGAAGTGGTGTGGGCCGCGAACGACGGCGAAGAGCCCGGCATGGGCATCAAGTTCGTCTACTCCGACGACTCCCAGCGTACGGACTTCGAGACGGTGGTCGAGCACTTGATGACCGACAGCCTCGGGGCTGATCTGGCAGGCCGGCTGCTGAACAAGCCGATGAAGACGTGAGCCGTTCGTTTTCGTTGGGCTGTGCGGTCGCCCTGGCGCTGACCGCGTGCGAGTCGCAGGGCAGCAAGCCGGTCACCCCGGCTGCGGCGCCGCCGCCCGTCGTTCAACCGAAACCCGCCGTCACCGACATCACCGCGCAGGACTACCCGATGCCGCCGCTGCCCCGCGCGCGCGTCATGCTGGTCGATGCGTTCGGTGGCAAACACCCGGTCGAAGTGGAGGTCGCGTGGACGCGCGATCAACGCACCCGCGGGCTGATGTGGCGCACCGAGCTCGCTGAGGGCACGGGCATGTTGTTCATCTTCCAAAAGGACTCGTGGTTGTCGTTCTGGATGAAGAACACGCTCATCCCGCTCGACATGATCTTCATTCGTTCGGATCTCACCATCGTGGGCATCGTGGCGAAGGCTGAGCCGAAGACGCTCACGGGGCGCGCGCCTGATGCAGAGTCGATGTACGTGCTCGAGGTGCCGTCGGGGTGGAGCGAGAAGATTGGCCTCAAGCCCGGGCTCAAGGTGAAGCTCGAAGGCATTCAGAGCATTCAGCCTCAGCCGTAGAAAAACCGAGATCCCCTCTCCCTTTGGGAGAGGGTCAGGGTGAGGGTCTTGTCTCAGCGAAACGGGGTGAGCCTGGCCGGCCCCTCACCCCGACCCTCTCCCCGCTTCGCAGGGAGAGGGAGACAAGGTCAGTTTTTGATGCCTGTGTCGCTCGGTGCGATCGACTCGGTCGTCGAGCTCACCGGAGAAACGGCCTGCTGCAACGACGCTTCGGCCGCCTGCGCCTCGAGGGCCCCCAACTCAGCACTCGTCGCGACCTCATGAGCGAGCTTCGCCTCGTCACCCTGCGACAACGCCAGCGAGTTCAACTTCCGCGCGACCGCCGACATCTCCGCGGCGCGCACCGTCGCATGCGTCGAACGCATGCCGATCAACGCCACCCGCGCCCGCTCGAGCAACGCCACCTGTGACTTGAGCCGCGCCAGCACCCGCTCGCGCTTGAGCCGCAGCTCACCCAGCCGTCCCAGTTCTTCCGTCAACGAGCTCGCTGCCGCCTCCAGCTGCGCCCGGGCCACCGCATCCCGCGCCGCCTTCGCGCTCTTCTTGAGCTCCTCGATCTCCTTCTGCAGATCGGCGTGCGCGTTCTCCTGCACCTGGGCCTCGACGCCCGCCCACTCACCGGCCAACTCGGCGGCGTCCTTCGTCAGCTTCTGCAGGGTGCGAGCGAGCTCTTCCCGAGCGGCATCGCGAGGCAGTGCGGCCAGCTGCAGCCCCGACTGTCGATACAACGACAACGCGCGGGTGATCTGCGCTGCGAACTCATCGGACAGGGTGGGAATCAGCTCCTCACACTTCGCCTCGACGGGATCCGACTTCAGCGCGATGTGAGAAGCGAGCGAGCCGATGCCGGCGAACAAGGCGATCACCACGCCGCTCGCCGCGAAGTTCAGCACCGACGGCGTCGCGAGATCCTGCAGCCGCGACGACAGAATCTTCGCCACCTCGGTGCCCGCGACGGCGAGCCCACCGGTGGCCAGCGCCGTGCCTGCGTAGTGGAGCGCACCCGGGCGATCCGCGCCGACGCTGCCTTCTTCACCACGCTCGGCCAGCCGCGCCTTCACCATCAGCGCACCGGCCGCGGCACCCGCAAGCGCCACCGTCCACCCCGCGGAGAACCCGAACAACCACGGCATCGCCGGCAAAATCACCGACAGCGCCATCAGCAGCATGCGGTCGAACTTGTCTCCGCGCACGCAGGCCAGCGACGTGGCCACCAGCGCGAGGAACGACAGCGGCACCTGCAGCTGCAGCCGCTGGGCGACGAAAGCGAGCACGCCTGCGCCGGCTCCGGCCGCCAGCGCCCGGGTGACGTTTCGTTCG
>JANODF010000461.1:0-27348 GCA_031412555.1 Archangium sp. | reverse complement strand
AACGGCGACGAGCAGCTGGTCACCGACATCACCAAGCAGCTCAAGCCGGGTCAGAACCTCGTCATCATCCAGGCCAAGAAGCGCTACGCCGATCCTTCGTCGCCGCGCAGCATGTCGCGCTCGCACGTCTTCCGCGTGATCATCGGTGAGGGCAACACCACCAGCGATCAGGTCACCATCGAGAAGCAGCTGGTGACGTTCACGCGCACCGCCGCCGACACCACCGATGTGACTCAAGAATTCAGCTTCACCACTCGGTAACCATGTACTCAATCGACGAGCGCCTCAAAGGTCTGCCGGCTGTCAAAGACCAGGTGGTGCAGCTGTATCAGTCGCTGAACGCGCCTCACCTGGCCATCCCCGGACGCAAAGCGGGGCCCGCCATGGCCTTCGTGCTGGGGCTGCGGGGGCCTTCGGGCTTCGCGGTGTTCGTCTACCTGTACATGCAGGAGAGCGGCGAGAGCGCGGTGTACGTGCCCTCGAACGGCACCGTGCCCGCCGAACAATTTCAGGGCGAAGAATCGGAAGCGCTGGGCTTCGTGGAGTCCATGGGGTTCATCATGGACAACCTGAACTTCCGCGGCCGTCCGCCCGACGAGCAGGAGACCATCATTCGCACCATGCCTGTCTTCATGAGAGAGCCGCCTCCTCCCGCGGCAGGTGCCCCCATGGGCGCGCCAGTGAGCTCGGCCAGTGGCCAGCGCACCAAGCCGGGTACCGGAACCAACGCCTCGGTGGTGCAGCTGGGCAAGTTGTTCTCTGCCTTCTGTCTTGCGCTGTTGATGCAGGGCTGCGCGCACGTGAGCGAGCGCGACAAGGATCAGGCGGTGCTCCACTACGAGATCGCCGTGCAGAACCTGGTGAAGTCACCGCAGGTCGCGCTCAAAGAAGCCGAAGACGCGCTCAAGTTCGATCCCAGCAACGCCGACGCCTGGCACATCAAGGCGCTGGTGCTGCACAAGAGCTTCCAGCGGCTGGAAGAAGCGCAGGTGGCCTACGCCAAGGCGCTCGAGCTGAAGGATCCGTTCTCCGAGGCGCGCACCAACCTCGGCGGCCTGTACATGGATCAGAAGCGCTACGACGACGCCATCAAGCAGTACGAGATCGCGCTGAGCGACGTGAACTACCGCACCCCGTACATCCCGCAGGGGAACATCGGCTGGGCGTATTTCCGCAAAGGCGACAGCAAGCAGGCCATCGAGACCCTCAAGGCCGTGCTGCAGGTGAACCCGAAGTACTGCCTGGGCGAAGTGTGGCTGGGCCAGGTGTACGAGGCCGCCAACAACACGGCCGACTCCTGCAAGTACTTCGCGCGGTATCGCGAACACTGCCCGGATCAGCCTGATGCCTGGCAGCGTGACGGGCTCTGTCTGGCCAACGCAGGCGACAAAGAGGGCGCGGGCAAGGCCTTCCAGATGTGCTTCGAGAAGTCGCAGAACGACGACCAGAAGGACCTCTGCAAGCAGCTCAAAGAGCAGCAGAAGTAAGTGGCTGCCGACTATCTGCAGCTCGGGCGGTACCTCCAGATGCAGCGTGAGCTGCGTGGTCTCTCGCTCGATGACGTCGCGCGGCAGACCAAGATCCCACCCACGTTGATCGGCGCGTTGGAGGCGGGGCAGAGCGAACGGTTCCCCGAGCGGATCTTCGTCCTCAACTACATCCGCAGCTACGCGACCGCGGTGGGGCTCTCGCCCGACGACGTGGTCAACCGCTTCCACGAGATCCCCGAAGCGCCTCGCGCCGAACACTTCGATCCCCAGGCCCTCGAGGTCGATCGCCGGGCCCGCGCGTCTTCGGTCATGTGGAGCGCCATTGCTGCGCTGGTGGTGGTCAGCGTGCTCCTGGCCTTGAGTGCGATGTACGACCTGGCGATTCGGTATACGCATCGGTAGCCGTGGAGCGCTTTTCCGACGAAGCCCTCGTTCTCTCGACCATCGACTTCGGTGAAGCCGATCGCATCGTCACGTTGTTCACCCGAGCTCACGGCCGACTCTCCGCGTTTGCTGCAGGCGCACGGAAGTCGAAGCGGCGATTCGCGGGAGCGCTCGAAGCAGGCACCCACCTCACCGCTCGCCTGGTCAGCACGAGGGGAGACACGCACCGCCTCGACGGCGTCGACGTCATTCGATCCTTCCACCGCATCCGCGACGATCTCGCCCGCATCGCCCGCGCGATGTACTGCCTCGAGCTGTGCCGCGAGTTGACCCGCGATCACCAGCCGCACGAGCCGCTCTTCGACGCGCTGGCGCAGTACCTGGGCCTGCTCGAGGAGAAGAAGGCGGGGCCGACCTCGCTCATCAAGTTCGAGCTCGATGCGCTGCAGTACACCGGCTTCATGCCTCGCTTCGCACCGTGCGCGTTGTGCGCTCAGCCGACGGGAGATCGACCTCGTTTCGATTCCGAACATGGCGGCGTGGTGTGTCACTCGTGCAGCCTGCGCGTGCCCACCGGCATTCCTGTGCGCCCCGAGGTGGTCGACGCGTTGGCCCGGTTACAGGCTGGGGAACGCACGCCCATGCCCGCTGAGCTTCGTGCGCGCAGCCGCGAGCTGCTCAACATCTTCATCGGCCATCACCTGGGGCGAAAGCTCAAGTCGGCCGACTTCATGGAACAGGTCGGGACGGACTGATGGCGAACGGTGGTCTTCTTTGTGTGGAGGTTCGATGGACGTCATTTCGCTCGGTGAAGCGCTGGTCGACTTTCTCCCCAACCGCCGCGGTCAACGCGTGCGCGAGGTCACCCACTGGACGCCGTGTCTGGGCGGCGCGCCTGCGAACGTGGCCGTCGGCCTCTCTCGGCTCGGCGCGAAGTCGGGCCTGGTCGGCGTGACGGGCCAAGACGAATTCGGGCACTTCCTCAAACACGGCCTCGAACGTGAAGGCGTCGACGTGCGGCACCTGAGGCAGACCGACGAAGGCAAGACGGGCCTGGGCTTCGTCTCGCTCACCCAGAAGGGCGAACGCAGCTTCACCTTCTACCGAACGCGGGCCGCCGAGACGTTCCTCGACGCGCGCGACACCACGGCTGCGGCGAAGCTGCTCGGTTCGAGCAAGGTCGTGCACGTGGGCACCAACTCGCTCATTCACGCTCCTGCACGCGCGGCGGTGAGTGAAGCGGTGAAGCAGGCGTACGAAGCCGGGCAGATCACCTCGACCGATCCCAACCTGCGGCTGCACTTGTGGAAGGACCCCGCGGTGCTGCGCAAGTTGCTGGGCGTGCTCTTCAAACGCTGCGCGGTGGTGAAGCTCTCCGAAGAAGAGATCGAGTTCGTCACCGGCACCACCGACGTGGACGACGCGTTGAACTGGCTCGAGAAAAAGGGCGTGGTGGTGGCTATCGTCACCCGCGGCCCGAAAGGCGCGTCACTGCGCTTCCGCGGTGAGACCCGGGTGGTGCCGGCCAAGAGGGTGAAGGTGATCGACACCACCGGCGCAGGCGACGGCTTCACCGCCGGCTTTCTCTACGGGCTCACCCGGCTCTATTCGACGCGCGCTGCCCTCGAAGGCGCCGACCTCGATGCGCTCGAAGGCCACGCCCGGTTCGGGTGCCTGGTCGGCTCGCACGTGGTGACCAAACTGGGCGCAGTCGCAGGCCTGCCGCGGCGCGGTCAGGTCTGAATCAGAAGTTGAAGGTCGCCGAGACCTGGAGCCGGAAGATGAACTGCTGCTCCAGGCGGAACCTTCGGCCGACCCGATCGATCCGGTTGTCGTAGTTCGGGTTGATCTCTTCGGGGTTGGAGGTCACGTCGACCGTGCCGTTGCCCGTGAGATCCTTGCCGATGTTCTCGTTGGTGAGGAAGTGTTCGGAGTTGTACGCGAACGACACGTTCGTCTTGAGGATCACGAACTCCGCCGCCTGGCCCACGAAGCCGAACTGGCCGCCCACCTGGCCGTAGTCCGACGTGTAGAGCAGCTTGCCGAAGAGATCCGACATCTCGTTGTAGTAGCGGCCCTCGGAGAAGTAGTTCACGAACCCGCGGAAATCGAAGGCCACGCGCTGGTGTCGGTCTTCGCGCTCGAAGGCGGTGATCTCCACGCCGAAGATCGAGCCACCGGTGTGCACCGGCTTGACGCCCGTCTCGCTGCGTTCCCAACCCGGCTTGCCGCAGTTCTCCGGAGCACCCTGGCGCTCGGCCGAGGCGTCGTCGCAGTTCGAGTAGTAGCCCGGGCCGCGCCACGCGAGCGTGTAGTGCACCTCGAAGTAGGGCTCGACGTACTTGCTGATGCGCTTGCTGACCGCGGTGCTGAACGCGTAGCGGTGCAGCTTGTCGCCGATGTTGCCGCGGTTCGCGCTGCTGGTCGCCACGCTGGGGTTGAGCAGGGCCGCGGTCGGCGCGGTGTAGTCGAAGCGCAACGACCAGGTCGGCTTGCTGGGATCCTTCTTCTGCACGAAGGGGTTCCAGGCGAGGCCGAAGGTGAAGTCACCCAGGCCCGAGCGGTAGCTGTTGGTGCCGTCGGGGTAACCGGGAAGCGTGAAGAGCTGGCCTTCACCGCTGCCGGGGTTGGCGCACTGGCTGCCCTGCGGATCGAGCGAGCAGTTGCGGCTGATGGTGGTGTTCGTCTCGTTGGTGCCGCCCGCGAACCGCCACGTGCGATCCTGCTGGAAGACGATGGGCACCCCGATGTGAAGCTCGAGGTCTTTGTAGATGCCCAGGTTCACGTCGATGCCCAGACGCGAGTCGTACTTCTGGTAGCGAAGTTCGGTGACGTCCTGCAGCTCGCCGAGCTGGTACCACTCACGGGTGATCGTCCCGCGGTCGGCGGTGCGATCGAACGTGAAGTCGAGGAACATTCCGAAGGGGTCCTTCTCTTCGAAGGACGACGCGACGCGCGTGATCTCGGCGGCAGACGCCGTGGTTCCGAGGAGGGCCGCTAGGAGAAAGCTGAGTCGCTTCATCGGGTTCGAAAGGTAGGTCGAACCCGGCAGTAACGCCAGTCTTCAGCCTCCGGCGACCTGGGATGCCGGGATCAGGACCTTGAGCTCGCCCATGCGCTTCTCGAAGGCCGGGCGCTCACCCACGGCCAGGTTGCGCCGGGTGGTCTTGTGGGAGACGAACGGGTCGATCACCTTGTCGCCGCGCATCAGCTGGTAGTGAAGGTGCGGCGCGAAGCTGTGGCCGGTGTTGCCCGACTTGGCGATCTCTTCGCCCCGCTTGATGCGCTGGCCGCTCACCAGCGTCTTGGGCACCTCGGACAGGTGGAGAAAGAGCGCGGTACGCCCCTGGCCTCCAGTCTCCTGCAGCTCGATGGAGTTGCCGTTGCCGCGGAAGTTCCAGTTCTTGCGCACCACCACACCGTCGAAGGTGGCCAGCACCGGCGTGCCCGACGGCGTCTTGAAGTCGACGCCCTTGTGCTTGCGGCCATCGCGCAGGAGCGAGGTGATCTGCTCGTAGGTCTCCAGGGGGCTGTCGACCAGGCGCTCTTCCAGCTCACTGGCATCGGCCTGGTAGTAGCGGGCCGTGTTCTCGCCGGTGGTCTTGAAGCGGTAGGTCTCGAAGGTGCGGCCCTGCTTGCGGCTCTCGAAACGCACGGCGTGCACCAGCGGCTCCTGGCCTTCGCGGGTCTCGTAGACCACCGCGAGGGTGTCGCCCTTGACCAGATCCTGCGGCACGCGCACCCACCACACGAGCGAACGGTTCACCACCTGGGTCAGCGGGGTGCCGACTTCTTTTCCTTCGGAGCCCACGATGGCCGACTCGAGCGGGCCGTTGATGGTCACCTGAAACGCACGCAGGCCGCCCTTTTCGGGGACCACGGGCGCGGCCACCACCGGCGCGGCGACGGGAGCGGGTGCTCCGGGATCGCCTGCCTGCGGAACCGCGGCCTCACCGACCTGCGGCGTGGCGACCGCGGGGCCCGTGTCCGAGGGGCTGCTGCGCACCCAGTAGATGCCGCCCGTGAGCAGGCCCACCACGACGGCGGTGATGGCGATGGGAGCGACGGGGCTCTTCTTGGGTGCAGCACCCAGCGTGGGCATCTCGGGCATTGAAGTCTCCTGGGTCAGGGAAGGCGGAGTCACCCTACCGACGTGAGTGATCCTTGCGAGTTTTCTGCCACAGAGCTGTAGCGGGTTCACTCCGCCGAAAGGGCAAGGAGCGCGGTTGCTTGCTGATGCGCATCCACGCCAGGCCCCGCGTGTTCGAGCAGGTTCAACAACGGCCCCGCATCGCGGCCCATGAAGCGAAGGCAGAAGGCCACTTCGCCGGCGAGATCGAGGTTGGGATCGCGCAGCAGCCAGGGCACCAGCTGCGCCAGCTCGTCACCCCAGGCGGGGGCGTCAGGGTGGCTCAGCGGGCGGGCGAGGTAGTCGCTGTCGAGCAGCACGAGGTGGGTGAGCCAGTACGCGTCGTGAAGCGGGTGCTCTTGGAGGGGACGCGGCTCGTCCAGTTTCACGCGGACATCGAGACCACAGCGGTTGGCTTGTTCTCCAATCAGCCACGCGTAGATGAGCTGATCGTCGTCGGCCAGCCACTGCAGTGCGGCTCGCAGCTTTTCCGCGTCGGGGGGCGAGTGGGGCAGTCCGGCGAGGTGACGGCAGTACCAGGCGTCGACGCCCGCTTGCAGCCGGTCGGCACTCTCGAACGAGTACGTCACCCGTTCACAGGCCTTCAGCGACGAGCTGAGCACCTCACCCAATCCCCGCTCAGCGAATCCACGAGGGACCAGGCGGGAAAGCATCTGAAGAGTGAGCGTCCGCAACGCCACGGACTCCGCGGAGAGATCATCAGTCGAAGCAAGAAACTCCCTCTCCCTGCGAAGCGGGGAGTGGGTCGGGGTGAGGGGCCCACTACTCTTCAACCACCGGCTCCTCATCCCGCAGCCCGAACTCCTTCATCTTGGTCTGCAGCGACTTCCTGCTGATCTGCAGCAGCTTCGCCGCGCGAGTGACATTGCCTTCAGTCTTCGCGAGCGCCTGCACGATGAAGCTCTTCTCGATCTCGGCCTGCTTCTGCTTCAAGAAATCCTTGAGCGGAGTCTCACCCGGAGCCGGAGTGGCCCCTGACGAATACGACGGCGCCGCCTGCATGCCCCCGCGAACACCCTCGGGAAGATCCTTCACCTCAATGCGAGGACCATCGGCAAACAGCAACACGCGCTCCATCAGATTCTCGAGCTCGCGAATGTTCCCGGGCCAGGGCCAGGCCTGCAGCAGCACCAGCGCCTCATCCGAGATCGTCTCGATCTTCTTGTTGAGCCGCTTGTTGTACTTCTCGATGAAGTGCACGACGAGCTGCGGAATGTCATCCGCGCGATCGCGCAACGGCGGCAGCACGATGGGGACGACGTTGAGGCGGTAGAACAGATCCTTCCTGAACCGACCGGCCTCCGTCTCCTTGGCGAGATCCCGATTCGTCGCTGCGATCAACCGAACATCGACGCGCGTGGTCTTGATGCCACCGACGCGCTCGAACTCGCTCTCTTGCAGCACGCGCAGCAACTTCACCTGCATCTCGATCGGCACTTCACCGATCTCATCGAGAAACAGCGTGCCCCCGTCAGCGAGCTCAAACCGGCCGGGTTTGCTCGACACGGCGCCGGTGAACGCGCCGCGCTCGTAACCAAAGAGCTCCGATTCCATCAAGTCTTTGGGAATCGCCGCGCAGTTGATCTTGATGAGCGGTTTGTCACGGCGCGAGCTGCCCTGATGGAGCGCGGTGGCGACGAGCTCCTTGCCGGTGCCCGACTCGCCGGTGATCAACACCGTCGAAGGGGTGTCAGCGACCTTGTCGATGACCTTGAACAGGTCTTCCATGTGGCTGCCGCCGCCGATGATCGACTTGCGCGCGCTGCCATCGGGAGCCACGTGGCCCTGATTCGCTTCCTGCGTGCGAGCAGCCTTGGCCACCACGGCCCTGATCTCGGCGTGCTCGAAGGGCTTGGTGATGTAGTCGAACGCGCCCAGTTTGATCGCCTCGACGGCCGAGTCGACGGTGCCGTGAGCGGTGATGATGATCACCGGCACGGCCGATCGCGACGCGCGCACCTTGTGAAGAATGTCCATGCCACCGAGCTTGGGCATGACGAGGTCGGAGATGATCACGTCAGCGCCGTTCTTCTCGAACTCGGCCAGGGCCTGTTCGCCATCTTCGGCGACCGTCACCTCGTAGCCATCCTTCCGCAAAATCGCGGCGAGCACCTTGCGGAGGTTCGCTTCGTCGTCGACGACCAGGATGCGGCTCATGCAGTCGGTTTGCCACGGGAATCAAGCCGCGTCTCCCTCTCCCTGCGAAAGCGGGGAGAGGGTCGGGGTGAGGGGCGGACGTGCAACAGGTGAAGTCGACGAGGCACAGCGCTCGCATAAGGTGCGCCAGCCGTGAGCCCCCCGCCGCAAAAGAGTGGTCGAAGCGCCGCACTCGTGGCGGCAGGAATCCTGCTCTCGCGGCTGGTGGGCCTCATTCGCCAGAAGCTCTTCGCGCACTTCCTGGGCAACGGGCTCGAGTCCGCGGCCTTCGCCGCCGCGACGCGCATCCCCAACGTCCTGCAAAACCTGCTCGGAGAAGGCGTGCTCTCCGCCTCGTTCATCCCGGTCTACGCGGGCCTCCGCGCGAAGAAAGACGACGAAGAAGCCCGCAAGGTCGCCGGAGCGATCTTCGGCCTGCTCTGTCTGCTGGTCGGTCTGATGGTGGGCCTGGGCGTTCTCGCAGCTCCCTTCCTCGTCGACGTCATCGCCCCCGGCTACGAAGGCGCTTCACGCGAGCTGACGATCAAGCTCGTGCGGTTGATTTTCCCCGGCACCGGCGTGCTCGTCTTGAGCGCCTGGTGTCTGGGCATTCTCAACAGCCACAAACGTTTCTTCCTCTCCTACGCGGCGCCCGTGGTGTGGAACGGCTGCATCATCGCCGCGCTGTTGCTCGCGCGAGGCGAGACGCAAGACGTGATCGTCACCTGGGCCGCATGGGGAACGGTGCTGGGCAGCATCGCGCAGTTCGTGGTGCAGCTCCCCAACGTGCTCAAGCTGCTCGGAGGCTTTTCCCCGAAGCCCTCTCTTTCACTGCCGGCCGTGAAGCAGATCGTGAAGAACTTCCTGCCCGCGGTGATGGCGCGTGGCGTGGTGCAGGTGAGCAGCTGGGTCGACATGGCCTACGCGTCGCTCATCTCGGAGCGGGCCGTCTCGGCGCTCTCGTTCTCGCAGACCATCGCGCTGTTACCGGTGAGCCTGTTCGGCATGGCGATCTCCGCGGCCGAGCTGCCTGAGATGAGCGCCGACGCGACGAAGTCGGTCGAAGAGCGCACCAAGGCGATTCGCGAGCGCCTCGGAGCAGGGCTCGAGCGCATGTCGTTCTTCGTCGTGCCCTCCGCGGTGGCCTTCTTGTTCCTCGGCGATTTGATCGCGGCCACCCTGCTCGAGTCGGGCAAGTTCACCGCCGCCGACTCGCGCTTCACCTGGTACCTGTTGATTGGCTCGGCCATCGCGCTCTCGGCGCAGACCTCAGGCCGCCTGTATTCCTCTGCGTTCTACGCGCTGAAAGACACGAAGCGCCCGCTCAAGTTCGCCGCCATCCGCGTCACGCTGGGCATCGCGCTCGGTTACTACGCGGTGCAGATTCTTCCCGGCCAGCTGGGGCTCCCTTCGCATCTCGGCGCGGTCTTCATCACCATCACCACCGGCATCACCGCGTGGCTCGAGATGTCGCTGCTCAAAGGCGCGCTGCGCCGCGAGCTGGGCGGTTTGCCCTCGACTCGAACGCAGCTCGCCAAGGTCTGGCCCGCCGCGCTTCTCGCTGGAGCGATCACCCTGGCGGTGAAGTTCTGGTTGGGCGCGCAGTTCGGCGTCGTCGAGACGGTCGCGGCGGAGTGGGGTGGATCTGTGCTCGCGCCGCCTGCGCTTCCGCGGATTCCCATGAGCCTGGGGTTGCTGGGGCTCTACTGCGCGCTCTACGGAATCGGGTGCATCGTGCTCAAGGTTCCACAAGCGTCAGCGATCGTGCGTCGCTTGCTGCGCCGCAAGAACTGAGGAAGCCGAGAAAGACTGCCAGTTGCATGCGCCTGGGGGAGGGCTCCAGAATGAAGGCCATGCGAGTGCGCGGAAAAGTCGTCGGCAACGTCGTGGCTGTGGCACATGAGTCGTTCGTCTCCAAAGCTGCCGAAGCGATGAGCTGAGGGCTTCGCGGTCCCCGACTTGTCTCAAAGAAGTTCGTCCGGCCTTCTCCGCGTGCCCGTACTCTGCGGGCCCATGATGGACACCGCCATCAGCAACAAGTCGAAACCCGTCATCCCCGGCTACGAGCTCAAGCAGCTGCTGGGCAAAGGCGGCATGGGCGAAGTGCACCTCGCGACGCAGCTGTCACTCCAGCGCAACGTGGCGGTGAAGCTGCTCAAGCAGGAGCTCGCGAAGGACGAACAATTCGTCGCGCGGGTCGAGAAGGAAGGCGCGGCGTTGGCGACGCTGCGTCATCCGTCGATCGTCTCCATCGTCGATCGGGGCAACGCGAGCGGCACCTATTACCTGGTGATGGAGTTCGTCGACGGCCCCTCGCTGCGCGAGAAGATGCGCGACGGGAACTTCGATGGCAACGCCGCCTTGACCACCATCCTGCTGGTCGCGCGCGCGATCGAGTACGCGCACAGCCGAGGGGTCATCCACCGCGATCTCAAGCCAGAGAACATCCTCTTCGACGAGCAGGCTGGCGGCATTCCGATGGTGTCCGACTTCGGCCTGGCCGGGCTCGATGAGTCGCACGGCCCGCTGCAGCGCAACCTCACCCAGACCCACGTCTCGATGGGCACTGCCTCGTACATGGCGCCCGAGCAGTCGGTCGACGCGAAGAGCGCGGGGCCGCGGGCCGACATCTATTCGCTGGGCGTGATGCTCTACGAGACGCTCACCGGCGAGCTGCCCGTGGGCCAGTTCGATCCGCCTTCCATCAAGAAGCCGGGCGTCGACAAGCGGCTCGACGCGATCGTCGCGAAGTGTCTGCGCACCTCTCCTGACGATCGCTACCCGACCGCGTCTGCGTTCATCACCGAGCTCGAGCGCATCGCCGAGCCCAACTCGATGCTCGGCAAGTCGAAAGAGACGCGCATGCAGCGCCTCTCACGCCGCACGCGCGAGTTCGGGCGAACCGTCGCACGCATCGCCGCCTTGTCGGTGGTGACGCTCGCGGTGGTGATCATCGCGGTCGCGTATTTCCGAGGGAATGCGGAGACGAAGCGGCTGCCCTCGGGCGTCGAGTTGCTCACCGATTTCGGCGCGAAGTTTCCGCTCACGAGCCCCGGCCGGGTGGACAAGCGCGCGCGAGAGGTCTCCATCGGCAACGGGCCCGACACCGTGGGCCTGATGGCGTTGGGGCGGAAGACCGACGTGCAGGCCGGCGTGATCGACTTCGGAGACGCTGACAGCGCGGGCCGGGTGGTCGTGGACGCGGACGTGATCGGCAGCGGGCTCGAATTCTCGGCGGTGATCGATCTGCTCGACGCCACCCCGAGCCGCCTTGCTCCCGTGAACAGATTGCTGGGGCGCCGGTCACCCGAGGTGCGTGGTGGGCTCATTCTGCTCGGAGCGAATGGCCGCTACGTCGCGCTGGTGATCTCGGGTGGCGACACGGAGCCCACGCTCGAGTGGGCGCTCGGTGACCGGCGTGGCTCGATGCAGGCCCCGATTCCCGTCAAACGCGCGGGTCAGCGGCTCGCGTTCCGCATCGATCCCGAGTCGGGCGATCTGGTGGCGACGGCTGGTGAAGGCCGCGACGCGCGCGTGCTGGGTGATGCGTTGTCTTTGGGCTCGGGCTGGCGAGACCTGCTGGGTGATTCGCCCAGAGTTGCGGTCGGCTGTCTGGAGGGCCGTTGTGTCTTCCGTCAGGTCGCGCTGCGTGGGCTCGAGGCGCCGAAGAAGGTCGTCGCGGTCGAAGCACCACCGCCACCCGTCGAGCCCGCACCGGTCAAGCCCGCCCCGAAGCCCGCGCCGAAGCCGGCACCCAAACCCGCTCCCAAACCAGCGCCGAAGCCACCGACCAAGCGGAAGTGAAACTGCCGCCTTGAAGTGCGTGGTGTGGAAGGTGCTCGAGCGTTGCGCATCGCGAGCAGGCCTCTCGACTTCCGCCGCAGATGTTCATCTGGCCAGGTGGCTGTTGCGGATACTGCATCGAGAGCGCTTTTCACGCCGGTGCCGTACGGACAGTCGCAAATTTGGTCACTCGATGCGGAATCCGCAACAGGTGCCGCAGATGTTCAGGTGACCAGGTGGGCCTGTTTGACGCATCGATTGCCAGTTCCGTAACAAGTGCGGGTCCTCGCCCGATGCTGGAGAGGCCTGCCCGACGCGACCCCGCTGATGATCCCGGAACCCATTCGTTCCCCAGGGCTTTGCCGATCAGATCACCTGCGCAGCAGCCGTGGGCCACTTCAGCTTCCGAATGATCTGCACGAACGTGATGCCCGCGCCGACCATGAAGAGGTCGGACAGCAGGCCGATGCCAACCCCGCCCATGCCGCCGATCCGGCTCGAGATGTTCGCCGTGATGTTCCCCGTGACCCACAACACCTGCCACGTCGACACCGCGCCCGCATCGAGCCCCGCACTGTCGAGCATGCGGCGCACCAGGTTGAACGGCCGCGACAGGTTCACGAAGGGAATGAACCAACTGCCCACCGCCGCCGCAGGCGACTCGACCTCCATCGCCGCTCCCCGCGCAAGGGCATGCCGCGTGGCGAGGTGGAACCACATGCACACGAGCACGATCGTGGTGATGAACACGACCAGGTAGAGCACGGCGACCAAGCCACCCACGATCGCCAACACGCCTTCTTCGCCCACGTCACCCGTGGCGAGCTGCGCGCCCGCGACCGCCGCCATCAGCACGTGCATGCCGACGCTGGCGATCAACGCGACCATCGCCACCGTGGCGCGGCCTTCGATCGGCGGCACCGAGATCGTCGCGCGCGCCACGCACTCCGGGCACGTCTCGAACTGCGGCAAGCAGTTGGTGCAGCAGAAGCGGCCACATCGACGGCAGGTGACGACGGACGGCGCGTTCGGGTGCACGGCACACATCGAAGACAGGGTCACGGAGGCCGTTTTAGCCGAACAGGTGTAAGTGAGGTGCATGGTCTTTGCGCTTCTCGTGGCGTCCGCGGTGCTCGGCGCCAAGCCGGTCTTTCAGGACGCGCTCAAGAAGTTCCCCGCCGCCACGCTGCCCATCACCATCAAGGATCCCGAAGAGCACAAGGTGAAGCTCACGGCCGCGGATGTGGGCGCGTTGGGTTTTCTGAAGGACTCCTCCGAAGCGCTGAGCGGACTGCGCGCGTGGAAAGAAAAGGGCGGCAAGAAGCAGCTCTGGCCGGTGGCCGCGATCCGCCGCACCCACTACCTCGTGCTGTTGCTTCAGTACGACGTCGACACCAACCGGCAGACCTACCTGCTCACCTACGACGACCAGGGCGCGTTGCTTGGCGGCCTGCTCTTCCACGTGTCGAACGCGGGAGCGGAGAGTGACGTGAGCACGCTCGATCAAGCCGGGGTGATTTCCCGGCTGATGACCTCGAAGCACCAGCTCCAGGACGACGCCTTGCCTGAGGTGATGGTGCTCGCAGAGCAGCGCGCGAAGCTCACCTCCACCGGCTCGCTCGAGGTGATCTCCAGGGCGTGGTCGCGGCGCAGTGGGCGCTACATCGATCGCAAGACGAAGGAGGAGTTCCTCGTCTCCGACAAACGCGTCTTCTACCGGCCCGATGACGCGAAGCCGCTGCAGGAGCTCGAAGGCGACGGCAACACCATGCGCCTCGAGGGCTCCGAGAAACCGTGGCAGCTGACGTGGAACGATCGCCGCAGCGACATCAGCGCTCAGAACCCGCAGGGCTCGGTGCAGGTCTTCACCCGCGAGTGGTGAAACCCAAATGTCACCTTCCCCCTCGGGAAGGCGGCTAGAAGCGCCAGCCGTGCATCGACTCGGTGTGATCCTCCTGCTCGTGGCGGCTCCCGTATTCGCAGAGCGGCCCCGCCTGGGCGTGGTGATCGTCATCGATCAGCTGTCCGCGGATTCGTTTCACGCGCGCATGCCGAAGGTGACCCAGGGCATCAAGCGCCTCACCACCGAGGGTTACACGTTCGAAGAGGCCCGCTACGAAGCGGCGCCCACCATCACCTCGGTCGGTCACGCCACGCTGTTGACCGGTGCGTACGGCGAAGTGCACGGCATCACCTCGAACGACTGGATCGACGCGGACACCGGCAAGGCCTGCCTCTCCACGCAAGACTCGAACTTCAAGGTGCTCGGCCGCGAGCCGCATGAACGAGACGGCACCGCGCCCACCTGGCTGCGTGCACCCACGCTGGTCGATGCCGCGAAGTCGGCCGATGACAAGGCGTTGGCGCTCTCCATCAGCGCGAAGGATCGTTCGGCCATTCTCTGCGCAGGCCACGCGGGGCTCGCGGTGTGGTTCGACGCCGAGAAGCCGTTCTTCACCACCAGCACCTTCTACGCGAAGGAGCCGCCCGCCTTCCTCGCCGCCACCAACGAGCGGATCGCGCAGCTGGTGCTCAAAGGCGCCTTCGCCTGGGGACTTCCCGGTGGGGGCATCACCGGCCAGGCGCCGCAGCTTCCCCAACGGGCGGGAGACAGCGAGCCGCTCGCCGAGAACCCCTCGCTGCAGGCGCCGCTCGACACCGCCGAGGTCGACATCGCGCTCGATGGCGTGAAGGCGATGGGCCTGGGTCGAGACGAGATCCCCGACATCCTCACCATCAGCTTCTCCGGGCACGATCGCATCGGGCACGGGTTCGGGCCTGATTCGCCCGAGTCGCTCAACGAGTATCTGCACATCGATAGAGAGATCGGCCGCCTGCTCACCGGCCTCGACGCGCTGGTGGGCAAGGGCAAGTACGTGGTGGTGCTCTCGTCTGATCACGGCGTGCCGCCCGTGCCTGAACTTTCCAGGGCGCGTGGTCTCGACGCCGGCCGGGTCGACATCGGTGCCCTCAAGACGCTGCTCGACAAGGAGCTGGATGAGCAGCTCGGACGGCAGGACTGGTTCGCGGGTTACAAAACACCGGGCTTCACCTTCACCGCCTCACTGCGCGCGAAGGCGCAGCCGGTGATCGAACGCCTCCGCAAGCTCGCGCGGGCCCAACCCGGCGTGCTCGACCTGCTGCCGATTGGAAAACTCGAAGGACCCCAAGGCCAGCTCTACGCGCGGGGCGCCTTCGTGGGCCGCTCGCCCGATCTGATCGTGTTGACCAAGCCCTATTGGACCTACGGCGCGCACGACAAGACGGGGCACGCCAGCCCCTGGCTCTACGATCGCGCCGTGCCGCTCGTCTTCTACGGGCTCAACGTGAAGAAGGGGCAGGGCGGCACCACCGAGCCCATCAACCTCGCTCCGACGATGTCTCGTTTGCTCACCATTCCCACGCCCGCGGCCGCACAAGGCCGCTCGCTCGACGAAGTCTTCCGCTGAAGGAGAACCATCATCATGTCGCTCGCTCTCGTGCTTTCTCTCGCGCTCGCTCAGACCCCCGCTGAGGCCGCGCCGGAACCGGTTCAGGAAAAAGACGTTCCCGCGGCGGTGACGCCCGAGACGGCGCCCGCTCCGACGGCTGCGCCCGAAGTTCAGATTCCCTGGTACCAGAAGTTCACGCTCACCGGCTTCGCGCGCGTCGGCGTCTTCTACACGTTCCCTTTTCAAGACCAGCAGCTGGTGGGCAGCAACGGCGGCTTCCGCGTGGCCGACTTCCGTCTCGGGCTCGAGTTTCGCCCGGTGGACAAGTTCACCGTCTACACCTCGATCGAGCTCGCAGCGCCGCTGGTCGACGAAAACGATCCGCTCACCGGCCGCCGCATCGTCGACGTGCGTGACGCGTACGTGCAGTACGACGTCGCGAAGTTCTTTCAGATCCGCGCGGGCCAGTTCCGCCCGCCGTACTACGCCGAGATGTTGCAGTCGGACGGCGCGATTCCGTTCGTGAGCCGCTCGGTGCTCGCCGGTGGTCTCACCCCGCCAGAAGGTTACGGCCCGCGCACCGGCCTCGCCCCGGATCGCCAGGTGGGCGTGCAGATCGGCAGCGCCCGGCTCGGAGATCGGTTCGGCTTCAAGTACGCGGTCGGCGTCTTCAACGGCAACGGCCTCAACCACCTCTTCAACGACAACAACGCGGTGACCCCGGTCGCGCGTGTCGAGCTCGACATCAGCCAGCGCATCACCCTCGGCCTCAACGGCTATTACAACTCGCGCACCGACGGAGCGCGGCCCAACCAGCTCACCACCAACCAGCTCTCCTACGGCGCTGACCTCTCGGCGAGCCACATGGGCATCACCGGCCTGCTGGCGTTCCTCGGCAAGTCGTCGTCGTACAGCTACGCGGGGCTGCCCACCGACTCGTCTCTCGGAGCGCTCGCGCAGGTGCGCTACCAGCACACGCCCACCGGCCTCGAGGCGGCCGCGCGGTTCGCCTTCTTCGAGCCGAGCAACGCCCAGACGGATGACCAGGTGATCGAAGTGGCCGCGATGGTCGGCTGGCGCCCGTTCGAGTTACCGTTCCGAATCCTGGTCCAGTACACCCACCGCAACGAAGAGGCGCGGGCCACCTATTCCAACGACAGCGTGGACGCGATGATCCACGCGGTGTGGTGAGCCGATGAAACGAATTCTCCTCGGTGCGCTGGTGTTGATCAGCGCCTGCACGAAGACGGAAGCCCCGGCGCGTGCGTTTCAGATCAACAGCCGCGTCGAGTTGATCGGCGGCGTGCGGGCGCTGGGCGATACCGACTCCGCTCCCAAAGACGCGACCGATCTCATCGGGGGCAAACGCGCCTCGGGTGCCGACGGTGACTTCAAGCTCTCCAACGGGGTGATGCACGCCATCATCCAGAACGTGGGCACCAGCCGCGGCTTCGGCAGCTTCGGTGGTTCGCTCATCGACATCGATCTCGTGCGCAGCGGCCAGGCCAGCTCGGCCAGTGGCGTGAAAGGCAACGACTACTTCACCGAGATGTTCCCCGCGTTCTTCCTCACCGCGCTCGAGCCCTCGAAGGTCGAAGTGTTGGCCGATGGCTCAGACGGCAAGGCGGCTTCGATTCGGGTGTCGGGCCGCAGCGGCGCGTTCATCTCGTTGGTGAAGGCGTTCACCGAAGTGGTCGACCCGAAAGACCCGCTCGATTTCACCTGCGACTACATTCTCGAGCCGGGAAAGCAGTACCTGAAGATCGTCGTCACGGTGACCAACAACGGCACGCGCGACGCGTCGTGGGGTTTGAACGTGCCCTTCGGTTTCGTCACGTTGCTCGGTGAAGGGCAGCGCCTCTTCGTGCCCGGCCAGGCCGGCTTCGACATGCGCTTCCACCTGGAAGACGTCTACAAGCGGCCCGCTTCGCTCGACGCGTTGCCCGGCGAAGTGACCTCGATGTGGGCCACGGAAGGTGACGGCGTCAGCTACGCCTTCGTCTCCGGCCAGAACAGCGCGGGCAGCTACCTGCAGAGCGAGCGCGCGGTGGCTGGGAATTTCTACCCGACGGCCAACAAAGACTCGATCCTCATCCCCATCGCGTCTTCGAGCTTCCTGGGCACCTACTTCGCCAAGGCGCCGCAGATGCTGCCGAAGGGCGCCAGCTACAGCTACACCGCGTTCCTCGCGGTCGGCTCGGGCGACGTGGGCAGCGTGCAGAAGATCGTCTACGACATGCGCGACGTCACCATCCGCCCCAACGGGCGCGAGTTCGTGGTGCGCGAGTCGACGCCGTACGGAACGATCTCCGGCCGCGTGCGCGAGGCGAAGACCAACCAGCCGCTCGAGGGGCTGTCGGTGGTGCTGAAGGACGGCGCGGGCAACTACGTGACGCAGGCCACCACGCGCAAAGGCGGTGTGTGGACGGCGCCGGTGCCCGCAGGCAAGTACACCGGCTACGCGCTCGATCGGGTTCGTTCTGTCGCGCAGAGCGGCGTCGAGGTGGAGGTCACCGAAGGCGGCTCCGCCACCATGAACTTCGAGTTGGAGCAGCCCGGCGATCTGAGCGTCACGGTCACCGACGAACGGGGCCAGCCGTTGCCCGCGAAGATCACGGTGCTGGGCGTGTACGAGAACGAAGACCCCACGCTGCAGCCGCGGCAGTTCTTCTACGACCTCAAGATCGGCGAGCGCCTGCGCCAGTCGGATCTGATCACCGACTCCGCGGCTGATCCGGCCTCGCGCGAGTACGTGGAGAAGTTCTTCTACGCGAATGGTGCAGGCGGCCGGCCGATTCGCCCGGGCAAGTACACGGTCTACGCGTCGCGTGGCATCGAGTACGACCTGCAGAAGCAGGACATCGAGATCACCTCGGGCAAGACCACCAACGTGGGCTTCAAGCTCACCCAGGTGGTCGGTACGCCGGGGTGGATCAGCGCCGACTTCCACGTGCACTCGATCAAGTCGGTCGACAGCGACATGAACCTCGAAGCGCGCGTCACCAGCTTCGCGGTCGAAGGCGTGGATCTCGTGGTCGCCACCGATCACAACTACGTCGCCGACTACGGCCCCACGATCGACGCGCTCAATCTCAACGACTGGCTGGCCAGCTCGGTGGGCCTCGAGCTCACCACGCTCGAGATGGGTCACTTCAACGCCTTCCCCCTCGCGTTGCAGCCGGGCCCCGTGCAGCACGGCAGCTTCCGGTGGTTCTTCCGGCCGCCCGGTGAGTTGTTCGCTCAGCTGCGCGCGCTCGGTACGGATCCGCAGAAGACGGTGGTGCAGGTCAATCACCCGCGCGACACCATCCTCGGGTACTTCAACGCCTTCAACATCTCGGGCTACACGGGCGAGCCGCTGCCCGGGTACTCGGCGGTCTCCGTCGACACCAAGCCGCTGCCTGATGGTGGGCTCTCGCCGTACGATCCGTCGAACTTCTCGCGCGAGTTCGACGCGATGGAGGTCTTCAACGGCAAGCGCATGGACATCATGTTCCCCTACCGCATCCCCGCGGTGCCTCCGCCCGGGCCTGAGCCGACCGTGGCGCGCTGCGGCCCCGGAGTGCCGGCCGACACCGAGTGTCTGCCTGCGCCCGGTGAGATTTTGAACGAGGTGGTGAAGATCGAAGCCGATGGTGGGTTCGAGCTCCAGCCGTTGCAGCCCGGTGCACAGGATGACTGGTTCATTCTGCTCTCGCGGGGGCAGCGCGTGACGGCGACGGGCAACTCCGATTCGCACGGTGAGAAGTCGGAGGCCGGTCTGCCGCGCACCTACGTGCAGGTCGGTGAGACGGCCGACGGCACCATGCGCGCCCTCGATGAAGATGCGGTCTTCGCAGGCATTCACGCGGGCAAAGCGCTGGTCACCAACGGGCCGATTCTCGAGGTCACGGTGAACGAGCAGGGCCTGGGCAGCACGGTGGTCGCGGCAGATGGCGTGATCGACGTGCACATCGTGGCGCGCGCCGCTCCGTGGATGGATCTCAAGCGGGTGACCGTGCTGCGGGGTGGCCGTGACGCGAAGGTGCCGGTGAAGCTCGACGTGATCGACGTGCCTGACACGCGCGAAGTGAACCGGCTCGATGTGGTGAAGCGCTACAACAACATTCCCGACGGCTCGTTCATCGTGGTCGAGGCCGCGGGTGAGGAGTCGATGTGGCCGGTGCACACGGCGTACGAGGTGCCGTCGCTCGAGATCAGCGACGCGGTCGGCGTGATCGGCTCGTCGTTCGGCTTCTCGCCCACGTTCGGGAAGTACAAGCCCACGCAGAGGCAGATCGTCACGCCGTACGCGTTCACCAACCCCATCTGGGTCGATCGCACCATCAAGCAGCCGCTGCGGGTGCAGAAGCGGATCCTGCCGGTGGGCAACGACGTGCCCTTCGTTCCGCGCGTGATGCCGGACGTGCGGAAGCTCTTCCATGGGTTCCACAGCGATCCGGAATAGGGCGCTCCTGCTGCTGGGTCTGCTCGTCGCCAGCACGGCGTTCGGGCACCCCAGTGGCTTTCACAAGAAGCTCACCGTCACGCTGACGAAGACGAAGGTGTCTGCGCTCATCGTGATGGATGTCGATTCGGGTGATCGCTGTCTGCTGCTGCGGGAAGCGGTCGACTCGAATCGGGATGGGTTGATCACCGGCGCCGAGGTCACCAGGCTCAAGGAGCAGCTGGTCAAGCTGGCGACCCGGCCGCTGAAGCTGTCGATCTCCACGGCGCCGCTCGCGTTGGTCATCAAGGAGACGAAGGTCTCGCTGCGAGATGATCCCCGCGCGAACGATGCGGCGCTCTCGGTGGCGGTGTTGGTGGAGATCGAACACGCGCACCCGGTGAGCACGGGGATGGAGTTCGAGATCGAAGACACCTCGCCCGATCAATCGACGATCGTGCTGCAGGTGTTTCAGGACGGAGTGAAGCCGTTCCAGGAAGAAGTGAAGAGCGGGGTGAAGACGAAGGTTCGCTTCAACTAGCAGGGGACCGGTTTCACCGGCGATTTCCTCCGAAGGGAACAGACCCACCTCTGCTTCGTGAGGCAGGTGACCCCTCGACTGGGCTCGGGGTGCCCGGTGTGGGCTTCCGCTCGGGGAGAACGGTGGAAGAAACGGTGCTAAGCACGCAGCTCCTGGAGCGCGCATGACCCCCACCTTCCGACACCTGGCCCTGGGCTGCGTCCTCGCACTCAGCGCCTGCCAGATTCAACCGACCGCGAACTGCACGCCGAGCAACTGCGCGGGCTGTTGCGACTCGAACGATCAATGCCAGCTCGGAGGAACGCAGACGGTCTGCGGTTCTGCCGGCAACGCCTGCGACGTCTGCGTCTCACCGCAAACCTGCCAACTCGGCCGCTGCCTCTTCACGGCCACTACGGGCGGTGGCACGGGAGGCGGCATGGCGACGGGAGGAGGCGGCGGAACCACGACCTCTTCCTGCAACACCACCGGCGTCGCTGCCGGTTGCACTGCGACCTCGCCCTTCTCCTGCAACGCCGCGAGCCAGTGCTACGCGACGCTCACCGCCTGCCAGAGCTCAGGCATGTGCGGTGGCACCGGAGGCGGCGCAGGTGGCGGCACCGGCGGAGGCACCGGCGGCGGAACGGGTGGAGGAACAGGCGGAGGCACGGGCGGAGGCGGAACGACGGGCGGTGGAACAGGTGGCGGCGGCGGCTCCGGAATCACCTGCAACACCACCGGAACCGCAGCCGGCTGCATGGCCAGCGCACCGTTTTCCTGTGACGCCGCGACGAGCTGCTTCACCACCTTCACCAACTGCGTGACCTCGACTCAGTGCGGCGGAACCGGCACGGGTGGAGGCACCGGAGGTGGGACGGGCGGCGGCACCGGAGGAGGCGGCGGAGTGACCGGAGGCGGCGCAGGTGGCGGAACTGCAGGCCCGCACACCATCACCGGCCGCGTGACCTACGACTTCGTGCCCGCGCGCTACGTTCCCGGCTCAGGCGGCACGCTCTACTTCAACCAGACCATCCCCAAACCGGTGCGCAACGGCGTGGTGCGCGTGGTCGAGGGCAGCACCGTGCTCGCCTCCACCAACACGGCCGCCGACGGCAGCTACGCGCTGTCCTTCACCGCGGGCCCCGGCGCCTTGCAGGTGCAGGCGCTCGCCAGAACCGGCACCCCGGTGATCCAGGTCGAAGACAACACCGCCTCGAACGTCACCTGGGCCATCGGCAGCGCGCTCACCGCTGGCGTCACCACGGTCGATCTCCACGCCGGCAGCGGCTGGACGGGCACCACCTTCGGACCCAACCGGCGCGCAGCCCCGTTCGCGATCCTCGACTCCATGTACACGGCGGCCCGCGCGTTCATCGCGGTGCGCCCGGCGGCGAACTTCCCCGCGCTCAAGGTGAACTGGAGCCCCAACAACGCCCCGCAGAGCGGAAACACGGCGCTCGGTCAGATCAGCACCTCGCACTTCGATCCCAGCGAGAACGAGATCTACGTGCTCGGCCTCGTCGGCGCCGACATCGACGAGTTCGACTCGCACGTGATCGTTCACGAGTGGGGTCACTACTTCGAAGAGAACATGTCGCGCTCCGACAGCCCGGGTGGGCCGCACGGCCGCGGTGACGTGCTCGATCCGCGCATCGCCTTCGGTGAAGCGTGGGGCACCGCCGTCGCCGCGATGGTGCTGCCCGAGACGATGTACACCGACAGCCTCTGGAGCAGCGGCACCCTCTACGCCTGGGGCTACGACGCCGAGACCATCCCCAACCCCACCGACGATCCCACCCCCAACGCCTTCTCCGAGAACGCGGTGCTGCGGGCGATCTACGATCTCTACGACAGCACCTCCGACGGCACGCACGATCAAGTCGGCGTGGGTCTGGCCGCGGTCTACGACGTGCTCACCGGCCCGCAGAAGACGACCGACGCGGTGACCACGCTCGCTTCCTTCGTCACCGGCCTCAAAGCGCAGCCCGGCGCCAACGCGGCCGGCATCAACGCGGTGCTGGCGAAGTACCTGGTGGGGCCGGTGACCTCCGATTTCGGAGCAGGCGACAGCAGCCTGGCCGGCATGTTCACCCCGGCGGCCATTCCCTTCACCGGGACCATCGGCCTCGGCGGCGGCTTCCCCTCGAACTCGTACCAGCAGAACCAGTACTACGTGGTCACCGGCACGGGCCGCACGGTCATCGTGCGCTCCAACTCCACGCAAGACGTGTGGATCGCCGCCTTCCGACGCGGGGCCTATGCCGACTGGGCAGATGACACGACCACCGGTTTCGAGACCATCAGCTTCCCGACCACCTCCGGCGCGACCTACGTGGTCGTGTTGCAGGGCTACGGGCAGATGAGCGGCAACTACAACGTGTCCATGTCGATCACGAGCCCATGAAAACTCTCCTCATCGCTTCACTGGTCTTCTTCACTGCCTGCTCCACGCCCAAGAAGGTGGCCGAGCCGGCGCAGGTCACCATCAAGCCGGGCGCGCCCACCTCGCTCGAGTCTGAAGTGGGCCCGGACACGGCAGCGTTGCGGCTCCGCTTCGACGGTCCTGGAGAGAACGTGGGCGTGGTCGTCTCCGGAATCGACGGCGTGACGGTCACCACCCCCTCCGAAGCGGTCTCTGGCGCGGAGCTGAAGTCGGGCCAGGTGCTCTCGCTGCAGGTCGGCTTCACGGGCCGGGGTCACCTGGTGGTGAGCGTGCAGGGCACCTTCAACGGGGCGAAGCAGTCCCGGGTGCACACGGTCGCCATCGGCGAAGTGCAGCTCAAGAACGACGGCAAGACCCAGGTCACCACCGACGGAGACGCCGTCAAACTGATTCCCTGAGCTCCCTCTCCCCGAGGGGGAGAGGGTCGGGGAGAGGGCGGACGCAAACCATGGCCGAAACGACCCAAGACCTCCGCCACCTGCCGAAAGCCGAAGCCTGGCGCCAGCTGTCACAACAAATCGACGCCGTGCTGGAAGGCCTCGACGACGACATCGCCGCGATGTCGACCATCAGCTGCCTGATCCACCACGCCTTCACCCACCTGTGGACCGGCTTCTACCGGGTGGTCACCCCCGGCAAGCTGCTCCGGGTAGGCCCCTACCAGGGCACCCTGGGCTGCCTGGAGATCCCCTTCGGCAAGGGGGTCTGCGGCACCGCGGCGGCCACCGGGAAGACCCAGCTGGTGCCCGACGTGCACGCTTTCCCCGGCCACATCACCTGTGATTCCCGCAGCGCCTCGGAAATCGTGGTGCCCGTTTTCAACCGTCAGGGAGCCCTGATCGCGGTCTTCGACATCGACTCGGCCCAGCCTGGAGCCTTCGACCCGGTCGATCAGGTGCACCTGGAGCGGCTGTTAGAGCGGTTCCGGGGTACCTGAGGACTGGTTTCGAGACCGTTGATCCGATAGGACGCGCCCGGTTCGGCGGGGAACCGCTCCAGAAGTACCGAAATTTCAGAGGAATCATGACTGACCAGAAGAAGCCGCTGCCCACGTTTGGGGACGTTATGTCGGGCCGTGCCACCGCCAAGCCGGGTGAGCGCGGAGACCGCAAGAACAACGATCGCGAAGAGCGAAAGCCTCGCGAAGAGAAGCGGCCGGGGCCGATGGTGGTGGTGAAGCGCTCGGGCGTGGTGGTGGAGACCAAAGGAACGGTCACCCCCTCTGCAGCCAATGGCGAGACCGAAGCCAAGACCGAGACCGCGCCGAAGCCGGTGGTGCCGACGCACTCCGTGGCCGACGAGGTCGCCGAGTCTGAGTCGTTCGAGTCGATGTTCGAGAAGCACGCCCGTGATGGTGGCGTGCCGACGCGCAAGCAGCTGCCGCGCGTGGGTGAGAAGGTCACCGCGAAGATCTTCCAGCTCGGCGCCGAGGTGGTCTTCGCGACCATCGGCAAGCACGAGGCGATGATCGATCTCGACGAGCTCAAGGATGCCGAGGGCATTCTCCGCTACGGCGTGGGTGACGAGATCGAAGCGTTCGTGATGGAGACCGGCGCCAAGGGCATTCAGCTCTCGCGCAAGCTCTCCAAGGGCGCCGCGTCGTTGTCGATGCTGGTCGACGCCAAACACTCCGGCCTGCCGGTCGACGGCCTGGTGCTGTCGGTCAACAAGGGCGGCCTGGAGATCGCGGTCGGCGACGTGCGCGCCTTCTGCCCGTCTTCTCAGGTCGACGTGCGGCCGGTGAAGCTGGAAGACCTCGTCGGTCAGCGCCTCACCTTCCGCGTGACGGAGGTGAAGGAGAAGAACGTCGTGCTCTCCCGCCGCGCGCTGGTCGAGGAAGAGAACAAGGGCAAGGCGATCGAGCTCAAGAAGACGCTCGAGGTCGGCAAGGTGCTCAAGGGCCGCATCGTGGGCGTGCAGGCGTTCGGCGCGTTCGTCGACCTGGGGGGCCTGGAAGGGCTCATTCCGGTCAGTGAGCTGTCGCACGTGCGCATCGGTCACCCGAGCGAAGTCGTCGAAGTGGGCAACGAGGTCGAGGTCGAGGTGCTCCGCATGGAGGACGCCGAGCCCGGTTCGCCCGACAAGAGCAAGCGCAAGGATCGCATCACGCTGTCGATGCGCGCGCTGCTCGAGGATCCGTTCAAGGCGATGTTGGAGATCGCGAAAGAGGGCGCGCTGCTCAAGGGCAAGGTCGTTCGCCTGCAGCCGTTCGGCGCGTTCGTCGAGCTGGCGCCCGGTGTCGATGGGCTCATCCACATCTCCGCGATGTCGGATCGCCGCATTGCGCACCCGAAAGACGTGCTCACCGTTGGCCAGGAGATCGAGGTCAAGGTCGAGAAGGTCGACGAGAACGAGAAGCGCATCGGTCTGCGGCTGGTGAAGGACGGCGTGGTGGTGGGCGAGGGTGTTTCTTCTTCGGCTGGTGGCGAAGAGACCGGGGCCTCCGAGCAGCCTGCCGGCGCGACGGAAGTGAAGGTGGTGCGTGCACCGAAGCCCAAGCGCGGCACGGTGGTGACCGGCAAGGTCACGCGCATCGAGACCTACGGCATCTTCATCGAGTGGGACGGCTTCTCGGGGCTCATCCCGGCGAGCGAGACGGGCACGGAGCGCGGTACGGATCTCCGTCGCATGTTCCCCATGGGCAAAGAGCTGAAGGCCGAAGTGGTGGAGATCAACGGCGACAAGCTGAAGCTGTCCATCGTGCAGGCTGAGCGCAGCGAAGAGCGCGCCGACCTCAACGCGTGGAAGGCGGATCAGGCGAAGAAGGTCACCAGCTCGGGTGGCTTCAACTCGCTGGCTGACAAGCTCAAGGGTCTGACGCTCAAGTGAGCTGAACAAACCAACCAAGCCGAAGAAGCCGACTCCACCGACTCACGAAACAAACGCTCTCCCTCTCCCCGAGGGGGAGAGGGTCGGGGAGAGGGCTTACGAACGAGGCCACCACGGGAAAAACCCGCTGGTGGCCTTCTCGTATTCAGCGAAGCCGGGTCTGCCTCTCATCCCGGCCTCGAGCAAAGCCTTGCCGCTGACCCTCACGAGCAAGATCGACATCACGACGGGACCAATCAAGCTGAACAAAGTCCCAAAACAAGCCAGCCCCCACCACACGACAAAATCCCCGAAGTAGTTGGGATGCCGGGTGAACCGCCAAAGCCCGCGGTTCATGATCTTCCCCTTGTTCGCGGGGTCAGCCTTGAAGCGAGCGAGCTGCCAGTCGCCGAGGGACTCAAACAAGATCCCGACGATCACGGTCGCAGTGGCCACGAAGTCGAGCCACGACCACCCCGAAAACCCCGCGACGATCCCCGCGCGAACGGGCAACGAAACGATCCACACCAGCACGCCTTGCAGGCCGAACACGATGAACAAGCTGCGCCACCACCACGCGGCCCCATGCTTCGCGCGCATGGCGACATACCGTTTGTCCTCGCCATGCCCGAGGTTGCGCCAGGCCAGATATGCGCCGAGGCGCACGCCCCACGCGGTGACGAGGCACGCAATCAACACCCCGCGCGGAGTCGCGCCGAACTCGAACACGGTCAACCACGCGACGAGGCCGAACGCGGGACCCCAGAACAGATCCACGATGCTCGAGTCACGCAGCTTCACCGACACGCCCCACAGCACCAGCATCGACACGCACAGAGCACCCAGAGCGATCACTCGAACTCCTCCAGCCAATCATCGACGAGTTGCCACCGCTCATTGACCCAGGCGAGTCGTGCTTCATCACCTGAGGGAACGTGCTCGGCTTTCTCGCGCCAGAACTGCACGGTGATGGTGCGGCCGACGAGCGACCCGCGCCAGATGTCACCGAGCCGGGTGAGGCCCTCGAGGCCGTGATGCCCGACGAAGAGCACGTCAGCCTGGGGGGCGGCGTCGAGCAGCGTCATCGCCCCTCCGAGCCGAATCGGGAGCAGGTGCCGCAGCTTCTCCGCGCGCGCTTTGGAAGCCCCCTCGAGCTTGGCGATGGTGAGCTCACGCATGCGGCTGCTGAAGCGGGTGCCCTCGGGGTAGATGATCACGCCTTCGTTCGGCCCGATGCCGGCCTTGAGTGCGGCGATGGCGCCGAGTTCGGCCTCGGTGTTCTTCCCGCCCCGATCGACGAAGTGATTGGGGATCCAGTGGCCGGCGAGGTCGAGGCAGGGCTCGAAGAGCAGCTCGCGTTTGAGCACGTAGCGGAGCTCGACCTTGTGCACGTTGGCGATGAACGCCCCGGGGATGAGCACGTCGATGAGGCTGGCGTGGCGAACGAAGACGAGCAGAGGGCCGGGGAGTACGAGCTCAGCGCCCTTGATCACGAAGGTCAGTGAGAAGACCGAGCTGACCCAGTTGAGGTGCCACCCGGTGTACCGCCGCTGGATCGCAAAGGTGCGCGACGCCCGAGCCTTGCTGTGGGCGGAAGTCGAAAGCCAGGTCCAGAACAACAAGAGCAACCCGAGGTTCTCCACGGCCAGAAAACACAACGCCGCCACGGCAAGTCGAGTGGTCGAGAACGTGGCTCCCTCTCCCTTGGGGAGAGGGTTGGGGTGAGGGCCAAGGAGATCAGCAGCAAGAGCGACCAGCACCAAGACCGGAAAGCCGG
>JANODF010000460.1:0-6072 GCA_031412555.1 Archangium sp. | reverse complement strand
CCTCTCCCCAACCCTCTCCCCCTCGGGGAGAGGGAGCTTTTGGATCTCTTGGATCTCTTGGCGAGTTTGGAAGTCTCGAGCGGCTTCACAGTTCACCTCGGATCCCGAGCGACGGGAGAATCGGTATCCCGTACACGTAGGATTTCTGCGTGTAGTTGAAGCTGTAGAACAGCCCTTCCGGGTTCTGCTGGTTCGTCACGTTCTGAATGTCGAGGTACAGCGCCAACACCCAGTTGTTGAACACGAAACGTTTGTCGACGCGCACGTCGAGCTGAACGAAGTCCGGCAGGCGCTCACTCCACGGTTGGCCCGGCAGCGGGTAGTAGTAGTTGCCGTCGACGTCGTAGAGCGAGGCCACCACCGGCGTGACCAGCGGCCCCGACGCGTAGCGGAATCGCCCGCCCACCACGAAGTCGAACGGCAACTTGTAGCTCGCGACCACGATCAAGTTGTGCGGCTGATCGAGCGGGCCCGGGCTCCACTGCTGGCCGCCGTAGCCATCACGCTCGAAACGCGAGAGCGAGTAGGCGATCCACCCGAAGAAATTCTTGGTCAGCTTGTGCCGCAGCAGCAACTCCGCGCCGTACGTGCGCCCGTAGCCTGCGCTGGAGAACCGCGTCTCTGCCCCGGGAATGTTGATGTCGCTGCCCAGCCCGCTGGTGAGCACCTGCCGCACCTGCTCGGTGAGCTGCTTGTAATAGAGGTTCACGTCGAGGCTGATGGCGTCGGTGAAGCGCGTCTCGGCACCGGCCGTGAAGTGCGCCGCGCCTTCCGGCAACAGCTGCGGATTGCCGAAGACCGGTGAGAGCTGGCCGACTCGATAGTCCGGAGGCTGGTGATACAGCGCCGCGCCGCCCTTCACGGTGAGCCAGTCGACCGGGGTCCACAACACGGAGAGGCGTGGATCGACCCACACCTTCTGCATGTACGACTCGTAGTCCACGCGGACACCGCCGATGACCGAGAGCGACTCGAACGGTTTCCACGTCGCCTCGAGGAACACGCCAGGCTCCACGAAGAACGAAGTCGACTGCTCGACCAGCAGCCGCCGCGACACGTAGGGGTCGGGTACCTGGTTCGCCTTGAAGTTCGGAGGCGACTGCGCATCGAGGAACGTGGGCACCACCAGGATGTCGAGCCCCGTCGACACCGTGAGCTTCGCTTCGGGGATGTCGATGCGAAACCGTTCGCGCGCCTGAATCGGCGTCTGCACACCCTTGTAGAAGATGTCGGTCGCACCACCGAGCTGCTCGTACTGATCGACGCCGATGCTGTTGCGCGAGATGAACGTGACGCGATCGGAGAAGCGATAGTCGAAGCCCAGCGTCAGCCGGTGGTAGCTGATCGCGTTGCCCGCGCTGCCCTGATTTCCTTCCGTTGCGGGATCGATGAACGGGTTGGGGTTGATGAAGGCGTAGCGATCCGACGAGCCGTAGAGCGAGATGAACAGCCGGCTCTTCGAGGTGCTCTTCCGCTCGGCGCGCAGTTGGTAGTCGAAGTACTGCGGCGCGAGTGAGAACCCGATGCCCGCGGCGGCTTGCGGCGCGAAGGTCTTGATCGCGAAGGGCAGGGTGACGTCAGCCAATCCTCGGCGGCCCGCCACCGAGATGCTCCAGTCTCTGGAGACCGGCAGCTCCACCATCGCGGAGAGATCGAAGGTGGAGATGTCGATGTAGCCGTGCAGCCCGGTCTTCGAAGGCGAGCGCACGTCGGCTTGCACCAGGCCACCGATGGAGCGGCCGAAGCTCGCGCCCCAGTTGCCCGGCTGAAAACTGATGCTTTCCACCATCGACGCGTTGAAGGTCGCGGAGAGCCCGGCGAAGTGAAACAGCTGCGGCACGGAGATCTCGTCGACGTACACCCGGCTGTCCCACGATTTGCTCCCCCGCACCACCAGGGCCCCGCTGCCGAACGCCGCGCGCGCCACGCCAGGCAACGACTGGAGCACCTTGAACGCATCACCTTGCGTTCCGGCCACGCTGCGCAGTTCACCGCGGCTCAGCTTCACCTGCGTGACTTCGCGGCGCTCCTTGTCGGTGCGCACCACGGTCTCCAGCGTCGGCACGCCGGTGGGCTTCACGAAGTAGACGACCTCCGTGCGTTCCTCGCGGCGGATGGTCTCCACGGCCTCGAAACGTTCGAAGCCGGGCGCGGTGACGATCACCGTCACTTCACCCGTGGGCACGTCGAACAACTCGAACTCACCCGACTCGATGCTCACCGCCGACTGCTCACCGACGGTGATCGACGCACCGGGAATGGGCTCGCGGGTGCCAGCGGTGCGCAGCACGCCGAGCAGGTTGACCGTCGGTACGCCGGCATCGAGCACCACGAGGGGCGGCTCGAAGGTGAGCGCGTATTGAATGCGCACCGCCGCGGGCTGGTGGTCGATCTCCGCGGGCGAGAAGACGAACTGCTCCAGGGCTGCGACCGCGGCCGCGTCGAGCTCAGGGGTGAGCCCTTGCACCACCTTCACCGCGAGCACCTTTCCGTCGAGGCCGAGATCGACCTCCATCACCACGGTGCCCGCAGCGCTCACACCTCCATCGGGCGGGTGCGGCTGAACCTGCTGAATCAACGCGGGCGGCTTGGTGAGCGTCTGTGCAAACGCGCAAAAGCTGCACAGCGCGAGCACCGGGATCAGTCGATTCACCGGGCGGGCTCTACCCGATTTCGAAGACGCACGTAGAGTGCTCGCTCGATGCGTGCCGCTGTTCTGTTTTCGATGTTGTTCGTCGCGTGTGTCGATCCCGGGCCCGGTGTTCCTGCGCCGGCCGACGCGGGCAACCACGCGAGCGCTGCGTTGAACGCCTGCGCTTCGGTGCGTGGCCGGGTCACCACCATCACCGCGGCGACGGAGCGGCTCAACGCCCTGCCTCCACCCGTGACGCCGGCCTGTTTCGTCGCGAGCCTGTCGCGGCCGATCGATCTGGTGGCCACCACCAGCATCTTCAGCGCGCAACCCGCAGCCAGCCGCGAGAGCCCGCGCATCTTCGTGATCGTGCCGGCGCTGGTGACCTCAGTGGTGCCCGAAGGTGAAGGCGCGCACCTGGTGGAGTTCGCGCAGTGGATGACCCCCACCCGCACCTTGAAGGCCGAAGTCGAGCTGCCGCTGCTCGCACCGCTGAGCGCCGAGGCGCCGTACACGCGCGTGCACTCGAACCATGGCGTCACCTCGTGTGGCCTGTGTCATCGCGCTGAAGAGCCGCACCCCACCATCGACGGCGGCTTCATCTCCGATGCGTTCCGGCCTGACCCAGCGTCGTTGGTGCCGGTCTCGGAGCTGCGCGCGCAACACGCCGCGTGTGCCGATGGCGACGAGAGTGAACGCTGCGCGCTCTTTCACGCCTTGTTCGACTTCGGAGAGGTGCGCCAGGGCGCGTTCTCGACCGAGGTCGACCTGTTCATCAAGTGACGTTCAGTCGCGCCACGTGGGCGCCTGCACCGAGCCCTGCACCCGCTCCACGCGCGCCTCTCCCGGCTTGCGCTTGGCGGGGATCCACAACACCACTGCGAACAGCGAACGCTCCGCGTCGAGCACCATCGCGGTGAACTGACCTGAAGCGCCGCGCACCACGAACGGAGCGGGCCTGGTCTCCGATTTCTCCAGCACCGAGAGCGCGCGATTGAGCAGCTCGAGCTCGGCCTGGCTCGGCTCGAAGTGCGCGAAGAAGGGGTCGCCCTTCGCACCGAAGATGAAGAACTGCCGGCCCGGGTGCAGCCTGGTCAGTCGTTCGATCGCCACGTCGAGTGCTGCTTGAACGACCAACTGCTCGAACGAAGGCATCGGCGTGAAGTGTCGCGCTGTGCGCTGGGTGCGAACAAGAGAGCGGCTCGCCATTCCGTTCCCACTGCTTCCTGAGGTGCGCGGACATGGTACGGGGGGCGCCGATGCAGGCCTTTCTCAGCAGTCATTCGCTTGCGTTGTTGTGCGTGCAGGCCGTGCTGGTCATCGGCACCTCGCGCCTGCTCGCCGTGGTGTTGCGGAGGCTGGGGCAACCGCTGGTGATCGCCGAAGTGCTGGCCGGCATCGCCCTGGGTCCTTCGTTGCTGGGCGTATTCTTTCCCAGCGCGCTGGCCATGTTCTTTCCGGCCAGCTCGTTGGCCACGCTGGGCCTGGTCAGCCAGCTCGGCCTCGTCTTCTTCATGTTCATCATCGGGCTCGAGCTGGAGCCCGCCTTGTTGCGCGGCCTGGGCAAGAGCGCGCTGGCGATCAGCAACACCAGCGTCGCGTTGCCCTTCGCGCTCGGTGCCGGCGTGGCGTGGTGGCTCGCGCCCACCTTGTCGGAGCCCGGCGTGCCGTTGCTGAACTTCGTGCTCTTCCTGGGCGTGGCCATGAGCATCACCGCCTTCCCGGTGCTGGCGCGCATCCTCTCGGAGCGCGGGCTGGTGCACACGCCGGTGGGGGCGCTGGCGATCACCTGCGCGGCGATCGATGACGTCACTGCATGGTGTCTGCTCGCGTTGATCTCAGCGGTGGTGCGCTCCACCGGGTTGGGATCGGCGGCGCTCACCGTGCTCTTCGCGGCGTTGTATTGCGCGGCGATGTGGCTCGTCGCGCGGCCCTTGCTCGCGCGCCTGGCTCGTGAGCGCACCGATCGTCGGGGCATCAGCCAGCGCCTGGTGGCCTTCACGGTGGTGCTGCTGCTGTTGTCGGCGTTGGCCACCGAGGCCATCGGCATTCACGCGCTGTTCGGCGCCTTCTTCTTCGGGGTGATCGTGCCGCGAGAAGGCGGCCTCGCTCACGGTCTGCGCGAGCGGCTGGAAGACCTGGTGGTGGTGCTGCTGTTGCCGCTCTTCTTTGCGTACAGCGGCTTGCGCACGCAGATTGGGCTGTTGGATACGCCCGCGGCGTGGGGGTTCTGCGCGTTGCTGACCGGCGTTGCGGTGTTGGGAAAGTTCGGCGGCGCGATGGGCGCTGCGCGGCTGACCGGTCAGTCGTGGCGCGATTCGATCTCGGTGGGTGTGTTGATGAACACCCGCGGCTTGATGGAGCTGGTGGTGCTCAACATCGGCCTGGACCTCGGGGTGATCAGCCCGAAGGTGTTCACCATGATGGTGTTGATGGCGCTGGTGACCACGGTGATGACTTCACCGCTGGTGGCCTGGCTGCAGCGGCGCGTCACAGCTCCGGAGGCCGCCGCGACATCCCGGTGACGCCCCAGCGGCCGGTCGTCCACAACGGATCCTTCAGCGTCGTCTTGTCGGCGATCGTCACGATGTCGCAGTTGTTGGGGTTGGCCATCTCGTCGAACTGCTCGACGGCGTCGACCTCGCCCACGTTGGCGCGCGACTGGCCATGACGGATCAGCTTGAGGGTGAGCATTCAGCGCAGCGTAGCGAATGCGGCGCCTTCATAATGGCCGCGTGCACGAGTTGGTTCGGCAGGTCACGAAAGTCGGCGTCGCGAGTCTGGTGCCCGAGTTGGTGCTGCGGCTGGCGCCCGAGCCGATCGCTCCGTGGGAAGCGACGGAGCGGAAGGCGGGATCGATTCAAGGTCCGCCTTTCTGGGCGCACGCCTGGCCGGGTGGGCTGGCGTTGGCGCGGCTGGTGCTCGATGGGCCCGAGTTGGTGAAGGGCAAACGTGTGCTCGACTTCGCGTCGGGCTGCGGCGTGTCGGCGATCGCGGCGGTGAAGGCGGGTGCGTCGGAGGTGTTCGCGACCGAGCTCGATGCCTTTGCGATCGCGGCGATCGAAGAGAACGCGGCGCTCAATCAGGTCGCGGTGCACGTGCGCTCTGACGACGTGATCGGCCGCGATGAGGGCTGGGACACGGTGCTGGTGGGCGACGTCTTCTACCAGGCGGAACTCTCGCGGCAGGTAATGGCGTGGTTGCAGAAGCTGCACACGCGCGGAGCGGAAGTGCGCATCGGAGATCCGGGCCGTTCATTCCTCCCGATGGACTTGCTCGAGTGCGTCGCGACGTATGCAGTCGTTCCGGTGCCCGCGTGGGACAGCGTGGTCGATCGTCCGGCCCGCGTCTGGCGTCTTCGCCGATGAACTCCCTCTCCCTTCGGGAGAGGGTCGGGGTGAGGGCCTCACCTATCCGCGAATACTCACGCGCTGAACCCA
>JANODF010000459.1:0-4408 GCA_031412555.1 Archangium sp. | reverse complement strand
ACGTACTGAATGATCGCCTCGTCGAGCTTGTCGCCGCCGATGCGCACCGACTTGCTGTAGACGATGCCCGACAACGAGATGACCGCCACGTCGGTGGTGCCGCCGCCGATGTCGACGATCATGTTGCCCGACGGCTCCGTCACCGGGAGCCCGGCGCCGATGGCCGCCGCCATGGGCTGCTCGATGAGATGCACTTCGCGTGCGCCCGCGTTCTCTGCCGCTTCGCGCACCGCGCGCCGCTCGACTTCGGTGATCCCCGAGGGGATGCCGATGACGATGCGCGGCTTCACGTTGAACTTGCGCTGGTGCGCTTGCTGAATGAAGTACTTCAGCATCGCGGCGGTGATCTCGAAGTCGGCGATGACGCCGTCCTTCATGGGGCGGATGGCGACGATGTTGCCAGGCGTACGGCCCAGCATTTCTTTCGCTTCCTTGCCGACGGCGAGCACCTTTTTGCCGCCGCGCGCATCTTGCTGAACGGCGACGACAGAGGGCTCGTTCGAGACGATGCCCATGCCGCGCACGTAGATGAGCGTGTTGGCCGTGCCGAGATCAATCGCGAGATCTCGCGAGAACAACGTGTGCAACCAGTCGAACATTGGTTTTTTCCCCGGGACGGCGGAGTGCGGCGCGGCTTTTGGCAAGGACCGCAGTCATGAAGAGTACTGAGTTGCGAAGGTCACGCCAAGAGGAAGGTAGAAGGAAATCAGGATCTTGGCCGTTTCGCGTTGCGTTACAGGTGCGGCTGATCGGCGTCATCACCCGTTGGAGGCGATTTGCCGCCCTTCCGGGCAGGAAGTCAGCCCGAAGTACGGGGGTGACGATCAGCAAAGAGAAAACTTCTGGAATGGCCCGGAAAGGTACATTCCGCCGCCCATGAGCTCCGAAGAGACGGAAAACCAGGACGACCCTGGCCTCGAAGAGATGGACCCCATCGAAGACGCGTGGCTGCTCCAGGAGCCCGACCAGGTCGAGAAGATCGCCCGCGAGCGGCTGGCCACCAACGCCGACGACTCGGCCAGTCAGGCGTGGCTGGGCCTCGCCTTGTGCATCACCAACCGGCTCCCCGCGGGGCAAGCGGCCTTGAAGAAGGCCTTCGAGCTCATTCGCGGCAAGCTCGCGGTGCAGACCGACGAAGAAGAGAAACACATGCTCACCTGGGAGCTCCACGGCATCGCCAACCGCCTGGTGGACACCCTGGCCGAGAACCCCACCCTGGGCGTGGCCTCGGCGCAGTTCGTGGTCGACGGGCTCAAGTTCGAGCACGCGCCCAGCCTGCGCATGCTCTCGGAAGACGTGGCCACCCGCGAAGGCGACCCGGTGAAGGCGGCCGGCTTCCTCAAGCGGGCGCTCGCCGTCGACGCGACCGACCCCGAATCGCACTACCTGGCGGCGCGGTTGATGGCTCGCCTCGGCAAGAAGCCGCAGGTGCTCTCGCATCTGCAGAAGGCCCTCGACAACGCGGCCGGCACCATCGCGGTGCGTACGCTCGCGCGCTTCGAGCCCGACTTCGACGGCTTCCGCAAAGACCCCGAGTTCAGCGCGTTGATCGATCTCTTCCCGGCTGAGGCCGTCTTGCGCCCCATCTACGTGGCGCTCGATGCAGGTGACTTCGCCAAGGTGGTCGAGCTGTGTGGCGCCAACTTCGACAAGGCGCCCAACAAGCTCGACGTGCTCTATCCGTGGCGCGAGTCGCTCGAGCTGCTGCTCGACGAGCCGGGGCCCGAGTACGACCGGGTCAACCTGGAGCTCGAACGTGTTCAGGCGGTGATCGACGAACACGAAGGCAAAGACGAGGAGAGCCCCGTCTACCAACGCTTCTGCGGCGACGCCTGAGCCTCGTGCGAGTTCACCTGGTCGACGGCACCTTCGAGCTGTTCCGCGCGCACTACAGCAAGCGGCCCTCGCACACCTCGCCGAAGGGGAAGGATCTCAAGGCGACGGTGGGCGTGGTGCAGTCGCTCATCTACCTGCTGCAGGAGCAGAGCGAGCGCGCCACCCACGTGGCGATCGCGTTCGACAACCCCATCGTCTCGTTCCGCAACGAGTTGTTCGATGGCTACAAGACCGACGCCGGGATGGACCCCGTGCTGCGTGGCCAGTTCGACGACGTGGAACAAGCGGCCGCGGCCCTCGGCGTGGTGGTGTGGAGCATGAAGGAGTTCGAGGCCGATGACGCGCTCGCCACGGCCGCCTGGCGTTTCGAGAAGGATCCCCGGGTGGAGCAGGTGCGCATTCTGACGCCCGATAAAGACCTGGGCCAGGTGCTCCTGGGCGAGCGAATCGTGCAGGTCGATCGCATTCGCCGGAAGGTGATCACCGAAGAGACGCAGTGGAAGGACAAACACCTCAAGCCCGGCAGCGTGCCTGATTTTCTGGCGCTGGTCGGAGACACCGCCGACGGCATTCCCGGGCTCGACGGCTGGGGTGAGAAGTCGACGGTCGAGGTGCTCGCGGCGCACCCGAAGCTCGAAGACATTCCCGACAAGGTGGCCGACTGGAAGGTACGGCCGCGCGGCGGGGAGAAGCTGGCCATCGTGCTCGCCCGTGAACGGAAGCAGGCGATGCTCTACCGCACACTCGCCACCTTGCGCGCCGACGTGCCGCTGCCGCAGACGCTCGAGCAGTTGGAGTGGAAGGGCGCTCCCAAAGAACGGTGGCTCGCGTGGTGTGACGCGGTGGGCGCCGATTCGATGAAGGACAAACCGTCTCGTTTCATCGGGTGAACCATGAGGAGGCGGCCCATGAGATTTGTCCTGCTGGTGTTGCTCGCTTCGGGCTGTGGCGAGGCGATGACGGTTGATGCGGGCGTGGATGCCGGCCGGGTGGTCATCGATGCGGGCACTGACGGAGGTCGTGGGTTCGACGCGGGCGCGTGCGCGGTTGCTCCGGCGTTCGGCCTGGCTGATCTCGCCGGCAAGGCGGGTTTCGACCCGGGTGGGCCGACCTCGCCGCCGTTCAACTTCGCCACGTTGAGCCGCGCTTCGGGGGCCGACGCGGGTCGGTTCGACGTGATGTTCAACGAGTTCTACGCAGGCGCGGTGGTGAGCAACGCGATGATTCCGGCCGAGAAGTACCGGAACTGCAGCCTCTGCTACGCCATCCGGATCGACTGCGACACCATGGGCCAGAACTGCGCGAAGTCGTACCTGGCGCAGTCGGGTTCGGTGACGGTCAGCGAAGCCACGCAGGATGCCGGGGCAGGGCGATACGCCTTCCAACTGAACGACGTCGTCTACCAACGTTGGGACTTCACCTCGGACACCGCTCTCGATGGCGGCTGCCTCGCGCTGGGAAGTTTTTCGTTCAGCAGCACCTGGCCCTGAATCTCCCTCTCCCTGCGCGAGCGGGCGCGAGCGGGGAGAGGGGCCGTTCGAGCACCGGAGTCGGGCCCCTCACCCGGCCTGCGGCCGACCTCTCCCCGCTTCGCAGGGCGAGGTTGACTACGCGTCCACAGAATCGGGCGGGCGCGTGATCCACGCCGCGATGAACAGATCAATCTCGCCCCGCATCACTTCCTTCACGCGAGGCGAACCTTCACCCGTCCGCGGATCTTCCACCCGCGGGCTCTTCCCCACGAAGTAGCGCCGCACCTCCGCGCCGCCTTCACCCTGGCCACCGAGCACCGTCATGGTGAGCGCCTTGAGCTCCAGCACGGTGGCTGAGCCGAACAGCGTCACCTCGCGCCCCGTCTTCTCGTCGCGAGCCGACACCTCACTGCCGACCCGCTCCACGAAACGGCCCGCGCGGCGCTTCACTTCTTTTCCATCGAGCCGGAGCGTGTCGGGAACCACCACCTCGCTCGAAGACGGCCGGTAGATCCGCACGTAAGCCGACAACCGCGCGTCATCATCGATGCGTCGATGCGTGCCCCGCTCTCCGGCCAGAAAGCCGAACACACCGGGCCCGTGCAGGTGCAGCACCGCACGAGAAGGTTCATTGCCTTCGGCAGCGGCGTTCACCTCGTAGCCGCGGCGTTCCGCCCAGCCCCGGTACATGGTGACCAGCTCGCGCACCCACGCTTCGCTCGAATCACCATTCGCGCCCGCGGACACCTCGAGCCACGCATCGTCGACGTCCTTCGCTCCACCGGCGGCCACGCGCGCTTCCGCCAGCCGTACCTCACGCGCCGCTTCTTCGACCGCGCGCACCGCGCCTGCCAACTGAAGCTCGCCTTTGGCATCGCGCGCACGGCGACGCGCGACCGGGCACAGCTCACGCAGTCGATCGAGCTCACCCAGCTGCGCATCGATGGCGCGGAACGTTCGCAACACCGCAGCCGCACGTTCACCGTCATCCCAGAAACCGGGCGCCTGCGACTTCGCCAGCAGCTCACGACGGCGCGACTCGAGCTCCGGCCGTTTCGCCGCGGACGCGACCGCCGCTGCCCGGCCGACGAACGCCTCTG
>JANODF010000458.1:0-18262 GCA_031412555.1 Archangium sp. | reverse complement strand
GCGTGGAGGGCGCCCCGCGTCATCCAACTGTCATGGCTGCGTCGAATGACCCAAAGACGCCAGCCAACCGTCGAATTCGGGCTTCCCGCGCAAGGATTTCAGGTCGGGGTCGGTGCGCGCTTCGGCCGCGTTCCGGTAGCCGTTCTGCGCCGCCAGGGTGAGCAGCCGCAGGGCCTCGTCGGGCCGGTTGGCCTGGGCCCAATCGCACGCCGCCGTGTACGCGAAGCTCGCGTGGGGCTCTTCGTGAAACGCCGCTTCAGCGGCCTGGGCGGCCTTGGTGAAGTCCTGCCGCACGTAGTGAACCCGCTCGGCCATGGAGAACGCGCGCGCCATGCGAACGCCCGGCAGCGCCCGTGCTTCTTTCTCCCGCTCACCGCGAATGAGGGCACCCGCGAACTCGTGCAGCAGGGCCTCGTCACCGCTTTGAGCAGCCTGGGCCCAGAGCGGAATGGCGCGCGTCTCGTCGCCCACCAGGCTGAACCCGGCGGCCAACGCATGCGGCGGCACCTCGAGCCCCTGCACCTGGCTGAAGTGATCCAGCGCGCGGCGGCCGCTGCTCTCTTTGAGCGAGATCCACCCGAGCAGCACGTGCGCGCGGCTGCGAAGGAGGGGCGGGGTGTCGGCCGCCTCGATGACGCCGCTGGCGATGAGCCCGGCCTCGGTGAGCTTGTTCTCGCGATACAGCGTCTCGGCCCGTTCGATGACCGTGGTGAGCGGGTGGGCCGCGAAGCCGGTGGGCAGCTCTCCACGCTGGTAGGCGCCGATGTTCGCGAAGGTGCGCATCACCATCAACGCCACCAACGCGGCCATGAAGATCTGCTGCGTGGCGATCGAGGCCATCAGCAGCAACGCTGCCATGCCCAGCGCGACCACCTGGGCCACCATGAAACCCGGGCGGCCGAGCACCCGGGTCAGCAGCACCGTGGTGATCCGCCCGCCATCGAGCGTGCTGATGGGCAGCAGGTTGACCGCGGTCCAGAACAGGTTGGCGATGGCGATGCCGCTGGCGAAGTAGCGCGCCCAATCAGGCAGCGCCGGGCCGCCCACCAACGCGACGAGGCCGGCGAACACCCCGAGCGCGAGACCGGCAGCGGGGCCGGCGAGGGTGAAGAGCAGGTCTTGCCACCACGCGAGGTGTTCGGCGCCTTCGGCCCGCGTGAGACCACCCAGGCCGACGAGCTGAATGCTGGGTTTGGCTCCGAAGCTGCGCGCGGCGAAGGCGTGACCCAACTCGTGCACCAGCACCGAGAAGGAGACCAACGCCATCCAGCCCAGCACCACCGCGATCAACGTGGGCGTGCGCTGCGGGTGGTTCACGTTCGAGAGGACCTGCGTGGGCCAGGCGCTGGGGCCTTTGTAGCCGATGAAACCCCAGGCAATGAGCGCACTGATCGCCAGGTGAATCGCGTGCACCTCGACGGGAATGGAGCCAACGCGGAAGCGGATCAAGACGAGCGCGTTCTAACATCCGACAAGGCCGCATGCCTTCGCTAGAAGCAGCGCATGGCTGAGCCGTTCAAGAACCTCATCGGACCCGCGCAGGTCGACTGGCTTGCCGGTCGCCTGTCCGCGGCCTGGGCTGCGTTTCCTGCCGACGAGTTCCGGCGCAAGGCGAAGGCGGGGCTCGCGTCGCTCGAGCTGAAGGCGCGCGCTCGGCACCTGGCTGATGCGCTCGAGGCCACGCTCCCTGCGAAGCAGGCGCTCAAGGTGCTGATCAAGCTGCTCCAGTCGGAGCGAGGTGAAGGCGGTGGTTTCCGCTACCTCGCCATCAGCGAGTTTTTCGAGCGGCACGGCCCCGACGATGTCGAGCAGGCGCTGCGCGCGAACTACGAACTGACCCAGCGTTTCACGAGTGAGTTCTGCATTCGCACGCTGATCTTGTCCGCGCCCGAGCGCACCATGAGCGAGCTGACGAAGTGGGCCGGTGATCCCAGCGAACACGTGCGCCGGCTCGTCTCCGAAGGCACCCGGCCGCGCTTGCCCTGGGGGCGTCAGCTGCCGCCGTTCATCGCCGACCCATCGCCGATTCTCCCGCTGCTCGAGCGGTTGAAGGACGACGAGAGCGAATACGTGCGCCGCTCGGTGTCGAACAACTTGAACGACATCGCGAAGGATCACCCCGAGGTGGTCTTGAAGATCGCCAAGGCGTGGCTGGTGAAGGCGACCCCCCAGCGGAAGCGCCTGGTGGAGCACGGCCTGCGCACGTTGCTCAAACGCGGCGATGCGCGCGCGTCGCGTTGATCGGTGCTCACGGCGCTGAGTCGCTTCGCATCACCGGCAAGGTCAGCCCGGCGCGGGTGAAGCTGGGTGAGCGGGTGACCTTCGAGGCCACGGTGCGCAACGACGGCAAGAAGCTGCTGCACGCGGTGCTCGAGGCGCGGGTGCACTTCGTCAAGGTGAAGGGCACCTCGGTGAAGCCGTTTCGCCTGGCGCGGGTCGATCTGAAGCCCGGGCAGGAGGTGGCGATCACCCGTTCGCTCGAGCTGCAGCACCGGAGCATTCGCCGGTTGTTCACCGGGGTTCACGAGGTGGAATTGCAGGTCAACGGCGCCCGGTCACCCATGGGGAGTTTCAGGCTGGAGGTGTGAGTTGCGTCGGGAGCGGGGTTGCCGGTACAGCGAGCCCCAGATGTTGCCCATCGGTCCCTACACCCTGAGAAACCGCTTCATCCTCGCGCCCATGGCGGGGGTCAGCGAGATGCCGTTTCGCGTGATCGCCTTCGAACAGGGCGCCGCCCTCGCGCCCACGGAGCTCATCAGCGCGCAGGGCCTCTTCCGCATCAGCTCGCGCACGCTGCGCTACCTCCGCTACGACCCGAAGATCGAGAAGCCGTACTCGCTGCAGCTCTTCGGCGGCGAGCCCGACGTGATGGCCAAGGCGGCAGTGATCGCCAAGGAATACGGCGCGCAGATCATCGACATCAACATGGGCTGCCCGGTGAAGAAGGTCACCAAGACGGGCGCGGGTTCGGGCTTGCTGTGTGACTCCTCGCGGGCGGGCGAGATCGTTCGGCAGATCAAAGAGGCCACCGGGCTGCCGGTGACCGTGAAGATCCGCAGCGGCTGGGATGCGAACCAGAAGAACTTCCTGCAGATGGCCGACGTGCTGGGGGCCGCGGGCTGTGCTGCGCTTGCCGTGCACCCGCGCACGCGTGCGCAGGGGTACTCCGGCAAGGCCGACTGGTCGGTGATCACCGATCTCAAGAAGCACGTGGGCAACGCGTTCCCCATCATCGGGAACGGCGACGTGAAGACGGTCGCCGACGCCACGCGCATGCTGGAGACCACCGGCTGCGACTACGTGATGATCGGCCGCGGCGCGCTGGGCAATCCGTGGATCTTCCGGCAGCTGCTCGGCGGCGAGAAGCCCACCAACGCCGAGCGCATGGAATTGGTGCTGCGCCACTTCCGCCAGCACATGACCTTCTCGGCCGAAGCGCGAGTGCACCGCGAGCTTCTCCCGCCCGAGCAGCGCGCGGCGAAGGACGAGCTGCAGGGTGTGCACAGCTTCCGCAGCCACCTGGGGTGGTACGCGCACGGCCTCCACGGGGCGTCGGTGTTCCGCGCCGCCATCAACCACGCCGACTCGAAGAAAGAAGTCGAAGACGCGCTCGAGAAGTTCTTCGTGGGCGCATCGACCGACATGAACGCGCCCGAGACCGAGCAAGAACTCGATTACCGCACCGCGCTCGGCTGAGTCCCTCTTTCCCTCTCCCTTTGGGAGAGGGTCAGGGTGAGGGCCTCACTTCCAGCCTGCAAACCCCCGAACGAAGCGCCGGAAACCCGCTGATGGGGTCCCGAGCCGAGTTCGAGATCAGCAAGTTCGGATTGGCCTCCGCCCACCCGGCCGGCATCACGACGCACTCAGGGTGCACGTCCTCGGTCACCACGGCCCGAATCCTGATCCGCCCATGCGGAGAAACGACGTCGACCATGCTGCCGTCGACGATGCCCACGCGAGGGTGAACGAGCAGCTCTGCCTCGCCCATGCGCGCCCGAATACTGGGGCTCTGCGCGAACTGAGAATTGATGCGAGCGCGAGCACGAGGCCCGGTCACGAGCCGCAACGGAAACTCGGACGAAGTCCGCTCGACCGGTTCGCTCCACACCGGAAGCGGCTCGAGCCCTGCCTCCTCGAGCACGGTGCTGAAGAACTCCGCCTTGCCCGTGGGCGTTCCGAAATCAGTGCGCGCCTCGGCGCGTGGTTTCGGCTGCATCGCCTCGTCGCGCATCCACTCGACCCGCGGCGCGCGCATGGCCTCAGCGAAACTCTTCCACGGGAACCACTCGCCCAGCCCGCACGCGCGAGCCAACTCGGTGAGGATGGTGAAGTCGGGTTTCGAGCTGCCCTGCACGGGCACCAGACCCTTCGCCGCGACTGAGGTCTCATCCGCGTCGACATCAGGTGACTCCGCGAAGGTGCACGCCGGCAACACCACGTCGCTGCGTCGAGCCGAGGCGCTGAAGAACGGGTCCACCGTCACCAGCAAGTCGAGCTTCTCCGCGGCCGCTTCCATCTCTTGCGTGCCGGAAGAGGTGATGAGCGCGTTGCTGCCCCAGAGAATCAGCGCACGAACGGGGTAGGGCGCATCACGAAGGATCGCCTCTGCCAGCAGCTCGCCCTGCGCCTCGCGGTTGTAGCGATCGAACAGCGGGAAACGTTCATGGCCGACGGCCTGCTCGGAGATGTGCGGCGGCGCCGGTCTCGGAGTCCGCATCCGGTACAGCGCCGGCAACATCTGGTCGTGAAAGTCAGGCGCGTTGGGCGTGACGAGCGATCGCGGATCAACGCCTTCGAAGCGGCCACACAGCACCTCGAGCGAAGTGATCGCCCGCACCGTCTGCACGCCGCTGGTGTGATGTTCCACGCCGAGGCCCTGCCAGATGCCGACGGGCGCTTCCTCGAGGAGCATCTTCACCAGCCGCTCCAGCTTCTCGCGCGGCACGGAGGTGAGTTGTTCCACGCGCTCGAGCGGATACTCCGCCGCGTGCGCCGTCAGTTCTGCGAGCCCGTGCAGCTTCTCACCGCTCGGAGGCCGACGTGTCAGCACCTGATGAATCAACCCCAGCGCGAGCGCGCCATCGGTGCCGGGTCTGACGTGCAGGTGCAGCGTGGCCTCCTTGGCGAGCGTGGTACGCACGGGGTCGATCACCACCAGATTGCCGGTGCGCGCCTTGTCGGCCACCAGGTGCGCGAACGGCGGCGCGGTGACCGAGGGGTTGGCGCCCCACACCAACAGCGTCTTCGTACGCCGCAGATCCGCCGAGTACTTGGAGCCCACCGTCAACGCCTGGCCCATGCGCAGGCTCGCTTCACACAGGCTCGAGACGGTCGCGACGTTCGGGCTTCCGTACGCGCGCGCGAAGCGGTGAAGGAAGTTCACCATCGGGTGCCTGACGAACGGCCACCCGGTCTGAATCGCCAGCGCGCGCGCGCCGTGCTGGGCTTTCACCACGGTCAGCTTCTGCGCGATGTGTTGGAGCGCTTCCTCCCAGCTCACCTCATGAAACGAATCGCCTCGACGGATCAGCGGGTGCTGCACGCGGTCATTGCTGTGCACCAGCTCACGCAACGCGAAGCCGTGCTCACACACGAAGCCGCGCGTCTTCGATGTGAGCGAGCCCTCCACCTTCACCAGCCGCCCGTCTTCCACCACGCACTCGATCCCGCAGCGCATGAGGCAGAAGCGGCAGGTGCCGGTGGTGCGTGCGGTGGTGGGCGTGCCGCGGCCGGTGAGCGCGAGGCCTCCCACCCCGATCCCCACCGCGGCCAGTGGCGCCGCCTTGAAGAGATCACGGCGCGTCCATTTCCTGCGCACCACGTGGTTGACCGGCTCGCGGCTCATGACAGCGGCTCGATGACGATGGCCCGCGCGGTGTCGGGGCACGCCTCTTCACACAACCCGCAGCCCACGCACGCCTCGGGATGAAACAGCGGCGCCTTCTGCGGGCCCACCACTTCCACCGCGCGGTCGGGGTAGGGGCACACCTGGTAGCAGAGCCGGCACACGCCTTGACCTGTCCACGACAAGCACGCCGAACGCGTCAGCTTCGGCACGCCGACCTTCACCTGCTCGGCAGCGATCTTCAGCAGCGCGTCGGTCGGGCACACCTGCGTGCACTTCATGCAAAGCACGCAGGCGCGATCCTCGAAGTCCAGATACGGCGTGGCCACGTCGAGCGAGAACGCCGAAGGAAAGCGGATCACCCTGGTGGGGCAGACCTCGGCGCACCGAAAGCAGCCGATGCAGGCCTCTTCGAACGCCCCGGCAGGCAGCGCACCGGGCGGACGGAGTTTCTTCGGCGCCGCGCGCGCCCGCTTCGGCACCACCGCCAGGGTCACCGCGGCAGCCAACGCGCCCACCAACGCACGGCGGTTCATGGCTTTCTCCCCGGCACCTGGAGCGTCCACGACAACGCCTTCGTCGGACACGAAGCGATGCACTTGCCGCAGCGCTCACACCCCGAGTCGAGCTTGTTCTGCATCGGCGACTGGCCGAGGTTGCAGACAACGTCACACACCGTGCAGTCGGTGCACTTCGATCGATCGTTGTGGACCTTGATGGGAGACGCCGCGCCGAGGGTGGAGAACATCGCCCCGCCCGGACACAACGAGCGGCAGAACCCCGCCCGCGAGACGAAGGTGTCGAAGAGAAACGCCGCCAGGACCACGAAGGCGCTGGCGCCGAGCGAGCCGTAGAAGACGACCCGAAACGCCTCGCGGCCGATCACCGCCGGTGGATAGACGAGCGGCACCACCTGCACGCCGAGCACGCTGCCCACCACCAGCACACCCACCAGCACGACGCGCGAAGTGACCCGCGGCAGCTTCACGTCAGCGGTGGGAAGTCCGAGTCGCGAGAGGAGCCAACGCGCTGCGTTCGAGGCCGCGAGCACCGGAAGATACGGACAGGCCCAGCCGCAAAAAAAGCGCCCCAGGAAGCCCACCAGCAACACACCGGGGAGGAGTGTCCACACCAGGTTCCAGCTGACCCCGCGCATCAACGCCGTCGCGAGGCCCTCCAGCGGATCGACCAGCTCGAAGAATCCCACGCGGATCGAAGTGGGTGCACCGAGGAAGGCCGCGTCGTTGGCTTCGAGCGTGTGGAGGCGCCACAGCGGCAGGCCGAAGGTGAGCAGCAGCGAGAAGCCGAGGAAGACCTGCCGACCTCGTTGGTACGCCCGGTGGTGACGAAGGGTGATGTCGAAGGGCTGCAGGGTACGGCGCACGAACTGCTGCACTGCGAACGCGGTGCCACCACTTCTTGCGCAGAAATTCGCGCAAAGCCTGCGTCACCGCTCTCAGGAACAGCCCACACCGGGCCCCCCGAGCGGAGTCGAGGGGTCACTTGCCGCACGAAGCGGAGGTGGCATCTCGACTGCGCTCGATGCGAACGGTGTGCGTCTGTTCCTTCGGAGGAAGTCGCTCGGGAACGTCAGCGGGTGCCGTGGCCCAGCCGCGCGCGACGTTTGCCTTCAGGCCTGGCGCCGCGCGAGTCACCGGGCTTCTGCAGCCACTCGATTTCCCGCTGCAACTCGAGCCAGCTCTCGAAGCGCTCTTCTTCCAGCGAGCCGTCTTCCAGCGCCGTCTTCACCGCGCAGCCCGGTTCTGCCAGATGCCGGCAGTCGCCGAACTTGCAGTTCTTCGCCAACGCCTCGATGTCGTCGAAGGTCTTCGCGAGCCCACCTTCGGCCGCCCACATCTGCACTTCACGCAGGCCGGGCGTATCGATGATCGCCCCGCCACCGGGCAACACGATCAACTCGCGTTTGGTGGTGGTGTGCCGGCCGCGGCCATCGTCTTTCAGCTCGCCGGTGGTCATCACCTCGGCGCCCACCAGACGATTGACCAGCGTCGACTTGCCCACGCCCGACGAGCCGAGCAGCGCCACGGTCTTCCCGGGGCCGATGTATTGACGCAACGACTCCATGCCGGCGCCGGTGATCGCGCTCATCGTGTAGATCGCCGCGCCTCGGGTGATGTCGTTGACCACCTCGAGATCGGTCGCGAGATCCTGCGCGAGGTCACTCTTGTTGAGCACCACCACCGGGGTGGCCTTGCTCTGCCAGGCGAGCGTCATGAAGCGCTCGAGCCTGCGCAGGTTGAAGTCGCGATCGAGGCCCATCACCACCAGTACGGTGTCGATGTTGGTGCCCAGCACCTGCGGCGTGGCGTTCTCTCCGGCCACCTTGCGCACGAAGGCCGAGCGCCGGGGCAACACCGCATTGACCAGCGCCTCACCCGCTTCAGGAATGCGCGCCGCCACCCAGTCACCGACCGCGGGCAAATCACCCTGGTCGTGCGCCTTGTGCAGCATGCGCCCACCGGTGCGAGCCCAGTGTTCACCGCGGTGCGAGAGCACCTTGAGCTGCTTGCGGTACACCAGGATCACGCGCGCGGGCTCGAGGCCCTTGAGCGCATAAGGCTTCATCGCGGCGTCGAAGTCGGGGCCCCACCCCTGATCTGCTTTCCAGTCACTCACGGCAAGCTTGAGGACGGAGAAGGTGCTTCATGCTGACGGATAGTCGGTCATCCGGTTCTGTTCGGGGTCCCAGACCTTCAGGGCGAAGCAGGCAGCGATGTCTTTGGGCGCGAGCGTGGTCTTGCCCGGGTTCTGCAGCTCGGGGATGGCCGCCATCGCTTCGGGCAGGCGGTAGAACGGAATGGCCGCGTTCAAGTGGTGCACGTGGTGGAAGCCGATGTTCGCGGTGAACCAGTTCATCACCGGGCCCATCTGCAGGTAGCTGGACGACTCGAGCGCCGCCTTGGAGAACGTCCAATCCTGCCGGCTGGCGATGTGGCCGTCGGGGAAGTTGTGCTGCGCGTAGAAGAGGTAGGCCCCGCTCATCGCCGCCAACCACATGGGGATGAGCCAGCCGAACACCCAGAGGTCCGGGCGGCCGAGCATGAAGGCGGCAACGCCGCTGCCGTAACACATGGCCAATGAGAGCAGCCCGGCCCAGTGTTTGGCCGGCGCGCGGAGCAAGGGCTTCACCGCCATGCCCAGGCTGAACACCGTGAACACCGAGAGGAACATGTTCAGCGGGCTGCGAATGACGCGGTACCCGAACTTCTGCACCGGCGAGAGGTCCTTCCACATCGCGGCGGTCACCACCGGGTAGCTGCCGATGTGCGAGCCGACGATCTTCGCCGTGTGGGCGTGGTGATAGTTGTGCGTCTCGCGCCACACACTGGGCGGCACGAGGATCGCGTTGCCGAAGATGAAGAACAACCCTTCCGCGACCTTCGACTGACGCAGCAGCGCTCCGTGCTGGAAGTCGTGGAACAGGCAGAACACGCGCACGATGGTGAGGCCTTCCACCAACGAGAACGCGAGCCGCAGGGGCCACCAGGGCGAGAACATCGCACCGGCCGTCAGGCCCGCGAGGATCGCGAGGCTGCTCAGGGTGAGGAGCCAGCTCCTGCTGCGGTTCTCTTCGGTGAAGGAACGGGTCGCCAGCAACAGCTCCTTCTCGGAGCGCTGGCTGGATACGGGTGCTTCGGCGATGGCGGTGCTCATACTCCCTTGGCCGTAGCACAACCTGGCAACGGGGCCCAAGCAGCGCTGGGGAGGTCCCGCTCGGAAGATTCTGTGGCGAAGAAGGGCGGCTTTACTTCGCCCCGCGCTGCCGGGAGTCTCGTGTCGATGCCCGAACGTCGGCGCCTTCCCCTCTTCGCTGGTGCGGCCCTCGGCCTGACCGCCTTCGGGGGGCTGGCTGGGCTCGAGGTGATGTTCTTCGACCCCGCAACGCTGCCGTGGGCCGGGCTCGGCGCGATGACCTCTCTCGTCGTCGCTTTCGAATGCGGAAGAAAGCTGCGGCGGCTGCGGGCACTGGCCTTCAAGCTGAGCTCAGTTCAGCGGGGTGGGGTGTACGAAGTCGAAGTCACCTTGAACCCCGCGGCGACGCTTCGACTGACCGCCGTGAACGTTCAGCTTGAGTGCGTGCAGACGGAGCAGCTGCCGCTGGTCGACCCCAACCTGCAACAAGGTGACGAGGAGGAGGTGCTCTTCACGGTGGCCGAAACCTTGTTCGAAGGCGCACTCACCCTGGGCCACGGAGAGAAGTTCGCCCGCACGGCCGAGCTGGAGCTTCCCGCAGTCCTACGCAGGAAGACCGGCCCGGAGTTTTCGATTCATTGCCAGCTCAAGGTGCGCGTCGACGTCGACGGCGTCTCGTACCTCGAACACGCCGAGCGCGTTCAGGTCACGTTGTCCCAGATGTAGCCCTCGGCATCGAGGGCGTGGTCGGCCAACGACTTCACGTACTCGTCGTCGTTGTCGTCGATCTGACTCAGGTTCAGGCGCACGCGCTGGCGCACCTGGCCGGTGAGCACCTGGAGAATCTCGAGCTCCTTGGTGACCGACGCGGCGCCCTTCTCGGTGACCGCCGTGCTGACGCGCGCCATGGTGCAGGACAACACGAACAGGTCGATCATCATGTCGGCCATGCGGCGGCTGGCGAACTGCTTGCCGATGATGTTCTTGCCGTGCTTGCGCAAAATCCGGTCGACCGAGGTGGCCAGGTCGCGGGTGAGATCCTGGAAGACCGCCTGCTCCTTGTGCAGCGCGGGGTGCAGCTTGGTGAACAGCGCCTTGTCGCGCTTCACGTAGGTGGTGGCCAACGAGGCGCGCCGCCGGGCGTAGTCGGAGATGAGACCAAAGCCCTTGATGGGGTTGTCGAAGATGCCCTTGAGCGAGCTGGCCAGTTCTTTGAGCTCGCCGCCCACTTCGTTCATCGCGGTCAGCGCGATGAAGAGCCGCAAGATGTCGTTGGTGCCTTCGAAGATGCGGTTGATGCGCGCATCACGCAGGGCGCGCTCGTAGGGGAACTCGCGCATGAAGCCGTTGCCGCCGGCGATCTGCAACGCCTCGTCGATGGTGCGCCACATCGCCTCCGAGCCGTACACCTTGGTGATGGCCGCCTCGACCGCGTACTCCTCGTGCCCGGAGTCGATGAAGTGGTTCACCATGTTGACGGCTGATTCCGTCGCGTAGCAATCGACCACCATGTTGCCGAGCTTCTGCTTGATGAGGCCGTACTCGGCGATGGGCTTGCCGAACTGCACGCGCTCCTTGGCCTGCTTGGTGGCCAGGCCGATCATCTTCTTCATCGCGCCCACCGAGCCGCCGCCCAGGCCCGTGCGGCCCGAGTTGAGGATCTTCATCGCCACCTTGAAGCCCTTGCCCACTTCACCCAGCACGTGGCTCTTGGGCACGCGCACGTTCTCCAGGACGACGGTGGTGGTGTTCGAAGCGCGCAGGCCCATCTTGTCTTCGTGCGGGCCGGTGCTGACGCCTTCCATGTCGCGGGTCACCACGAAGGCCGTCATGTGGCCGCGTTCGGCCTGGCCGCCGGTCTTGGCGAACACCGTGTAGAACTGCGCGATGCCGCCGTTGGTGATCCACAACTTGCTGCCGTTGAGCACGTAGTGGTCGCCGTCGAGCACCGCGGTGGTCTTGATGCTCGCCGCATCGGAGCCCGCGCCCGGCTCGGTCAAACAGAACGCCGCGATCATCTCACCGGTGGCCAGCTTGGGGCACCACTTCGCCTTCTGCTCATCGGTGCCGAACAGCAGCAGGCCGCGCATGCCGATCGACGAGTGCGCGCCGACCGTCACGGCCACCGAGCCGTCGTACTGCGCCAGCTCCTGCAGGGTGCGTGAGTAGGCGGTGGTCGAGAGCGCCATGCCCCCGTGCGCTTCGGGAATGAGCAGGCTGAAGAGGCCGAACTGCTTCATCTCTTCGAGGAAGGAGTCGGGCATCTCGCCCTTGGCGTCCCACTCCCGGAAGTCTTTCTCGTGCGGCTTGAGCAACTGCTCGATCGACCCGCGGATGTTCTTGAACACCTCCTGATCGGTGTCCTTCATCTTCGGGTAGGGGAGGATCTGGTCCTCCTCGATGGAGCCGAAACAGAGCTGCGAGATGAACGACGGGGCGTTGTTGGTAGCCATGAGGCGCCGAAGGTAACGCAGCGCGCCGTGGCTCGCACCGAATGCGTTACATGTCGCGCAGCACGTCGTCCGCGAAGCCTTCTCCGCGCACGAAGGCCTTGAGCAGGCGCTCCACGTTCATGAAATCGACCGAGCGGCCCACGGCGACCAGGGCGTCACCCCAGAGCTTTTTCTCGCGGGAGCTCAGCTTGCCATCGACGACACAGGCCACCGCGAGCACCTGGAGGCTGACCTTCAACTCAGCGGCCTCGAGGTTCTTCAGGTTCGACAAGAACAGCCCCACGTCGTCGAGCTCGTTCTTGCCGGTGTCGCCCGCATGCCGGGCCACCGAGCTGAGCAGGCGCACGAGGTTGGGGTGGAGATCCTGCGTGCGCACGATCGCGCTGGCCACCGCGCGCACCGACGAGAGCTTGCCTTGCTCCGACAACGCGGGCGCGTCGTCGAAGATCGCGTCGACCAGCTCTTCGATGGCGCTGGGGCCCATCGCGCGAATGCGGGCTTCCCGCAGCACCATCCACATCACGATGCCGTTCCACATCGCGGTCACCGGCAGCGCCACGAAGGGCAACAAGCCACGCAGCGCCACCCGGCTGAGCACCCGGCGGATGAGCAGCTTGGCGATGAAGTTGGTCACCCCGACCTTCGCTTTGTAGGCGAGGGAGATCAGGATCAGCCGCCACTTCTTGGCTTCGCGGTGCGGGTTGACGCCCACCTTCGAGTCGACGGGGTTGGGCAGCTCGAGCGCCGCGCGGGCCAGCGCGTCGATCAACGCCTCGTCACTCGACTTGCGATCCGCACCGAACAGCTCGATGCCTGCCACCCGCGCCAGCTCGTGCACCGAGCGCAGCGTCTCCCAATAGATGTAGGCGATCTCGGCGACCGAGGCGATCACGGTGACCACGCCCATCAAGGTCCAATACGCGACCGGGTCGTTGGCGAACTCGGCGTCGGCGAACACTTCAGCGGCGGCACAGGCGCCACCCGACAAGGCGCCCGCCAGCGCAGCGCGAGCGATCGCTCCGAACTCGACTCGCTTCAGTGCGCGTTGTTCTTCGGCGTTCAGCACGTGCAGCGCGTCACCCGAAGCGACCGCCTTCATCGTCGACGAACGCGACTGAAAGTAGCGGCGGCCCACCCGGGCCATCAGCGGCGGCTGAGCGTCACTCACGGAGCGCGCATCCTCCGCACCTGCAACACGATGATGCCCACCGCGGCGAGCCCGAAGATGACGGGCGAGACGTTGCTGGCCATCACCCAGTTCGGATCATCGGTGATGAGCTTGGCCGTGCCGGCGAGGTACTCCGCTCGCGTGCCGACGTGTTTGTACTGATCGAGGGTGATGAAGAGGAACAACACGAAGCCGAGGATCGCGCCTGCGAAAGCGAGCCAGGCCAGGGCCGTCTGTTTGGCGTGCACCAGCGCCGCCACGCTCAGTCCCCCGATTCCACCCCACGCCGCGCAGACGAAGACGAAGAGCGCGAAGAGCGGCACCAGCGGGAGCGACGAGGTGTCCATCGCGTAGAAGAACATCCAGTCGGTGCGGAAGAAGAAGTGCCAGCCGACCGACAGCGCGTAGACCAGGCCCCAGAGGAAGGAGAGCTGCCCCACGCGCCAGACCTCTTCCACGCCTTTGGTGCGCACCAGCTTCATCGAGATGAGCGCGAGGATGGCGCCGCCGAACAAGGTGGTCGGCGGGTCGATCAAGACGGTGGCGAGCATCATGCGGACTTCTGCTCTGCCGGTGGCGGGGGCGTCAATCGCCGCGTGGTGGCCACCGTGCGGTAGTACTCGCAGGCCGCGGTCCACTGGCGCTCCATGGTGGCGCGATCCACCCGGTAGAGGCCGAACTTCGGGCCCCACGCCTCGAGCCACTCGAAGTTGTCCATCAACGACCAGTGCAGGTACGAGCGCACGTCGACGCCGTCTGCGCGGGCCAGCAGCAGCTCGCGCCAGTGTTCGTAGAGATACTGGGGCCGCCGCAAGCCGGTGCGATCGTCGAGGCCGTTCTCGGTGATCCACACCGGGCGGTCGTACCGCTTGAGCTGGCGGAGGATCTGCCCGAAGCCTTCGGGGTACCACTCCCAGCCGATGTCGGTCAGGCCGCGGGTGTGGTGATCGAGAAACTCGAACTGCACGAAGGGCGCTTTGGTCACGAAGCGCAGGTGCGCGCGCGTGTAGTAGTTGAGCCCGGTGAACTCGGTCGACTTCGCGGCCCCGTCGATCTTCTCTTTGCCCGCGGTGAAGCCCGGCATCTGCAGCTTCAGCACGCCGGTGGAGAGCGTCTCCAGGAAGGCGTGGTTGTAGTTGCCCTCGGCGAGCCGGGAGAGCGCCTGATCGAGGGGATGCCACCGCCGCGTGGGCGCGAAGAGCAGCATGTTCTGGGCGATGCCGATCTCCATGGGGCCGCAGCGATCGAGCAGGGCCTGCCGGGCGATCACGTGCGCGCGCACCATGTTGGCCATTGCGGCGAACGCCTTGCGGCCATCCGACACACCCGGCGGCATCGCGCCCGCCAGGTAGCCGCCCAGCAACAACACGTTGGGCTCGTTGAGCGTGGTCACCGCGACGTTGAGCCCCGAGACCAGCTCCGCGCACTTGTCGGCGAAACGTTTCCACGCCACCAGCGACGACGGCTCGTGCCACGGCGTCTCGACGTGAAACCACTTCGGGTGCGTGAAGTGGAGCAGGGTGACCACCGGCCGAATGCCCGCCTTCACCAGCGCTTCCAACCGCGCGCGGTAACCCGCCCACGCGGCGTCATCCCACGTTCCCCGCTTCGGCTCGACGCGCGCCCACTCGATGCTCAAGCGGTACGCGGTGGCGCCCAGCTTCCCGATCAAGGGCACGTCGTCGAAGAATCGCTCCCAGTGTTCGACAGAGTTTCCGCAGCGGGCGTCGGCTTCCTTGCACTTGCCCGCGCGCTCCCAGTCGCTCCAGTCGTTCTCGATGCCGCCTTCGACCTGGTAGGCCGAGGTGGCCACGCCGAAGGTGAAGTCGGGAGGGAACTCGAGAACCGCAGTCACTTCGCGCGCTCGATCGTGTGCAGCACCCGCATCGCTGCGCAGGCCGCGCCGTAGCCGTTGTCGATGTTGAGGGTGACCACGCCGGGCGAGCAGCTGGCCAGCATCGAGTGGAGCGCGGTGTGACCGCCCTCCGCCACGCCGTAGCCGGTCGAGGTGGGCACGCCGATGATCACGCCGCCGAAGAGCCCTCCAACCACGGTGGGGAGCGCGGCGTCCATGCCGGCCACCACGATGGCGATGCTGTGTTCGCGGATCGCTTCGAGCCGGTTGATCAGCCGCCACAAGCCCGCCACGCCCACGTCGGCGAAGAGCGTCGAGGGCACGCCCGACCAGCCCAGGGTGCGCTGGATTTCGCGCGTCACGTGCGCGTCGGAGGTTCCGGCCGCCAGCACGGCGATGCGGGTGGGGCCGGTCTCGGGTTTCGGTTTTCCGAAGTAAGCCGTGCGCGAGAAGGACTCGTAGTCGAGCTCGTCACGATCGCTCTTCGACAGGGCGTCGAAGGCTTCTTGGGAAAGGCGGGTCAGCAGAAAGCGCGCTGACTTCTCTCGCGCTGCCGCGAGGATCTCGGTGAGGTGCTCGGTGGTCTTCCCCTGACAGAGGATGGCTTCGTCGAAGCCGATGCGCTCACCGCGCTGGAAGTCGAGCATCACTTCGGAGGTAGGCATGGACTTTCAGTTACCGCAGTCGACGGGCAGTTCCTATTGAAGTGAGGCCCTCACCCTGACCCTCTCCCAGAGGGAGAGGGGATCTGTGCTCACTTGGTCGGAGACAGATCGGCCGCGGGCCCGGGCCACACGGTCAACGCCGCGCCGACCTTGAGCCCCCTGGGCGAACCCAGTGACGTGTTCCATTCCTTCAGATCCGCCACGTGCACGTCGAAGCGCCGCGCGATGCTCCACAACGAGTCGCCTTTGCCGATGCCGTAGGTGACCTTCTTCTTGCCGTCGACGGTGCTCACCGCGATCGACCCGCCGAGCGCCACCTTGCCGACCGGCGCCGTCTGCGAGCCCGCGGGCACCTCGTCTTCCGGGCGAACCGCGTTGAGCCCCGAGCGCCGCGCTCGCACGACCTGCCGCTCGAGCGCCGGGTCGGTCTTGCCCGACTTGATCGCCTGCGCGCTGGGCACCGGCACCACCAGATCGTTGCCGAGCTTGAGCGTGCGCGCGCTGGTGAGGTGATTCATGCGCAGAATCGCCTCCTGCGCCGAGTGGTACTGCTGCGCGATCTTCGAGAGCGTGTCGCCCTTCTGCACGCGGTGAATCTTGAAGTGCAGCCGCTCCGAAGGCGCGAACTTCGCGAAGGTCTCGGTGAACTGATCCTTCTTCCCGCGCGGCAAACGCAGCTTGTACGGATCGCTCTCGGAGGCGGGCGGGGTGCACCACCGCTTGAGCTCGGGGTTGAACTCCTGAATCTCGTCGAGTGACGAACCCGACGCCTGGGCGATCACCTCGAGGTCGACCGAGTCGGTGAGCTTCACCTCGTCGAACTCGAAGGGTGACTCCGGCGTGAACTCATCTTGGGTGAAGCCGAACGCCTCGGGGTGTTTGGCCACCAGCGCGCAGGCGATCAGCTTGGGCACGTAGTGTTTCGTTTCCCGCGCGAAGCCCTTCTTGTCGGAGAGCTCCCAGAAGCTGGTGGTGCCGTAGGTGTCGACCATGCGCCGCACCCGGCCACCGCCGGTGTTGTAGCCAGCCCACGCGAGGTACCAGTGGCCCAGGTTGCCGTGCAGCTGGCTGAGGTAATCCGCGGCCGCGTTGGTGGCCTTGATGGGGTCGCGCCGTTCGTCGACCCAGAAGTCGTCGCGCAGCTTGAACATCTTCGCGGTGCCCGGAATGAACTGCCACGGCCCGACCGCCTTCGCCCACGACTTCGCCTGCGTGTTGAAGCCGCTCTCGATCATCGCGAGATACACGGTGTCGCGGGGCAGGCCCTTGGCCTCGAGCAGCGGCCGCATCAACGGAATGTAGCGGGCGCTGCGCGACATCCACCGACGGAACCACTTGCGGCCACCACCCTGGAAGAAGTGGATGTACTGAGCCACCAGCGCGTTCATCTCGAGCGGGATGTCGTACCGCTGCTGCACCTTGAGCACGTCGAAGCTCTCGACGTCGGTGATGGGATCGAGCTCGAAGGCCAGCTCTTCGCCCGACAGCTCGGAGGCCTCGAGCGCCTTCTCCAGCCGATCGCGAATCAGGGTGCCGTAGCCCAGCTGCCCCAGCGTCGCGCGAATGGAGGCGCCAGAACGCGCCTTGGGATCGATGGTGACCTCTTCGAGCGCGCGCATGGCCTCGAGCTCGACGTCGGGTTCGGGGTCTCCGTCTTGTTCTTCACGCGGTTGGGCGGCCACGGCCAGTGGCTCGACCCCCGCGTCGATCGAGGCCACGCCGGCATCGCCGTCGAAGGTGACGGGGGCTTGCGCGAGCAACACCATCCCCGGTGGGGGTGGGGGCATCGGCACATCAGCGCCGGCGAGGGTCAGCAGGAGGACAGTCAGCATGGTCATGGGATGCAGGGGGACAAGTTAGGAGCGGCTTTCCTCGCAGGTCAAACAAAGGGAAGCAGAGAGTCCTTCCATCAAACGCATACGCTCCGGTTCATGGCCCGACGCGTTCGTAAACCCAAGCCGTGCATCTACCAGCTCCACATCGCCTTGAAGGACATGGAGGCTCCGGTCTGGCGCCGCGTGCTCGTGCGATCCGACGCGCGGCTCGATGCGATCCACTTCACGCTGAATGAGGCCATGGGGTGGAACAACTCGCATCTGCACCTGCTCGTATTCGACAAACGCACCTTCGCGAATCCCGACATCGACGAAGGCACTGACTTCGAAGATGAACGGGCTGTGTGCCTTGACGAGCTGGTGGGCGTGGGGGATCGCTTCTCGTACCACTACGACTTCGGCGACGACTGGATGCACCAGGTGCGCGTCGAAAAGAAGCTCCCGATCGACGATCGCTTCGCCTACCCGCTGTGTATCGGCGGCGCGCGGGCTTGCCCTCCGGAGGATTGTGGCGGGCCTTTTGGCTACGAGCGGCTGCTCTCGGCGCTGCTCAATGATGACGACGACGAGCTGGTGAGCTGGGTGGGCGGCTTCTTCGACCCCGAAGGGTTCGACGTGAACCGCACCAACCAGCGCCTTCGCGAGTTCTTCCGAGGCTTCTAGTTGCAGACGTTGGTGGCCGAGCACACCCGCGTCGAGCCGCAGGTCGCGCCCGGGCAGCACAGCTCGCCCGCGCCGCCGCAGCGCTGACAGACATTGGCCGTGGAGCAGGCGAAGGGCGCGCCGC
>JANODF010000457.1:0-3047 GCA_031412555.1 Archangium sp. | reverse complement strand
GCGGGTGAGCGGTCGGCAGTGCAAAAGCGGCGGCCTACAACAGCAGGGTGAGGAGCGAACGCACGGATAATTCTCCGGCTTGGTGCGCTTCGATAGCCCCACACCCCCACCCACACCCCAGAGGGGAGAGGGAGACAACTCAGCCTTTGACCTGCGCCTTGATGAGGTCGGCGTTGAACTCAGCGATCACCCGCACGCTGATCTCCTTCGGGCACACCGCCTCGCACTGCGAGAGGTTGGTGCACGTGCCGAAGCCTTCGGCGTCCATCTGCATGCTCATGTTCTTCACCCGCTCGTACTTCTCGGGCTGGCCCTGAGGCAGGTGGTTCAAGTGCGACGCCTTCGCCGCGGTGAACAACATCGCCGAAGCGTTCTTGCAGGCCGCCACGCAGGCGCCGCAGCCGATGCAGGCCGCCGCGTCCATCGAGAGATCCGCTTCCTTCTTCGGAATGGGGAGCGCGTTCGCGTCAGGTGCACCACCGGTGGCCACCGACACGTAGCCGCCCGAAGCAACGATGCGATCGAACGCCTGGCGATCCACCACCAGATCCTTCAGCACCGGGAACGCCTTCGCGCGCCACGGCTCGATGAAGATCTCGTCGCCATCTTTGAAGTGACGCATGTGCAGCTGGCAAACGGTGACGCCCTTGTGCCCGCCGTGCGGCAGCCCGTTGATCACCATCGAGCACGAACCGCAGATGCCTTCGCGGCAGTCGTGATCGAACGCGACGGGCTCTTCGCCCTTGTTCATCAGCTGCTCATTCAGGGTGTCCATCATCTCGAGGAACGACATGTGTTCCGAGACACCGTCGACCACGTAATCCTTCATGGCCCCGGCCTGCTCCTTGTTCGGCTGGCGCCAGACGTGGAGCTTCAGCTTCATCAATTTCTCGCTCACTTGTAGCTCCGGACTGAGGGGTGGAAGGCTTCGAACACCAGCGGTTCCTTGTGGCGCACCGGCTTGTCGCCCGTGACTTCCCACACCGAGACGTGGCTGAACTTCTCGTCGTTGCGCTTGGCCTCGCCCTCGTCTTCGTGCTCCTCGCGGAAGTGGCCGCCGCACGACTCGTCGCGGTCGAGTGCGTCCATCGCCATCGTCTCGCAGAACTCGAAGAAGTCCGCCACGCGGCCGGCCTTCTCCAGCGCGGTGTTGAGGTTGTCTGCCGAGCCGGGAACGTTCACGTTCTGCCAGAACTCCTCGCGCAGCGCGGGGATCTCCTTGAGCAGCTCGTTGAGGCCCTTGTCGTTGCGGGCCATGCCGCATTTTTCCCACATCATCGAGCCGAGCTGCCGGTGGAAGCTGTCGACCGTGCGCTTGCCCTTGATCGACAGGAACTTCGAGGTGCGCGCGTTCACGTCGGCCACGGCCTTCTTGAACTCGGCGTGATCGGTGGTGACCTTCGGCTGCTTGGCCGTCGCGAGGTAGGCACCGATGGTGTACGGCAACACGAAGTAGCCGTCGGCCAGGCCCTGCATCAGGGCCGAAGCGCCCAGGCGGTTCGCGCCGTGGTCGCTGAAGTTCGCCTCGCCGATCACGTGCAGGCCCGGCAGGTTGCTCATCAGGTTGTAGTCAACCCACAGCCCGCCCATCGTGTAGTGCACCGCGGGGTAGATGCGCATGGGCACGCTGTACGGGTCTTCGCCCGTGATGGTCGTGTACATGTCGAACAGGTTTCCGTAGCGCTCCGAGATGACCTTCTTGCCCAGCCGCTTGATGGCGTCGGCGAAGTCGAGGAACACGCCACGGCCGCCCGGGCCCACGCCGCGCCCCTCGTCGCAGACCTGCTTGGCCGCACGCGAAGCGATGTCGCGGGGCGCCAGGTTGCCGAACGAGGGGTACTTGCGCTCGAGGTAGTAGTCGCGCTCGTCCTCGGGGATCTGATCGGGCGCGCGGGTGTCGCCCTTCTTCTTCGGAGCCCACACGCGCCCGTCATTGCGCAGCGACTCACTCATGAGCGTCAACTTGCTCTGGTAGTCGCCCGCCTGAGGAATGCAGGTGGGGTGAATCTGGGTGTAGCAGGGGTTGGCGAAACCAGCGCCCTTCTTGGCCGCGCGCCAGGTCGCCGTGACGTTGCAGCCCTTGGCGTTGGTCGAGAGGAAGTACGCGTTGCCGTAGCCGCCCGTCGCCAGCACCACCGCGTCGGCTGCCCAGGCTTCGATTTTTCCGCTCACCATGTCCCGCGTCACGATGCCGCGCGCGTGGCCGTCGATGGTCACCAGCTCGAGCATCTCGTGGCGGGTGTGCATGCGCACGCTGCCGGTGTGAATCTGCTTCTCCAGCGCCTGGTACGCGCCGATCAGCAGCTGCTGGCCGGTCTGGCCACGGGCGTAGAAGGTGCGCGAGACCTGCGCGCCGCCGAACGAACGGTTCGAGAAGTGGCCGCCGTACTCACGGGCGAAAGGCACGCCCTGCGCCACGCACTGGTCGATGATGTTCACCGACACTTCGGCGAGCCGGTAGATGTTCGACTCGCGGCCGCGGAAGTCGCCGCCTTTGACCGTGTCGTAGGCGAGCCGGCGAACCGAGTCGCCGTCGTTCTGGTAGTTCTTCGCCGCGTTGATGCCGCCCTGTGCCGCGATGGAGTGCGCGCGCCGCGGTGAGTCCTGGAAGCAGAACGCCTCGACCTGGTAGCCCAACTCGGAGAGCGTGGCGGCCGCTGAGCTGCCCGCGAGGCCCGTGCCCACCACGATGATCTTGAACTTGCGCTTGTTGGCCGGGTTGATGAGCGGCATCGACATCTTGTGCGATGTCCACTTGTTCTCAATGGGCCCTGCGGGGATGCGTGATTCGAGCTTCATGGCTTGATGATCCCCAGCAGGACTGCGAGCGGAATGGAGGCGAAGGCGGCGCAGAGGCCGTAACCGGCGACGAGCGCGGTCTTCTTGAGGAAGGGCGTCCACTTCGGGCCCCAGAAGCCCAGGTGCTGGAACATGCTGTAGACGCCGTGCGAGAGGTGCGCGGCCAGCAGCACCTGCGCGCCGATGTAGAGCAGCGAGATCAGCGGCTGCTGAAAGCCCATCACCAGCATCGAGTACGCGTCGAAGTT
>JANODF010000456.1:0-6525 GCA_031412555.1 Archangium sp. | reverse complement strand
CAGTTGACCATGATGGTCTCGAAGCCCGCTTCACGCAGCGCGAAGGCCGCGTGCACGCAGCAGTAGTCGAACTCGATGCCCTGCCCGATGCGAATGGGCCCGCTGCCGAGGATGACGATCTTCTGCCGGTTGGAGGGCGGCGCTTCGTCTTCTTCTTCGTAGGTCGAGTACAGGTACGGCGTGAACGCCTCGAACTCGGCGGCGCAGGTGTCGACGCGTTTGTAGACGGGGCGAATGTTGCGCTTCCACCGCTCTTCACGCACGACCGACTCGCCGACGTTCAGCGCCTGGGCGATCTGCCCATCGGAGAAGCCGCGCGACTTGTGCATCTTGAGTTCGGCATCCGAGATCTTCGACAACGATCCCTTCGCTTCGATCTCATGCAGCTCTTTGACGAGCGCCTCCAACTGCCGGAGGAACCACGGATCCATCGAGGTGATCGCGTTGACCTGCTCGACGGTCATGCCCACCTGGAACGCCTCCATCACCACCCAGGGGCGCTCCGGAGTGGGCACGCGCAGCAGCTCTTCCCGCTCGGCCGCGGTGCGCTTCATCGCCTCGGCCTTCGTCGGAATGGGGTGGCGGCCCTGCTCGAGCGAGCGGAACGCCTTCTGGTACGACTCGCGGAAGGTGCGGCCGATGGCCATCACCTCACCCACGCTGCGCATCATGGTGCCCAGGGTACGAGGGCTCTTGGGGAACTTCTCGAAGTTGAACTTCGGGAGCTTCACCACCACGTAGTCGATGGTCGGCTCGAACGACGCCGGCGTGTCGCGGGTGATGTCGTTCTTGAGCTCGTCGAGCGTGTAGCCAATGGCCAGCTTCGCGGCGACCTTCGCGATGGGGTACCCGGTGGCCTTGCTCGCGAGGGCCGAGCTGCGCGACACGCGCGGGTTCATCTCGATGACCACCATGCGGCCGTCTTTGGGGTTCAGCCCGAACTGCACGTTCGAGCCGCCGGTGTCGACGCCGATCTCCCGCATGATGGCGAGCGACGCGTCGCGCATGCGCTCGTACTCTTTGTCGGTCAACGTCTGCGCGGGGGCCACGGTGATGGAGTCGCCGGTGTGCACGCCCATCGGGTCGAGGTTCTCGATCGAGCAGACGATGATGCAGTTGTCCTTCGAGTCGCGAACGACCTCGAGTTCGTATTCTTTCCAGCCGAGCACCGACTCGTCGATCTGCACCTGGTGCACCGGGCTCGCCGCGAGGCCGCCGGCGCAGATGGTCTCGAACTGCTCCTGGTCGAAGGCCACGCCGCCGCCGGTGCCGCCGAGCGTGAAGCTGGGGCGGATGATGGAGGGGAAGCCGAGCTCCTTCACCAGCACGCGGGCCTCTTCCATCGTGGTGGCGATGCCGGCGCGGGGCAGCTCGAGGCCGATCTTCTCCATCGCCGCTTTGAAGAGCTTGCGGTCTTCGGCCTTGTTGATGGCCTCGAGCGAGGCGCCGATGAGCTTCACGCCGTACTTCGCCAGGATGCCCTTCTCGGCGAGCGCCTTGGCGAGGTTGAGCGCGGTCTGACCGCCCATGGTGGGCAGCAACGAGTCAGGCTTCTCCAGCTGAATGATCCGTTCCGCCGCCTCGACCGTGATGGGCTCGATGTACGTGCGGTGGGCGAAGTCCGGGTCCGTCATGATGGTGGCCGGATTCGAGTTGAGGAGGATGACTTCGATGCCCTCCTCCTTGAGGGCCTTGATGGCTTGCGTGCCCGAATAATCGAACTCGCACGCCTGACCGATGACGATGGGACCCGATCCGATGAGGAGGACGCGTTTGATCTCTTCGCGACGAGGCATGAGTGGGCCTGCTATCCGACGTGGCCACGATACGAAAGAGCTTCTCCTCTTGTCCCCCAGAGCTCCCGTCGCCCGGAGCGAAGCCGTTCCAGCGGCACGCTGGGCGAGCGCAGCTGAGCGGAGCGAAAGATGCGCCGAGGCGACGCGACCCAGGAAGGACGGGGAGAGGGTCGGGGTGAGGGGCAGCTCACCTGTTTGGGGTATCCCTCAGTGACACCCCCGTGACTCTCTGTTCGACCACAAAAGAGACTTCTTTCCCGGTCGTGCGCTACTCGCGCCGCTCCCCCCATGAATCTGCGCATTCTCCTCGCTCTTCTCCCCTCCCTCGCGCTGGCACAAAACGCCGACGTGGCGGATCTGTCGCTCGAATCGCTGCTCGACACCCCGGTCGAAGTGACCCGCGACGCGCGCTCCTCACGTGAGTCGGCCAGCGTGCTGTTGGTGGTGACGCGCGACGAAGTGCTCTCCTCCGGAGCGCGCGATCTGCTCGAGGTGCTCCAGCTGGTGCCCGGTTTCACCTTCCACCAGGACGTCGAAGGTGTGGTGGGCGTGGCCTTCCGCGGCCTGTGGGGCAACGAGGGCAAAGTGCTGATCATGCTCGACGGCCAGGAGATCAACGAGATCCTCTACACGGGCGCTCAGTTCGGTCACCACATCCTGGTCTCGCAGATCGAGCGCGTGGAGATCATCCGCGGCCCCGGTTCGGCGCTCTACGGAGGTACCGCCGAACTCGCCGTGGTCAACGTGGTCACCCGCGGCGGCAAGGAGCTCTCGGGCGCCTCGGTGATGGGCCGCTACGCACAAGGCGAGACCGGCTTTCACGACTGGTCGCTGGGTGCTTCGGTGGGCGGCAAACACGAATCGAAGTCACTCGAGTGGAGCCTGCACGCCGTGGGCGGTCAGGGCCGCCGCAGCCGGGGCACCTTCGACGACTTCTACGGCAACAGCGTCTCACTCGCCGATGATCAGCTCGACCCGTTCTTCATGACCGCGGGCCTCACGTACAAGGGCCTCAAGGCCCGGCTGATCTACGACGATCAGACCATCGGAGGCACGGTCGGCTTCGGCGAGGCCGCGCCCAACTCGAAGGTTCGCTTCCGCACCGCGCTCGCCGATCTCTCCTACGAAATGAAGCTGTCCGACACGGTGACGCTCAAGCCGCGGCTCAATGCCCGGCTCCACATTCCGTGGCAGAGCCTCGATGACACCACCGACCTCTTCTACGACAAGAGCGCGGTACGGGTGCTCGCCGGCGTCACCACGAACTGGACAGCGACCCGCTTCCTGACCGTGAGCGGCGGCGTCGAGGGCTTCGTCGATCACGCCTGGCTCAACGACGCGCGCATCGCCGGAGCGCAGACCACGTTTGGCGAAGACAACCAGGTCTCTTACGGCAACGTGGCGGGCTGGGTGCAGGGCCAGCTGAACACTCCCTTCGTCAACGTGACCGCGGGTGGCCGCCTGGAGTGGCATTCGCGCGTGGGTGTGAACGTCGCGCCTCGCCTCGCGCTCACGCGGCAGTTCGAGCGGGTGAACCTGAAGCTGCTGTACGGCGGCGCTTTTCGCAGCCCGGGCATCGAGAACCTGAACTTAGGCCCCGGCTTGAAGGCAGAACGTACGCACGTGGCCGAGGCCGAAGTGGGCGTCGAGCTGGGCGACGTCGGCTTCGTCAGCGTCAACGGCTTCTACACGGCGCTCGTCGCGCCGATCACCTACAACTACGACCTCGTCACCAACGAAGAGAGCTACCGAAACGCGGGCGCCATCTCGACGGCCGGCGCCGAAGCGCTGCTCAAGCTGCGCGGCAGCCGCGGGCATCTGAATCTCTCGTACGCCCTGGCCGTCCCCGTCGTCGCGGAAGATGTCGACACCTACCTGCGGCCCGATGGCCGAACCACGCCCACCCTGCTGGGCATGCCCACTCACAAGCTCACGCTGTGGGGAAAGCTGGTGATGAACAAATACCTCTCGGTCGGCGGCAGCGCGGTGTTCCTGGGCGATCGCTACGCGTTCACCTCGGCGACCGACCTGCTCGACGGCACGGGTCAAATCGGCTGGGTCAAGGAGACCCTGCTGCTGACCGCCTGGCTCGGGATCGACTCCATCGGCGGCACCGGTTTCTCGGCGCAGCTGGGCGTGGGCAACGTGCTCGACGCTCCGGTCCAGTACGTGCAACCGTACAACGGTGGCATGGCGCCCATGCCGGGCCGAGGCCGGGAGTACTTCGTGCGGCTGAGCTACGCGTTGGAGTTCTTGAAGTGAGATCGGTGGTCTTCAGCCTGCTGCTGGCCGCGAACGTGAGCGCTGCCGCGGAGCGTGTGCCCGATGCACTGGGGCTGATGGTGATGCTCAAGGTGGTCAGCTACGACGCCGCGTTCGGCACGCATGGCACCGGTGAGTTCGTGGTGCTGGTGCCGTATGCGCCGGGCGACGAGAGCAAGGCCACCGCGCTGGCGGCAGTCGGCGGTGGGCTCGAAGTGAAGACCATCAAGGAGCGCACGCTGCGTTTCGTGCCGGTGCCGATGAAGGAGCTTCCGGCGGCGAAAGGCACGGCGGTGTTGCTGTACTTCGGCTTTCCTGCGGACGCGCTCAAGACGGTGGTCGAGAAGACGCAGCGCGAGAAGCAGTACGTGTTCACTTTCGAAGAGACGTCCGTGCATGACGGCGCGTTGCTCGGCGTGGGCCTCTCGAACGGAAAGCCCCAGCCGTTGATCAACATCGCGGCGATGCGTGGCCTGGGCGCCGACTTCGGCCCGGTCCTTCGGCTGGCACGCACCTTCCAGTAGTTTATGGTGGCGCGCGCATGTCGAAGAGCGGCCAGGACTCCGGTGAGACCACCACCTTTCACTCGGGTCCCCACGTCATGCCCGCGCTGGAAGGCGACGAAATCGCGCTCCCGGTCATCGACCTGAAGAGCGCCGCGGCTGAGTTCGAGCTGGGCGAGCTGCTCGGGAAGGGCGGCATGGGCCAGGTGGTCAGCGCGAAGCAGAAGGCGCTCCAGCGTTCGGTGGCCATCAAGTTCCTCAACGACGAGGCCAGCGACGCCAGCCTGCTCTTGCGCGAGGCCATCACCACCGGCCGCCTCGAGCACCCCAACATCGTGCCGGTGCACGTGCTGGCGAAGACCACCGAAGGCGTGCCCTTCTTCACCATGAAGCGGGTGGAGGGCACACCGTGGAGCGACGCGCTGAAAGGTAAGCGTTCGCTGGTCGAACACCTCGAGGTGCTCCAGCGGGTGTGCGACGCCCTGTCGTTCGCGCACAGCCGAGGCGTGATTCACCGCGATCTCAAGCCGGCCAACGTGCTCATCGGCGCGTTCGGAGAGGTCTACCTGGTGGACTGGGGCCTCGCCGCGTCGTTGCACCCCGACAGCGTGCTGCCGCTCGCGAGTGAAGCCGGCATGGGGGGCACGCCCTCGTACCTCGCCCCGGAGGCGGCGCTCGGAACAGGGAAGCTCGGGCCGTGGACCGACATCTTTCTGCTCGGTGCGACGCTGTACGAAGTGTTGATGGGGCGGCCGCCCTGGGTCGCCGGCTCCGTGCAGGAGACGCTCGTGCTGGCCACCGAAGCGAACGGGCCCCTCTTCGATGCGATGGTGCCCACCGAGCTCGAGAACATCTGCCGCCGCGCGATGCAGCGAGATCCCTCGGCGCGCTACGAGAGCGCGAAGGCCTTCAAAGAGGCCATCACCGGCTACCTGCGGCACCACGATGCGCTCGAGCTGCACGAGCGCACCCTGGAGAAACTCGACGAGCTCGCGCGCACCATTCGAGGCGAGCCTTCGGCCGTGTCGATCGAGCGGCTGTTCACCGAGTGCCGCTTCGGCTTCGAGCAGGTGCGCCGCTCGTGGCCCGACTTCGAGCCGGCCCGGGTGGGGCTGCGGCGGGCGTTGGTGCTGATGGTGCGCCACGAGCTCGCGCGCCAGGCACCGCAGAGCGCTCGGGCCCTCTTGTCCGAGTTGGTGCAGCCGCCGGCTGAGCTGGTGCTCGAGGTGGAGAACGCCGAGCGCGCCGAGAAGGAGAAGGCCGCTCGTCTGATCCAGCTCGAACAGCAGGCGAAGGACAGCTCGACCGACGCGGTGCGCGACCTCAAGTCGACCTACACCAAGGTCGTCGCCGTCGGCGCGATCCTCTCGAGCGTGGTGATGCAGGCGCTGTCGACGAGCGGGGCCTTTCAATTCAACGTCGGCCACGGCCTCGTCTTCGCTCTCGTGTTGCTGCTGAACAGCTTCGTCTACTCCCTCTGGCTCAAGAACCAGCCCGAAGCGAACCAACTGCAACGACGCATCTCGCTGGGCCTCGTCGGCATGAGCGTCGCCTCAGTCCTTCTCTGGTGGATGGCTCTTCGCGAAGGCGTGATCTTTCACGCGGCGGTGATCGCGTATTACCTGATCAGCGGGGCGGGCTGGTGGACCGCGGCCGTCACGGTCGAGAAACGAGGCACGATCGTCGCCGCGGGCTTCGGCCTCGCTGCGGTGGTGGGCATGATCTTCCCTGCCTTCATCCTGGGGGCGGGCGGCAGCATTGGCCTGAGCATGCTGGTGTTGTCGCGCGTGCTGCGCACGGGCGCTCCCTCTCCTTTGGGGAGAGGGTTGGGGTGAGGGTCGCGGAGAAGCACATCTCGGGTCTCTCGCCAGAGCCGTCTCGAGCTGGCGGTCGCTCCAAATAGCGGAAGCTTACGTTGGCGTGACAGCTGCACATGGGGTCCTCACCCCGTCGTCCTGAGGACC
>JANODF010000455.1:0-25263 GCA_031412555.1 Archangium sp. | reverse complement strand
GGGTGACTCGATGCAGATCAGCACCCTGCTCAAGGAGGTGCGCGCGCACGGGGCGACGGACCTGACCCTCACGGTGGGGCTGCCTCCCACGCTGCACGGCGCGTTCGGCACCAGGGCGCTCGGTGAGGCGCCGCTCACCCCCGATGAAGTGGCTGACCTGGTGAGCCCGGTGTTGCCCTCGTCGCTGCTCACCGCGCGCGGGCCGGTGGTGCACTCGGTCGCTTCCACCGAGCTGGGCCGCTTTCGCGTCACCGTCACCACAGAGCGGACGTTTCGCGCCGCCACCTTTCGCGCGATGCCCGCCACCATTCCCACGCTCGATGAGCTGGGGCTCTCGCCGCTGGTGCAGGGGCCGTTGCTGGCGCTCGAGCGCGGGCTGGTGTTGCTCAGCGGTGAACCGGGCAACGGGCGCAGCACCTTCTATTCTGCGTTGCTGCAGCGCTTCGTGTCGGATGGCCGTCACGTCGCTTCGTTGGAAGAGCCGCTGGGTCTTCCGCTTGCTCCGGGGCCGGGCGCGGCGCGGCAGTCGATTCTGGGCACCGATGCCGATGCGACTGACTTTTCGCGCGCGTCGCGGCTGCAGCCGCTCGACGTGGTGGGCTTCGACCTGGTCGATGACGCGCATGCCCTCGACCTCGCCCTCGATGCCGCGATGGATGGGCGGCTGGCGATCTGCGTGTTCCGTTCGCCCAACGTGGCGGCCGCGGTGCACCGGGCCAGCGTGCTCGATGCCCGGCACCATCGGCGGCGGCTGTCTGAAGGGCTCGCCGCGTTCGTGTATCAGCGGTTGATCGCGCTCGACGGGAAGCACCTGCTCGAGGTTGATTTTCACCTGCCGTCGATCGCGTTGCGGCGGCATCTGCGGGCGCACGAGACGCCGCCGCCTCCGGTGGTGTTCGAAGGTGAATCGTAAAAAAAACTCTCCCTGCGCGAGCGGGGAGAGGTCGGCCGCAGGCCGGGTGAGGGGCCCTGCTCCGCACGCCGAACGGCCCCTCACCCCGACCCTCTCCCCGCGTTCGCAGGGAGAGGGAGCACTTAGCGTTTCACGACGGGATCTCTCGGCGCGAGCACGCATGACTCGCATTGGGAGAGCGCCAGGTTGTGCTCGCTCAACAGCAGCGCGCTCGCTTCACCCGCTTCCACCCGCACCCAGACCAGCCACACCCGCTTGAGCCCATCTTCGCCCGTGGCCGTCGCCGCCACCCCGTAGCGGCCCGGTGCGAGCTTCGCCTGAAAGCTGCCATCGGCCTGGGTGTGCGTGGTGAACAGCGGCTGCGGCAACTCAGCCAGGAAGAACGAGCCATCCTCCAGATGACGGGCCGCCTCTTCGGCGCGATCCGCGTCGCGGCGCGCCGCTTCGGCTTGTTGCTGCATCTCGTTCGCACGCTTCCGCACGCCCGCACTCGCCGCGGTGAGGAGGCGCCGCTGCACCGCCATCTCTCGCACCGAGACCGCGCGGCGAATCACCTCGAGGCGGCGCTGGAGAATGTCGGCCCCACTCCTCACCACCTCAGCGTTCGCCCGCTGGCTCTCTTCCATCCAGAGATCCCTGCGCGTTCTCAAGGCCTCGCGGTTGGCGGCCGCCGTCTCGAACGCGGAGCGCACCTGCGGCAACCGCGACTGAAGAAACGGCGCCAGCTGTTCTTCGGTGAGGAACATCACCTCGACCGGCTCGAGATCGACGCCCAGCTCGAGCTGCCCTTCGACGTTGCCCAGCAGCGGCGAGTTGCCTTCGAGGCACGCTCCCAAAGCCAGTCCCACTGCCACTCCCACTCCGACACGCCGTGAAGTGAACGACTTCGACACGGCCCGCGCCGCTGGCATCTCTCTGCTCATGTGCAATTCCCCCCAACGATTCCGCCCGCGATGAGTGCCCCCGCACTCACCGTTCGGAGGGGCTGAGCAACGCTCGTGCCGCCTTCACTTCGCTCGGAGCCACCAGGGTGCGCGGAGCTGGGAAAGCGAAAGCACTGCGGGGCGTGCGCGTAAAAGTGACGCGGCCCCCTCAGCGTTTGATCAGATGAACGATGGCGGGGTTCGAACGTGCGCCCTGGTCGTCCCACACCACGTAGGTGAACGCGTCGGTGCCCGAGAAGCCCTTCATCGGCGTGTAGACGATCACCCCGTTCGAGCCGATGGTCACGCGCCCATTCTGCGGCGAGCTGACGATGCCGATGGTGCCCGGCACGATGCTGCTGTCGACGTCGAAGTCGTTGGCCACCACGGTCAGCTTGAGGGGCGCGACGCGCGTGAAGGTGACGCGATCATCCACCGCCACGGGCGGGTCGTTCACCGCCACCACCGTGATGGCCACGATGGCCGGCGCACTCATGCGCGAGCCGTCGTTGGCCGAGTACGAGAAGACGTCGATGCCCGTGAAGTCGCGCGCGGGCGTGTAGCTGAGCGCGCCGTTGGCTCGCAGGGTCAAGGTGCCGTGCGCGGTGTTGGTGACCAGGATCGCGCTCAGCTCTCCGTTGGCGCGCGGTCGATCGTTCCCCAACACCCCGGGCAACGACACCATCGCCGCCGTGTCTTCCGGCACCGAGAAGGAGTCATCGTGCGCCAGCGGCGGCATCGGCTTGGTCAACGCCGCCTCCACGCCGACCGAAGACAACGCCGTGAGCCCACCCACCGTGAGGACCAACACCACCGTCGACCGTTTCATGGATGCTCCCTGGAAGAGCTAATTCGCGATCACCGGCTCGACGCGCACGCCGCCGAACGCCAGTGAGACGCGCGAGCCCGGTTTGACCGTGCTGCGCGCATTGGGAAAAAGAACGAAACACGAGGCGTCCTGCTGCAGGCGAATGTTGCGCCACGGGCCCAGCTCGGGGGCCTGCAACGACCAGCCGGTGTCGTCAGCGATGAGCCGCGGGGTGGCGTTGATCAGCTGCCGGGCCTTGAAGACGTCCACCACGACGAAGCCCAGCTCCACCAGCCCGCCGGAGTGCGTGACCGAGATGTGCGTCAACTGAATGCCGAACCGCCGCTCCAGCGCCCGGGTGGAGATGGCCTCGCCGACCGGCGGCAGCAGCTCCACGCGAGGTGAGGTCCACGGAAGGGTGAGCCCGAGCCCGAAGCCGAACACCACGAGGGCGAACACGGCGCCGGCGATCAGTGACTGTCCGCGTGCACGACCCATGACCTCCCCCCCAGCGGAGGAGGTGAGCATTTGTCGTGCCCACGGGAGCGGGCTTCGCGCGAACGAGATCGCGACGAAAGGAATGCGCGCGCGTCAGCCCTGCGTTTCTACGAGGGCGTTTGCCCTCCGCCCTCGCTCGGCGCCACCTGACCCGCGTGCACGCGGTACCACCTGGTATCGGCGCCGGCGGCGCGGGCGACGAGGCCTGCGTCGGTGGTGGTGAGCAACGTCTGCGCACCTGAGTCGGCCAGGTAGCCCATGAGGAAGGCGTTCCGCTCGGGGTCGAGCTCGCTGCTCACATCATCGAGGAGGAGCAGCGGCAGAAAACCATTCTGCTGCTGCAGGTTTTCAATCTCCGCGACCTTCCAGGCCAGCACCAGCGCGCGGCATTGGCCCTGGCTGGCGAAGGCGCGGGCGGGTTTGTCACCCAGGGTGATCTCCACATCGTCGGCGTGGGGGCCCACCGAAGTGAAACCACGCTCCACGTCGCGGGTGAGCCGGGCATCGAGGCGCGCCAGCATGCGCTCGGCCAGCTCGGCCTCGGAGGCGGTGGCGAACACCATGCCTTCACCGAGGTGCGAAGGTTCGTAGTTCCACTGCGCCTCCAGCGGTGAGCGGCCGATGCGTTGGAACGACGCGCGCGCACGTTCGACCAGGGCGATCATCAACGAGCGCCGCCGCACCCACAACCGCGCGCCCATGCGGGCCAACGTCACGTCCCACGCCTGGAGGTGGCTCATCGGCGCGCGATCCTTCAGCAGCTTGTTGCGGCTCTTGAGCGCACGCACGTACTCGCGGCTCTCGTCGAGGTAGGCGGGCACCACGTTGAACACGCTGCGATCGAGGAAGGCGCGGCGACCGTCGGGCCCGCCCTTGACCACCGCGAGATCGTCGGGCGTGAAGGCCACCACCGAGACGCCGCCGAAGTACGCGTCGAGTGCGTGCGCGCGTTTGCCGTCGACGAAGGCCGTGCGCCCCCCGGGGATCACCTCGACGGAGATCTCCCGCTCTGCGCCGGCGATGAGAAACCGCCCGGTCACCTTCGCGCTGGGCTGCCCGAAACGAATGAGCTCGCTCAGCTTGTTGGCGCGCAGCGGCTTCAAGGTGGCCAACAGGTAGAGCCCCTCGAGCAGGTTGGTCTTGCCCTGGCCGTTCTCTCCCACCGCGATGGTGGCGTGGGGCGAAGGCTCGAGTGACACCGACTCGAGGTTGCGAAACCGTTCGTACGAAAGAGAGAGGAGCTTCACCTCGACGTCACTTCCGCAGGTGGTGCGCGACCTCGCGCACTTCGTCATCGGTGAACAAGAGCAACTGGTGGCGCGTGAGCCCGGCGTCGCCTTCTTGCTTCTCCTGAGTGACGAAGAGTTTGCCGGGCTTCGTCTTCCACGGCGTGGCGTCGTTCGCGAGCTTCACCTCACGCCAGGTCATCGGCCGGTTGACCCCATTGGGGAAGCGGTTCTGCAGCTTGCCGTCGACTTGATCCCAACCTGCGATGAACAGCCCGGTGCTGGCGTAGGCCACCGGCCAGCCGCCGAGGTTCTCGAAGTCGAGCACCCGCGGGAAGACGCCGTCGGGCCCCGCCGGCAACGCTTCGGCCAGCAGGTAGCCGCCCGGCAACGAGAAGATCTGCCCGTCGCGATAGCCCACCCGGCCCAGCGCGCTGCGCGTCGCGTCGAACCACACCTCGACCGGTTCACCGCCGGTGAGCACCAGCGGCGTCGACGACCAGCGGGCCGGCGTCCCGCCCAGCTCCCACGAGTAGACGTCGCGCGAGGTGACCAGGTACCCGCGGGCGCGGTCGTTGCCGTTGGTGCCCAGCGGGGTGCGCTCGAGCGCGAGGCTGCGAATCGGCACGGAAGGCTCGGGGGTGAGCTGGGGCGTCAGCAACGTCAGCTCGCCTTCAGGGTCGAGCGAGCGCTCAGGCGCATCGGCGAAGTAGAGGCTGTCGTCGGCCACCACGAAGAATGAGATGCCGCCATCCGGAGCGATGAACGCTTCACCGCCGATGCTGTCGCGAATGGGGTCTTCACTGGCGGTCACCAACTGCCCCCCCAGCGAGAGCCGTGCGCCCCCGTCTTCGTCCCGGGAGAGCTGCACCAGGTCGCCGCCGTTGACCACCGCCCAGCCGCTGATGCCGTGAATGAAGCCGATGAACTCCAGGCCGTCGAGCTCACGCGAAGGAATGCGGCGAAAGCCGTTGAGCTGCTCGTTGGGCCGGCGGGGGTCGAGCGTCTGCTGAATCGCCAGATAGTCGTCTGCGATGACGGCCAGTGACGGCGTGTCTCCCAGCACCACCGGGGTCACGTCGCGCGGCACGCGGTCGAGAAACTCAGGGGCGAGCGAAGTGAGCGTCTCGCCGCTCCACAGCTGACCGTGTGTGCCGCCGAAGAGCAGCCCGTCCTGGCTGTTCCACTGCACCAGCCGCCCGCCATCGAGCGCGACGTTCGCGAACGGAATGGGCACTTCGATCTCTTCGGTCAGGCAGCCGTCGAACTGGGTCAGCGCGACGCTGCCCACCACCCGAAGTGTTCTCGCCAGGCCCACGGCGCGGCGGCACACCACGTCCACCGTCGGTGCACCGCTGCGCACCGAAGGCGCCACCAGCTCGACCCGCTCAGAGGGACGGCAGGGTGCGCAGTCGGGCCACGGCGAGGTGAGCCCCGGCCCCTCAGCGCCGACGTTCACCTGGAAGGTCGAGAGCACGTCGACCGGCTGCGTCGACCCATGGCGCAATGCCGCGATGATTCGGTTGCCCGGGTCGCTCTTGAGAAAGCCGCCGTTCACCGCGAAGGCGTCGAAAGCAGCGGCCGAGCTGACCCCTGCGTCGGTCGCGTCGATCACCAGGATGGACCCGGGCTGCAGGGCGAGCACCCACTGCCGGCCGGGCAAGGTCACCGAGGCCACGTCGAGCACGGTGCCGCCATCGACCACCCAGGGCACGAAGTTCCAGTTCATCGCTCCGCGTTGCACCACGCCCAGCTCGTTCGCGTTCCACGCTACGGGGATCGCCTGGAAGGGCGATTGATCGACCACCCGGAAGCCGGTGGCGATGAACGGCAGCATGCCTCGGCGCACGGAGTCGGTCATCAGGCCGCTGCGCACCGCGAGCCTGCCGCTCGCACTCGCCAGCAGCACCTCGAGGCTGGGGCCGGGGCTGTCGAAGAACGGCTGCACTGCCGTGGGAGGTCCGAAGCCGGGGGGAAGCGGCCCCATCAACACCGAGGTGGCATCACCGACGTGCCCACCCTTCACCTCGAAGATGTTCTCGCCCTGCTGCAGGTACGCCACCGGGCCGCGGGTGACGGGGAGATCCGCCGTGACCTGGCTCACCACGCCATCGAGCACCAGCGGGTGCAGCAACTCGCCTTCGCCGCTCTCGGGGCCGTACTCCGGCAGGGTGGCTTTGCCTTCGAAGCGGGGGCCTTCGTAGATGAAGGGCTTGCAGACGTTGTCAGTGCCGCAGATGTCGCCCGGGTGGCACACCTCGTCGCGCACGCCGGGGCCCGCGGCGAAGTCGCACGGATAGGTGTTGGGGTTCTCCAGGTACAGGCCGGTGCAGGCGCTGCTCAGCAAGAGAAGGGGAAGTGCGCGCCGCATCAGAAAGCTCCCGTGAGCACGAGGCCGCTGGTGGTGGGCAACACGCGCGCAGTGATGCGGGTGCGCGCGTCGTCGGGGGGCAAGAGCCAGATGCCGAAGCCCAGCATCACCACGCCCGCGGCCATCAAGCCGAGGCCCAGTGCCTTTTGCGCGGTGAGCGATTCCTGCTGCGCCACGTAGAAGGTGCGGTCTCGCAGGTTCACGCCTTCACACCGGCCGTCGGGTTGTGGGGTGGAGGGGCAGAGCTCTTCGTTGAGCTGCGCTTCTTTCGACAAGGCGAGCAGGCCGACCACGCCGCCCGAGAGCAACGTCGCGCCGCCGGCGGAGAGCAGGGTGATGGGCAGCACGCGCGAAGGCGGCGGGGGCAGGGGCGAGCCGGTCGCTTCCGAGGCGGCGTACGGCACCAGCGCGCGGATGGCTTCGAGATCGCCTGCGAGTTTCGAGCTGCGGCTGGAGGTCTGGTCGCGGCTGGTGTCCACCAACTGCATGGTGAGCTGGTAGGCGCTGCCCACCTTCGCGAGCTGGCCCGACAAGACGAAGCGGGCGGAGAGCAGCTTCGACATGTCCACGCTGCAGCCCAGCGCGTCTTCACTGCAGGCGCCGGAGAGCTGCCGTTGCCGCTCGGCGCCGAGCAGCGTCTGCACGTCGCGGGTGGAGAGCACTTCGAAGAGCCCGCGGGCGGAGAGGTAGGTGACCACCGCGTCGGTGATGGCCTGGGCTTCTTCGGGCGCCACCTTCAGCGCGACGAGATCGTTGATCACCAGGCGCGGCTTTTTTTCTGTCTCTGCCGCGAGGGACGGCAGGGCCAGGAGCACCGAGAGGACGGCGACGAAGCGCATGGGGGCACCGTAGCGCCACGTGAGGGTGGGCCGAATGAGAATTGAGCCACTCAAGGCGTGGGGTCGACCTTCGCGCTGGCGAGGTACCTTGTCATCGTCGCGGCTGCAGACGATGGATCGCTGGAGCTCTCGAACTCCACCGTGTGATGCGAAGTCGTGGTGAGGCTGAGCACGAAGCCGCCGAACGTCTTCCGAACCGAGGTGGAGCCCACCTCAGCCAGAGACAACTCGAATGATGCGCCGCCCCTCAGACGAATGGCGCGCTGGGTGACGACCAGGACGGCCGATGGGGCGCCAACAAAGACCCGGGTCGCCAGCGCGGCGCCCATCAGAGGCAGCATCACCACGCAGACACCGAGGAAAACGGCTGCGAACTCGCTGTGCGCTGAGCTCCGGGTGAGCACCAACATCATGAAGACGAGCCAGAGCCCGAAGCCGCCCCCCATTCCCAGCAGAATCCTCGCGTCCCTTCCGCGCTGGCGGCTGGCAAGGCGCAGGTCCTTCACCTGAAGCTCGAGCACAGGTCGCTCAGCCATGAGCTGGCCGAGGAGGGCGTTGGTCGTGCCATCGACGGGCGCCAAGCCGAGGGTGCGGCAGCGCGTGATTGCGGCAGCTCGTGTGCGGCTCTGCGCCGCGGCCAACTCCCGAAGCACAGACGACTCACTCGAGGTGCCCAGCTTCTTGCTGACGCGGCTCACCGAGTCGTCGAAGTCTTCACCTGGTTGCGCCAGGGCAAGCCAGCGCGGGTCTGTCAGCCAGCCGTCACCCTCGAGACCTTCGGCCGCGCCCTGCCAGCGGACCACGAGGCCCTCCACGATCTCGAAGTGCCCCTCGAGTTGTGTTCGTATCGACTGACTCACCGGCCCATTCTGTCCGATCTGCAGGTTAGAAGTGCCTCATGGCGCAGACAGCCAAGCCGTCTGACGAAGAGCTCCTCCGCCGCCTCGAGGACGCCGCGCCTCTGCTGAGCGCCACCCGGGTCCGTTACCGCGCGCTCCTCCCCGCGCTTCAGACCTGGGGCTGGCGGCAACGCCTGCGTGCCGTCTCCGACATCGCCCGTGAAGTCGCTCGCACGGAGCAGCAGGTTGATCAGGCCCTTCGTCGAGCCACGCGCAGAGCCGACGCTGAAGACTGGCCTGAAGGCGCCGCTCGAAGGCTCCTCGAAGAAGTCACCACGCAGCGAGCTCGTTTGAACCAAGCCGTACAACGCCGCCTCGAAGGCAGCGGCGAAGGACTGCGCTCCTTGCTGGCCCTGGTCATCGGAGTGCCGCGCAAAGTCCCCCTGGGAGAACGCGACCCCGCGGCGCACGAAGCGCTGCAACTGGAAGATGAACTCATCCCCGCGCTGGAACTTTTCGGCACCGCGCTCGAGTCGCTCTTCGGCCGACCGCTCGTGCGAGGGCACCGGCTCCCTTTCACGCTCCCCGAATACGACGCGCTGCTCGCGCAGTGGAACGAGGGGACCCACGCCCTGGCGCGAGGCTGGGCCGCCGTCGCGCGCATCGACACCACCGGCGGCGTCGAACGGGAGCTGCTGCGCCGTTCGAAGCGCGCGCCCCGAAAGACGCGCGGAGCCGCTGTGGGCCCGCGGGCGTTGGTGCACACGACCTTCTGGAGCACCGCGGCCGACGCACACCTGCGCGTGTTGCTCGAAGAACGGTTCGCCCCCGTGCAGTTGAGGGAAGCAGAACGGGTGCCCGCATTGCGCTTCCTCCTCGCCCGAGAAGTCGACGGCGCTGAGCGGCTCGCCGAAGACGGCCCGCGCGCTGCGTTGCTGATGCTGGCCCACGAGCTGACCGCTTCACCCGAAGGCCGCGCTCCGCTGAAAGGAGGCCGCGCGCAGGTGAGCGCCTGGGCCGCGCGGGCCGATGCGCTTTCAGGCGATGAAGACTGGCGGCGGGTGCGCGACGGACTGCGTGCGTTGGCGAGCCGCAGCACACGCCTCGCGTTGCCGCCGCTCTACCGCGTGGGCCAACGCACCGAGCGGGCGCCGCTGCCTGAACGCCTGACGGACTTCTTCTCGACCGGCGAGTGACGTGCGATGAGTTCTTTCATGTCGCCTCGACGCTCACTCTTCTTGCTCGTGCTGCTGGCCACGCCCGGCTTCGCCGCCGCGCCGAAGAAGAAGAAGGCGCCCCCGCCCCCGCCGCCGCCCATCACCGAACCCACCGCGAAGGTGAGCGAGGCGCTGGGTGACACCGTGCTCGGTTCGATGGCGGGCGCGACGAAGGTGCAGGTGTTTCGGGTGAGCGACTCCGGTGGGCTGCGGCCTGATCCCGCGAAGGCGATCGCCTCCGACTTCGTGCGGGGCGCGCCGGGCAAGGAGCTCGACGCCGAGACGCTCAAGACCTTGAAGAGCCTGCTCTACGACGACAAGAGCTTCCGCTTCGACCAAGACGTCTCGAAGTGCCGCTTCGCGCCGCACCTCTCGTTTCAGATGCAGTCGGGCATCGGCACGCTGGAGGCGTTGGTGAGCTTCTCCTGCAACCAGGTCTTGTTCATCCTGGGCAAGCCGGGAGGCCGCTGGGTTCCGCAAGGCACCTTCGACTTCAAGCCGTCACGCAAGAAGCTGATCGACCTCGCCAAGGCGACGCTCCCGCAAGACGCGGCCACGCAGAACCTGAAATGAGCTGAAGTACGCCCTCGACTCCGCTCGGCAGGAACGGAGTCGAGATGCCAATGCTCTTAGAGCTCGCGGCTCATCAGCAGGCGCAGCTTGCCGCTCTTCTTCGAGACCACCGTGGCGACCGTGGTGAAACCGGCCTTGCGGTAGAACGAAACCGCGGGGCCATTCGCCGGGTCGACGCGCAACGCCAGCGTCTTGCGGTTCATGTCGCGCGCCACCGAGAGGCCCTGGTCGAGCAGCACGTGCCCGAGGCCCTTCTGGCGGAACTCGTTCTTCACCACGATGTTGCGCAGGTACGCGGCGCCGGGCACCGGGCCATCACGTTCGATGGTCACGTATCCGACCACGGCACCGGTGAGCTTGCCGACCGAGATGAACGGTCGAAGCTTGGTCAGCGCCTCCAGGCTCTCGGCAGCGGTCTCGCCGCGTTGTTTCCACGGCTCGCTTCCCGAGCGCAATGCAGCGAGCAGACCCATGTCTTCATCGGTCGGCTGCGCAAACTTCACCTGCTTCCAGTCCGTTGGCATCGCCATCGGGGGGGTCGGGTTCGTTCCCGGCATACCTTCGAGCTGCTTGTCGGTCATCGCCACTCCTCCACGGTGTTTACTGCTTGGCTCGGCCAGTGCTGATCCTAACCACGACGTCCAACGTCGTGCACGAGCAGACATTTCAATGGTGAGGTAGCTGATGTCACCTTTCTGCACACCTCACCGGTTGGATCACGGGTAGTTCTTGGCGGGTCAGGCGGTTGGGCCCACAATCTGCCGACGTGCAACTGAATCACGCTCAGCGGGAACTCACCGTCAAGATCGTCTATTACGGCCCCGGACTTTCGGGGAAGACGACCAACCTGCAGATGGTGCATCAACGGACCAGTCCTGAGGTCCGCGGGCGGCTGCTGACCGTCGAGACCCACGACGATCGCACCCTGTTCTTCGACCTGCTCCCGGTCTTTTTCAGCACCGCCAATGGTTTCAAGGTGAAGGTGAAGCTGTTCACCGTGCCGGGCCAGGTGATTCACAACGCGACGCGGCGCATCGTGCTGCAGGGCGCCGACGCGGTGGCCTTCATCGCCGACAGTCGAAGGGCTGCTGCCGCCGAGAACAACGCGTACTGGAAGAACCTCGTCGAGAACATGAAGGAGAACAACCTCGACCCGGCGCAGGTGCCGGTGGTCATTCAGTACAACAAGCGAGATCTCCCCGACACGAAGACGGACGCCGAAATCGAGGAGACGCGCAAGAAAGGCAAGGAGCCCGTGGTGGGCGCCATTGCCATTCGGGGCATCGGGGTGTTGGAGACCCTCTACGCGGTGCTCCAATCGGCCTTCCGCAGCCTCGAAGCGCGCGCCGGGCTGACCAAGAACATCGGCCTGGGTGAACGCGAGTTCCTCACCCAGGTGTTCGCGAACATCGACGTCACGGGCACCGAGCTCGAGCGTGTGTTGCCTCCGAGGACTCCGGGAGTTCGCCCGTGAGCCAGCGCGAGTCGGTTCTCCAGCGGCGCATCACCCTGGGGGAGATGCTCGACACCGAGTCTTTCACCGAGGTGGTGAGGGGCTTCGTCGAGCTCTACCGGGTGGGCATCAAGGTGTTCGACGACAAGGGCGCGAAGCTGGCCGACATCAAGATCGGCAACGGCGACTTCTGCGGCTACGTCTTCAGTTTCCCCGAAGGGCGAAGGCGCTGCACGGCCACCGTCGGCCGGGTGAAAGACGGCCCGCTCGCGCTGAGCCACGGGGCGCGGTTGCCGGTGCTGGAGCCCGATCTGGTGCCTCAAGCGAAGGGCATGTTGACCGTGCCCTGCTTCACGGGGCTGCGGTACCTCATCGTGCCCATCGCGTGGGAAGGCGATCAGATCGGCCGGGTGGTCTTCGGGCCGTTCATGCCGGAAGACCTGAAGGACTTCGCGCCGAAGACCCTCACGGAGATCTCCGAAGGGTTCGACGTCGGCAACGCGAAGACGCTGGTGGGCAAAGTGCGGCGCGCGCCGGAAGGCACCATCGCGCGCGTGATGCTGCACTTCGGCCAGCTGCTGCAGACGATGCTGTTCGGCGGTCAGAAGATGTACCTGACCAGCCAGCTGCACATCGAGGCCACGCTCGACAACAACCGCGAGCTGGAAGAGCGCAACAAGCGCCTCGAGGATGCCAACACGCGCCTCAAAGAACTCGACCGCCTCAAGAGCGCGTTCCTCGCCACGGTCAGTCACGAACTGCGCACGCCGCTCACCTCGATCATCGGCTACTCCGAGATGTTGGCCGAGGGGCTGGCCGGCCCGCTCAATGGTGAGCAGGTCGACTACGTGCGCACCATCATGGAGAAGGGCGAGACGTTGCTGAAGTTGATCAGCAGCATCCTCGACATCTCTCAAATCGAAGCGGGCAAGGTGCGCCTCAACTTCGAGCCGATGGACGCGGTGGAGTTGATCAACGGCTCGCTCTCATCGCTGCGCCCGCAGGTGCAGAAGAAGGGCGTGGCGCTCGAGGCGAAGATGCCCGCGAAGATGGCCATGGTGAGCGGCGATCGGGATCGCCTGCGCCAGGTGATCGTCAACCTGCTGACCAACGCGGTGAAGTTCACGCCGCGTGGGGGCCGGGTGGCCGTCACGTTGACCGACGTGCAGCAGCAGCCCGACTTGAACGCGCCTGGCTACCGCATCCTGGTGGAGGACTCCGGGGTGGGCATTCCGGCTGATCAGTTCGACAAGATCTTCAACAGCTTCTACCAGGTCGATTCTTCCTCCACGCGTGAGTACGGCGGTGCGGGTCTGGGCCTGGCCATCGTGAAGAGCTTCGTCGAGGGTCACGGCGGGGTGGTGCGCGTCGCCTCGGAAATGGGCCACGGGTCACGCTTCACGTTGGTCCTCCCGGTCACGCCGTCGACACAGCAACACATCTTGATCACGCCGCCGGTGACCTCTGTTTCGCCAGCAGACGATCGTTTCTGATTTCTCCCCCTCTCCCTGCGAAGCGGGGAGAGGGTCGGGGTGAGGGGCCGCACTTAGATGAACATTCTCTTCCTCAGCTCAGAAGTCGCGCCGTTCGCAAAGACCGGTGGTCTCGGAGACGTCTCAGCCGCACTCCCCCGAGCCCTGCACCGCCGTGGTCACGACGTGCGCGTGTTCATGCCGATGTATTCGCGCATCGAGCAGAACAAGTACCGCTTCCGCTCCATCGACTCGCTGCGCGGCATGAAGGTGATGTTCGGCACGCGCTCGTTCGAAGTCTCCATCTTCGCGGCCACGCTCCCTGGCTCGACGATGGAGGTCTTCTTCGTGCACTGCCCGCAGCTCTACGGCCGGCACGCCATCTACGCGCACGACGGAGACGAACACCTCCGCTTCCTGGTGCTCTGCTACGCGGCGCTCGAATCCGCTCAGCGCATGCGGTTCGCACCCGACGTGGTGCACTGCAACGACTGGCAGACGGCGATGGTGCCGCTGCTGCTCAAGACGCGCTTCGCGTGGGACGGCGCGATCTTCGGCAAGACGAAGACGGTGCTGACGATTCACAACTTGAACTACCAGGGCGCGTTCCCCGCGAGCGTGTTGCCCGACACGGGGCTGCTGCGTTCAGCGCACCTGCTCCATCAAGATCAGCTGCACGCAGGGCGGATCAACTTCCTGCTGCACGGCATCCTCTACGCGAGCGCGGTCACCACGGTCTCGCCGACCTACGCGCGGGAAATCCGCTCGGCCGAATACGGAGCCGGCCTCGAAGGCTTCCTCAAAGCGCGCGAGTCCTCGGTCTTCGGCCTGCTCAACGGCGTCGACTACGACGACTGGAGCCCGCAGGCCGACAAGTTCATCCCCCACCGGTACGACGTCGACGACCTTGCGGGCAAAGAGCGCAACAAGCTGGCACTGCTCTCGCGGGCCCATCTCCCGGTGCTGCCCGGCGTGCCGTTGCTGGGCATCGTTTCGCGGCTCACGGCGCAGAAGGGCTTCGACCTGTTGCCCGACGCGCTCTCGTTGGGGCTGCGTGAAGGCAAGTTCCAGCTGGTGGTGCAGGGCAGCGGAGAGAAGCGGTTCGAGCGCATGTTCCACCAGCTGCGCGACAAGTACCCGCGGCAGGTGCGTTTCCAGACGGCGTTCGACAACCCGCTCGCTCACTGGATTCAGGCAGGCTCTGATTTCTTCCTCATGCCTTCCAAGTACGAGCCGTGCGGACTCACGCAGCTCTACGCCCTGAAATACGGGACCGTGCCCATCGTGCGGAAGACGGGCGGGCTCGCTGACACGGTGCAGCTCTGGTCTCCGCGTACGGGAACCGGTACGGGCATCGTGTTCGACGACTACGACGCGAAAGCCGTGCACTGGGCGCTGGAAGCGGCCTTCAACATCTACCGTGATCGCCCGGCGTACCGTCGGCTGCAGCACAACGGCATGACGCAGAACTTCTCCTGGGACAACCAGGTGCAAAAATACGAACAGCTGTATTCCAAACTGTCGTGAGGCCCTGAAATGCACGTCGTCTTCGTCGAGCCCCGCTTCCCCGTCAATCAGCGCTACTTCGTGAAGGCCTTGAAGGAGGTCGGCGCCACCGTCACGGCGATCGGCGAAGGCTCCAAGGATTCGTTGAGCGGCGAGATGCGCCAGTGGTTGACGCACTACGAGCAGGTCGACTCGGTGGTGAACGAAGGCGCCATGCTGCGCGCGGCGAAGTTCATTCACAGCAAACACCGCATCGATCGCCTGGAAGCGACCGTCGAAGCGCACATCATGTCGACCGCGAAGGTGCGCGAGGCGATGGGCATCGAGGGCACTTCGGTGAAGACCTCGTGGCTCTGCCGCGACAAGCCGTCGATGAAGGAAGCGCTGCGCAACGCAGGTGTGCCCTGCGCGATGTCGGCCGCCGCTTCCTCTCTTGATGAGTTGGTGGCCTTCGCCAAGAAGGTCGGGTTCCCGTTGATCATCAAGCCGCGTGATGGTGCGGGTGCATCAGGCACCAGCCGCTGCGACTCGATGGCGGATCTCGCGAAAGCGGCGTCGGAGCTCGGCGTGGATCGCGGCCGTTCAGTCGCCGTCGAAGAGTTCATCGAAGGCCACGAAGGTTTCTACGACACCATCAGCATCGGTGGCCGCGTGGTGCACGACTTCGTCACGCACTACTACCCGAACGTGCTCGAGGCGATGCGGCACCGGTGGATCAGCCCGCAGTTCGTCACCACGAATCGGGTCGACTCCGCGCCGGGCTACCAGGAACTGAAAGTCCTCGGCGGCAAGGTGCTGCGCGCGCTCGACATCGGCACGTCGGCCACGCACATGGAGTGGTTCTCCGGCCCGAAGGGTCTCAAGTTCTCGGAGATCGGCTGCCGCCCGCCCGGCGTGCGCGCGTGGGATCTCTACAACGTGGGCAACGACGTCGACCTGTACCGCGAGTGGGCGATGGCCATCGTGCACGGCCGCCCGGGTGCGCGTCTGTCGCGCCGCTTCGCCACCGGCATCGTCGCGCTGCGCCCCAGCCAGGACGGCCGCATCGCGAAGTACGTGGGCGTGGAGAAGGTCGAGCGCGCGTTCGGTCAGTGGATGATCGACGCGCATCTGCCGCCGGAAGGCACGCCCACCCAACCGGTGTCAGCGGGCTACATGGCCAACGCGTGGATGCGCTTCAAGCACCCCGACTACGACACGCTGCGCGAGATGCTCAACGCGGTCGGCGAGACCGTCAAAGTCCTCGCGAGATAGTTAACTGAGTTGGGCGATCCGCCAAATGGCGGAAGCCTGATTGGCAAGCTTTTGCTGCCGTCCGAGGAGTCGCTCGGGGGTCCAATCTGAGTTCTCGCGGGCGAGTTCCTTCGTCGATGCGAATTCGCATGCCTGAAGTACCGGCCGTTTATCAGCGTAGGCCTTGTTGCCCAGCAGGCCATTCTGCGTCTTCCGGATCAGGACCATGTTTCCCAAGCGGTAAGTCATGGCCTCGAGCTGCTGCTCATCGAATGCTTCCCAGCCGGCGGCCGGAGACTGAGGCAGTACGTGCTCGACGGACAGCGTGTCAGCATCTGAATCCACGGGTACCTGGCTGAGGGATCGCTCGAACTCGCACAGGATGAATTTCGCGAGCTTCTCCTTTCCCTTGGTGAAAAGTCGCTCGACGAAGGCGCTCTTGAAAACATCGTCCGGAGGGTAGATCCGCGCGAGAGATCGGATGGCGTCAGCAGCACCTCGACTCGATCCGTCGGCGATCTTCTTGGAGGCCTCCGCGAAGACAGGTTCCTGTTCACCTGGCGATAGCCCGCAGATGACGTTGTAGCGAAAGGCGAGCTGAACGCAGGCGCGCAACAGTTGCTCGACCTCTGCCTCGGGGAAGACGCGCTGGGCAGCGATCAAAAGGGGATAGGGCTGCTTGACGCCGAAGAGTCGAAGCTGATGCGCCCACGCCTGGGCGGCGGGTCGCAACACCGAGCTCGATGGGTCGCGGAGCGCCAGGTAGCGGTCGAGGTCTTGATCGAGACTGCGAAGCAGCGTGAAGACCCCTTCGCGCGTGACGACCGTCTTCCTGACTGCCTTGAACAGGTCTGCGTGACGCACGAAGCGCCCTTCACTCAACCAATGAACGCGCAGAAACTCGGGGAAGTGCTCGCTGCCCAGCCGACCGACCATCGCCTCCCATCGATTCTCGAGTTGCGACAGGTCGTCGTCGACAGATGCCTGGTCTCTCGAGAGCACCGAGAAGAGGTGGTTCTTGAGCAGGTCGGTCGAGGAGAGCTTCACGCCTCGTGAGTTGAGCGTCTCGAAGACACGGTATGCGTTGAGCTCGTCGGTCACGTTGATGACCGTGAAGAACAAGCGGTCGCTCATGTCCTCCACGAACTGCGCGAGAAGGGTCCCCTGGTCGCCTGGATGCGCCCGCAGGTACTCCTCGACCCGCTTGTCGAACCATTCGAATGCTTTGCGAAGGCTCTGCTCTGAGAGCCTCAGCCTGCGCTGCGGAAGACGCTGGAGCGGAACGAGGTACTGCTGGAAGTAGGAGTCATTGTTTCGGTTGAGGGTGAGCTTCGACTTGGTCGCCAGGCTCACGGGGTCGAGAGTGCCGATGTAGGTGCGTCGAAGGACGTCGAGGCGCTGACGGTTCGCGTCCGGGCTCTGGCCTTCATCGATCAAGCGCTGGAGGTGCTTGAGCACAGCGAGCACCAACAGGGTCAGGGTTGTCAGGCGCTGCTGGCCGTCGATGACGTCGAAGGTCTTCTCATCCTTGGACTGAAGAACGAGGTAGCCCATGTAGTGGGCAGGTTCGTCGCCCCCCTGGATGGTGCCGATGAGGTCAGCCCAGAGATCCTCCCACTCTTCCTCGCCCCAGCTGTAGTCGCGCTGGAACCGTGGAATCCGGTACGTCAGACCGTTCCCGATCAACTTCCGGTACGTGTTGTTCTCGGTCTTGAAGTTGGTCGTGCTCACGCTCGATTGATAGCACCGGATTCTGCACTTTGTCCGTCACACGGCTCCCCCAGCGAGAGACGCGTGCGGTGGTCACGTCTCGTCGACAGACACGGTGACCTTCTGCATGCACGCGCGGTGCAGCACGATGAGATTCATCATCGCAACGGATGCCTGATTCAGATCGTTGAGCATCCCCTGCGTGCGGCCGTTCAAGACGGAGAACGCCACGAGCAGGGGGATCGACGCGATCAACCCGAACTGCGTGCAGTTCATCGCCTCGCCGATCGACCCCGCGAGAATGGTCGCGCGCTCAGCAGCTGGAGCATGAGCCACCGCCTTGAATGATCCGATGAGCCCATGCACGGTGCCGAACAGGCCGATCAACATCGCCGCGTTCCCCAGCATCGCCAGGTAGCCGGTGCGCGCTTCGAGTCGCGGCGCTTCACGCAGCGAGGCTTCATCGAGCGACGCCTGAACTTCTTCCTCACCCTTCGGGATGTTCATCAGCCCGGCCTTCAACAGATTGGTCAGGGGCGTCGACTTCTGGCCCCCGATGAAGGTGATGGCCTTGTCGACGTCACCCGCGACGAGGTGCTTCTTGATGCCGCGGATCAACGCGTCCTTGTCGTTCGCCGCGGTGAAGAAGAGCGCGATGGCCCGCTCGACGATGATGGCCACCCCGGTCACGAACACGATCGCGATGGGGTACATCGGCCAGCCGCCTTCGCTCCACGAGCCTCCCAGCGATTGAAGCAAACCTTCTTCGACCACCGCCTCGGTAGCGAGCACAGCAGGGAGCGACATGTCGGTGTCCGTGACCTTTCACCCGGGAATGCGGGCGGAGAAGCTGGACACCGACGCGCGAAAAGAGGTTCCGCGGTCCTCGATTTTTACGGTTCGCGAAGTCGACGAGTGCCTGCAAGTGCAGCTTTCAGCGCCGCGTGTCGCCGCTCGCTCTCCGCCGTCGGTTCCGGAGCCGGGTTCATGAGTGGAAACACCATGCCCATGGCGCCACCGAAGGGCCGCAGGACGGAGTTGAGCGTGTTCAAAGTCGGGTTTGCATCGGCTCGGTCTTCGAGTTGCTGCAGCGCCGCAGGCGAGATGCCGACGAGGCGCGAAAAATCGAGCCGGCTCCTTCTGAGCACGACGGAGCGTAGGAATCGCACTGCCTCACCGATCCGCCACTCTTCCCGATGCACCAAGTCGGCGACGTCCTCCAACAGCTCCTTCCGTTGGAGCGCGCCCATGGCGCGATGTCCTCGCGCTTCACCGCAGCCCCTGGGGGAGCATGCGGATGACCGATCTGTGCCAGCGACCGTTCATGCGTCCCATGACAATTAAGGTAGTAGAACTATGTGGTTATGAGCTTCGGTGAGATACTGAAAAGTATCAGGCCGGCCGAGTTGGGCCCCCTTTACCCATCAAAGTAGTCGAGCGGCTCGAAGCAGAACCTTGAGAAGACCACCGTCTCCCCGCATCATGTCGCACGGTGTCAGAACGAGGCAGCAGGACGTGAGAGGCGCACTACTCGGCCCCCAGCAGCTGAAGGTCAGTCTTGGCGACGCGGTCTCCGCGATCGGGCGCGAAGGCCCCATCGCGTTGGTGACCTGCGGTTGGCAGGAGCGTGAGGATCAAGACGAAGATCTCCCCTCTCAGCTCGGCCGCAAGACGATCAACCTGAAGTTGTACGAACGTGGAGAGCAGGTGCTGGCCGCTGACAAGGTCTTCGCCAAGGCGCACCGCGCCCGCCAGGATCAGCTCAGGCAGATTCAGGAATTCTACCGGCTGCGCCTCGAGCGCACCTTCGACGCCGCGCTGGCGATCACCCGCAAGGCCGCCGGTACGGATCTCGAAGCCGACGAGCTGCGCCTCTCGATGGAGCAGGTGCGCCGCATCGATCAGGAACACCTCGAACGCGTCAGCGCGCTTCGTGAAGCCCACGAGCTGCAGATGCGCCCGCTGGAGCGCCCGGTCATCGCCAAGCACCGCGAAGAGCTGCGGAAGATTCTCAGCAACGTCGGCATCCTCGCCATCGCCGGTGGTCACGTCGCGGTGTTGATGAACCGCCTGCGCATGTTCGGCGTGAAAGACCTGCTGAAAGATCACGCGCTCATCGCCTGGAGCGGCGGCGCGATGGTCACCGGCGAGCGCGTGGTGCTCTTTCACGAGAGCCCGCCTGAAGGCTTCGGCATCAGCGAAGTGTTGGAGCAGGGCATCGGTCTTCACACCGGCGTCTTGCCGCTGCCCAACCCCCGGCTGCGCCTCAAGCTCGAAGACCCGCTGCGGGTGGGTTGGCTGAGCAAACGGTACGCACCCGACAAGTGCGTCGCGATGGATCAAGGAGACTTCGTGCAGTTCGACGGTGAGAAGTGGTTTGGCGAAGAAGGCACTGTGCTCCTCAAGACCGACGGCTCTGTCGGGACCGGGTGGACGCAGTGAGCGAGCTCGCCATCGAAGTGCTGAAGAAGGGCCCGCATGACGGCCCGGTGATCGACGCGTTCATGAAGAGCCACTCCTTCCCCCTGGTGGAGGGCGGAAAGGTCACCTTCTGTTTCCGCGGCCAGGTGGACGGCGTGCACCTGAAGAGCTGGGTGTACGGCCTGCCCAACAGCCAGCCGCTGCATCACCTGTCTGACTCTGATCTCTGGCACCTCACCCTCGACATCCCTCCGAAGTCGCGCGTCGAATACAAGTTCGAGATCGTCCGCAACGGCAACGGTCACTGGATCGAAGATCCGCTCAACCCGTTCCGCGCGACGGATCCATTCGGCGCGAACTCGGTGGTGCACGGCGAGGGCTACTCCATCCCGGAGTGGACCCAGGTCGATCCCGATGCGCGCCCTGGTACGCTCGAGCCGTGGGTGGTGAAGAGCAAGGCCTTCAATGACACGCGCGGTTTCCTCGTCTACCTGCCCGCACGTTTTCGCAAGACGCGCCGCTACCCGCTGCTCTTCGTGCACGACGGGCCCGACTACGTGCGCTTCGCGAACCTCAAGACGGTGCTCGACAACCTGATCCACCGGCTCGAGATCCCCGACCTGGTGGTCGCGCTCACCGGCAGCCCCAACCGCATCGGTGAGTACGCCGACGATGAACGCCACGCGCGCTACGTCACCGAAGAAGCGATCCCTGATCTCGAAGCGCGGCTCCCGCTGATTGGTCAACCCCGCGGCCGGTGCCTCATGGGCGCCAGCTTCGGAGGCGTCGCCTCCCTGTCTACGGCAGTCCGGTATCCCGGCTTCTATGGACGGCTGCTGCTCCAGTCAGGCTCGTTCGCGTTCAGTGACATCGGTCACCAGAACAAACGCGGCCCGGCGTTCGAACCCGTGGTGAAATTCATGAACCGCTTCCGGGAGAACCCGGTGTTGGTGGCGGACAAGGCCTTCATCAGCTGCGGCATGCACGAGTCGCTCATCTACGAAAACCGCTCGCTCATCCCGATGCTCCAGACCACCCAGCTGGAGCTCAAGTACGTCGAAGCACGCGACGGGCATAACTGGGAGAATTGGCGAGATCGCCTCCGCGAGGGGCTCTCGTGGCTGTTTCCCGGCCCGCTGCGCATGGTCTACGAGTAAACTTCTTCGTCTCACCGAGGGAACACAGTGGCGAACGTCACGAGAAGCATCGGTCTTTCGTTGGGCGCCGACATCTGCTGGCCGATCTGCTTCGAGCAGATCATGAAGCGGTTGGCGCTCCGCATTCCGTACAAGGGCGACACGCTCGATTTTCAAGTCGAGCGCGTCACCATCGAACCCTTCGCCCTCACGCAACCCGTGAAGTACGACGTGGTGATCGACCGCCTCACGCACTGGTACGACACCACGCGCGAGTGGATCAAGAAGGGCGTGTTGATGGACGGCCTCTACGTCTTCAACAACCCCTGGTCCGTGCAGTCGATGGAGAAACACACCAGCTACGCCGCCATGACCGCGCTGGGCATGCCCATCCCCGAGACGTGGATGGTGCCGCCCAAGTCGTACGAGGCGCTGCCTGATCTCAAGCCCACGCTCCGGCAGTACGCCAAGCTCTTCGACCTCGCCGCGTTGGGGAAGAAGATCGGCTACCCGCTCTTCATGAAGCCGTACGACGGCGGCGGGTGGAAGGGCGTCACCTGCATCCGCAACGAGGCCGACCTCAAGAAGGCCTACGACGAGTCGGGCACGTTGGTGATGCATCTTCAGAAGGCGGTCGATCCGTACGACCGCTTCGTGCGCACCATCGGCTTCGGGCCGCAGACGCACTCGGTGCTCTACGATCCGGCAGCGCCGCTGCACGATCGCTACACCATGAAGAAAGAACCGGAGTTCCTCGAGGCGAAGGATCGCCGCGTGCTCGAGAACACCACCCTGACCATCAACGCGTTCTTCGGGTGGGACTTCAACTCCTGCGAGACGCTGCGCAAAGACGGCATCTGGTACCCGATCGACTTCGCCAACCCGTGCCCCGACAGCCAGGTCACCTCGCTGCACTACCACTTCCCCTGGATGGTGAAGGCGTACCTCAAGTGGGCGATCTTCACGGCAGCCACCAAGCGGCCGATGCGCAAGGCCTTCGAGTGGGATCCGTTCTACGCGATCGCCAAAGAAGAGATCCCCTACGACCAGAAGCTGGAGAAGTACGGCGCGCTGTCACGTAAGCTGCTCCAGGCTGATCAATTCGAAGAGTTCTGCGCGAAGAATCTCAAGAACCTCGATGAGGTCGCGTGGGAGTTCTTCGCCACCGACACCGCGAAGGACGCCGTTCGCCAGAAGGTGACTGCGTTGTTCCCTTCCCATGAGGTGGAGAAGTTCACAGAGCTCTTCTTCGCGCGCATTCAGCAGTGGCGGGCGGATCAGAAAGCATGAAGCCCACCGAGAACAAGACGAAGGCCAAGTGGTTCTCGCAACGTCTGCACCGTGAAGTGACCATGGTGCGTTGGGGTTCGTTCGGGCAGCCGGTGCTGCTCTTCCCCACCGCCGGTGGTGACTGCGAAGAGATCGAACGGTTCCTGATGATCAAGGCGCTCGCGCCACTGATCGATGCCGGGAAGATCAAGCTGTACTCGTGCGACTCCGTGGCCGGGCAGGCGATGGTGACGCAGGAAGGTTCGCCCGGTCATCGCCAGTGGGTGCTCAACCAGTTCCACCAGTACATCCGGCATGAGTTGGTGCCGGCGGTGCGGAAGGACTGCGGCGTCGACAACATCGAGCTGTTCTCGGCGGGTGCGTCGATCGGCGCCTTCCACGCGGCGGCGGTGTTGTGCCGTTTCCCCGACGTGTTCAGCAAGGCCATCGCGATGTCGGGCACCTTCGACATCCGCAGGTTCATGAGCGCTGATCAATTCGGCGACGACTTCTGGGTCAGCTCGCCGCTGCACTTCGTGCCCACCTTGTCGGGGCCGCATCTGGAGAAGCTGAAGACTCGATACGTGCTGATGCCTTCGGGAGAAGGCAAGGCCGAAGACATCAATGAGTCGTGGGCGATGGCGCGGGTGTTGGGGAAAGCGGGCATCCCCAATCGTGTCGATAGCTGGGGCAAAGAGACGCCTCACGACTGGATGACGTGGCGTGACATGCTTCCGCGGTACCTGTCGCAGCTGGTCGGTTGAGTCTGAGCCCGGGAGGGCACGTGAGCACCGAAACGACGCGGGCGCACAAAGAGATCGAAGTCGAGCGTGATGCGAAGACGGGCCGGGCTTTCACCCGGGCCGTGCTCGCAGATCTCCGAGCCATGGAGCGAATGCTCGCTGAGGGGCATTTCGAAAAAGGCGTCAAACGCATTGGTGCCGAACAGGAGATGTTCCTGACGGACCAGTCGTATCTGCCGGCGCCCGGCGCGCTGGCGATGCTCGACAAGTTGAAAGACCCGCACTTCACCACCGAGCTGGGCGCGTTCCAGCTCGAGATGAACGCGGCGCCGCAAGACTTCTCCGGCACCGGCTTCTCTGCGCTCGAGCGGCAGATGACCTCGCTGATGCAGAAGGCGTGGCAGGCGGCCGAAGACCTGGGCCTGCACGCGGTGCTCATCGGCATCCTGCCCACCATGCGCAAAGCCGACCTGGGCATGGAGAACATGGTGCCCAGCCCGCGCTATCTGGCGCTCTCCAAGGCCGTGGCCGCGCTGCGTGGCGGAGACTTCGAGTTCGCCATCAAGGGCCTCGACGAGCTGATCATCGCGCACGACTCGGTGATGGTGGAGGCGTGCAACAGCTCCTTCCAGGTGCACCTGCAGGTCGACGCGAACGACTTCGCGCGGCAGTACAACCTGGCGCAGGTGTTGGCCGGGCCGTTGATGTCGTTGTCCTGCAACTCGCCGTTGCTGTTCGGCAAGCGGTTGTGGGCCGAGACGCGCATCGCCCTGTTCCAGCAATCGGTCGACACGCGCAGCAAGACGCAGCACCTGCGCGACGGCATGGCGCGCGTCACCTTCGGCACGCGCTTCGTGGAGAAGTCGATCACGGAGATCTTCCGCGAAGACATCGCCCGCTTCCGCACGCTGGTGGGCACCGACCTCGATGAAGATCCGATGGCCGTGCTGAACGAAGGCAAGGCGCCGCAGCTCAAGGCCCTGCGCCTGCACAACGGCACCATCTACCGGTGGAACCGCGCCTGCTACGGGATCATCGACGGCAAGCCGCACCTGCGCATCGAGAACCGGGTGATGCCCGCGGGGCCCAGCGTGCCCGATGAAGTGGCCAACGCCGCGTTCTGGTGCGGGCTGATGGTGGAGTACTCGCAGCGTTACGAAGACATCACCAAGCACATCGACTTCGATCACGCGGCGGGCAACTTCTACACGGCGGCGCGTGAAGGCTACGTGGCCCCGATGCACTGGCTCGATGGTGAAGAGGTGCCCGCCTCGAAGCTGGTGCTCGATCGCCTCTTGCCGGCGGCCGAAGCGGGCCTGCGGCGTCAGCAGGTCGATGAAGCGGACATCAAGCGATACTTAGGCATCGTCGAGTCACGCGTGCGCAGCGGGCGCACGGGGTCGCGGTGGCTGACGCAATCGCTTCACAAGATGAAGGATCATGGCAGCGCCGGCGAGCGGCAGTGCGCGCTGGTGGCGGCCACGATTCAGCGACAGAAAGCGGGGAGACCGGTGTCTGAGTGGGAACCTGCGCGGCTCGATGAAGCGGGCTCGCCGAAGCACACGTATCAGCGCGTCGAACAGTTCATGACCACCGACCTGTTCACGGTCGAGGCAGACGATGCAGTCGATCTCGTCGCCAACATCATGAGCTGGGAGCGGGTGCGCTACATCCTGGTCGAGGACAAGGATCACAAGCTGGTGGGCCTCATCTCGTACCGCGCGGTGTTGCGTTTCCTGGCGGCGGGCGGCATGGCCAAGGACGCTCCGGTGTCCGAGGTGATGAAGCCCGACGTGATGCACGTGACGCCGCAGACCTCGACGCTCGATGCCATCTCGCTGATGCGCGACAAGCGGGTGGGGTGTCTGCCGGTGCTGCACGAAGGGAAGCTGGTGGGCGTGCTCACCGAAGAGAACTTCCTCAAGATCGCGCGCGACCTGCTCGAAGCGCAGCTCCGCTAGTCGAAGTGAGGTCCCCTCTCCCTCTGGGCTGACTCTTAGTCACAATTCCCGGCTGTAGGAGTTGCAGCAGTTTGTCCGGGGTGATCTGCGTGGCTCCAAGGAGCCATCATGCAGAAGGAAACTGTCGTTTCGTCAATCGTGGCGTGGGTCGG
>JANODF010000454.1:0-33749 GCA_031412555.1 Archangium sp. | reverse complement strand
ACCCCCGGCTCACCAAACACTGGGGCATCACCTTCGCGCTGTTGAGCACCAAGGGCATCCTGGTGCTCGAAGGCCACTGGATGCCCACGCCCTGGCTCTTCATCACCCTGGGCGTCGACTTCATCGGGCCGGGCATCGACCTGAGCGCGCGTTGGGTGCCGCTCTCATCGTTGTGGAGCCCGTACATCGGCGGCGGCGCGCACTACGGCTTCGATGCCTGGCAGCGCAAATCGAACAGCACCGTCACCATCAACGGCATGCCCGCAGACCTCTCGTACGATGACATCTGGGGGAAGATGTTCCACGGCGACCTGGGCATTCAGTTCATGGCGCCCGGCGGTTTCACCGCGGAGTTCGGCGGTGGCCCGATGCTCTATTACTCCGACCGTAAGCAGGCCTTTGACTGGTTCGGTTTCATCCACCTGGGGCTGGGCGTCTTTTTCCGCTGAAAGACCTACCCACGATTTCGACCTCGAACGACTGATGTGCACCGCTGGCCATCACGGCCGGTGCCGTCAACCCAACCGAGGTCACCCCATGAAGAAGCTCCTCTCCATCGCCCTTGCCGTTCTCGCGCTCTCCTCCACTGGCTGCGCCGGCATGCGCGCTGCGGCCGCCCGCAACAAGTTCATCGAGAACGCGGTGATGGGCCACACCTACCACCGCCCCTGCAACGACATCTGGGGCGCGGCGCGCACCATGTTGTTCGCGCGCGACTTTCAGGTGAAGAGCGCTGACGCGGCCGCCGGCCTCACGCTGGAGACGGAGTGGAAGATCACCCAGAACGGCAACTCGATGAGCAGCGCCCGCTACCTCTTCCAGGGCAGCGCGCCGTCGCCCACCAGCTGCCAGGTCTCAGCCACCCGCGCGGCCAAGAACTCAACGGGCAACACCAGCATGAACCGCGATTGGCAGATGGAGTGGGACCTGCTCAAGCAGGTCGACATCGAGTCGGCCCAGCGCATCGAAGTCGACGCCACCGCGGCCGGCGAAGTCGCGCGCAACCAGAAGAGCTGAAGAATCGTCAGCGCTGCTCGTAAGCTCCCGCCCCTGATTCTGCGAGTCGTCTCGTCGCTGGTGGGAGTGACCGTTCTCTGTCTTTCGGGCTGTGCTTCGGTCTCCACGATGGGGCTGGCCCTCACCATGAACAGAGGCGCGGTGCAGGGTTGGGTCGCGCCCAGCGGTGGTGGCGTGGAGCCCACCGCCACCGATTGGTAACGTTCCACTTTCACCCCTCCGCCGTCCGCGCTCTGAAAGGCGACGTGTTAACGCCTCGTCGTCTGCGCGGGTTCTCCCGTGTGGCTCGATCGGGGCGCCTCCGTGGGACAGTTCGCAACGCTGCTCGAAGCGCACACCAGCTCGCTCGTCGAGCGCTGGGCCACTGGCTTTCGTGAAGGCCTGCCGCCCTACTCGGCGCGGCTGCAGGCGCAGCTCGGCCAGGTGTTGCGGGCCCTGATTCTCTCGTTGCAGGAGGGCAAGGTGGGCGTGCCCGACACCTCGTCGGGGCCTTTCGTATTCGACCTGCAGGGCCTGGTGCGAGAGTACGGGCTGCTGAGCACCACGCTGCTCGGACTGGCGGAGAAGACCGGCACCGCCATTTCCCTCACCGAGATGCACGTCTTCTCGGACTTCATGTGCACGCTGGTCGCCGACGGCGTCGCTTCGCACTGCCGGCTGCACGAAGATCTCGGCCGCGCCCGCGAAGCTGCCGCGCACCATTCACGCAGCGAACACCAGCGCGCCGAGACACAGAAGGATCGCCTGCACGCCCGGGCGTTGAGCGAACGCGACGCCACCCTGGTGCAGACCCTGTTCATGCAGGCGCCCGCGTTGATGTGCGTGGTGGAGGGCCCCGAGCTGGCCGTCACCTTCGCCAACGCGGCCTGGCTCGTCTCGATGGGCACCGACACGCTGGAGGGCACGCTGTCCTCCGCGGTGAGGGCGGTGATGACTTCGGGCGAGCCGTACGCCGTCAACGAGCAGCCCGTCGCCCTCGAGCGGGGCGAGACCGTGCATCTCAACCTGGTCTACCAGCCGCGTCGCAACGTGCAGGGCCAGGTGACCGGGGTGCTGGTGATGGGCAGCGAGGTGAGCGCCCAGGTGCGTGCGCGCGCGCGGTGGGCCCGGGAGTCAGCCGCCGTACGCCGCAGCGAAGAACACCTGCGCCGGGTGCTCGAGGTCGCCGTGGCCGGCACCTGGGAGTTCGACGTCACCGCCGACACGGTGAGTGCCGACGGGGCGATGCGCACGCTGCACGGCTACCCCGCCGAAGGGGTGCTCTCTGTGGAGGCCGCCTTGAGCGCACTGCACCCTGAAGATGCGCGGAAGTTGCGTGAGGCCATCGAGGGAGCGCTCGCGCCTCTGGGAAGCCGGACCTTTCAGCTGGAGTACCGGGCCACCGATGCCACCGGTCGGTCGCGCTGGTTGGAGGCGCGAGGTCGCGCGGTGTTCGACGCGTCGGGCACCGGCCACCTGGTGCTGGCCGCTTCGGTCGACATCACCTCGCGCAAGGAGGCTGAGCTTCAAGCCCAGCGGGCGCTCGAGCAGACCGCCGCCGAAGCGCAGGAGCACGTGGAGTTCGAGCGCCAGTTGATCGGCATCGTGGGGCACGACCTGGGCAACCCCATCGCGGCGATGAAGCTGGGCATCGGGTTGTTGTTGCGAGATGAGAAACTCGAGCCTGCCAGCCACAAGGTGGTCACCCGGCTGAAGACCACCCTCGACGGCATGATGCGGCAGGTGAACGATCTGCTCGACTTCACCGAGGCGCGGGTGGGGCGGGGGTTGACCATCGTGCGCGAGCCGATGGATCTGCACGGGGTCACCCAACAGGTCGCCGAAGAAGTGCAGATGACCTTCCCCTCGCGCGAGCTGGAGCTCGAGCAGGAAGGTGACGGTGAAGGCTCGTGGGATCCGCAGCGCATCGCGCAGGTGGCGCTCAACCTGATCAGCAACGCGCTCAAACACAGCCCGCCCGACACCACCGTGCGCGTGAAGACCCGCGCCGTCGGTGAGTGGGTCGAGATGCAGGTGTCGAATCAGGGCCGGCCCATTCCCCCCGAGGTGTTGCCGGTGCTCTACGAACCGATGCAGCGCGGGGTCGCAGCAGCCGAGCCGCTGGGCCGCAGCGTGGGGTTGGGGCTCTACGTGGTGAAACACATCGTCGACGCGCTGGGCGGCACCATCGCGGTCACCTCGAACGAGCATGCGGGAACCGCGTTCACGTTGCGGTTCCCGCGCGCTTCGGCGTGAGGCGAAACGTCACTTCGGCATGATCACCGCGTCGATGACGTGGATGACGCCGTTGCTGGTCTCGATGTCGGTCTTGGTGACGTTCGCGCCGTCGACCTTCACCTTGCCGTCCTTGAGGCCCAGGGTGAACTCGCGGCCCTCGACCGTCTTCACCTTCGAGCCGTCCTTCATCTTCACCACGTCGGCGGCCATCACCTTGCCGGAGACCACGTGGTAGGTGAGCACCTGGGTCAGCTTCTTCTTGTCCTTCAGGAGCGCCTCGAGATCCTTCTTGGGCACCTTGGCGAACGCCTCGTCGGTGGGCGCGAAGACGGTGAACGGGCCCTTGCCCTTGAGCGTGTCGATGAGCCCGGCCTCGGTGAGCGCGGTGGCGAGCGTCTTGAACGAGCCCGCGGCCACGGCGGTGTCCACGATGTCCTTCTGGGCAGCGGGAGCAGCAGCAGGAGCGGCCATATCGGCCTTCTTCGCCTGCGCAAACGAAACGAACGACGCCAGCACGACACCGGTCAGCAGCAGCTTCTTCATGGGTGTGAATCTCCGTTTGAGTGAAATGACTTCGGCATGACTACGGCACGGCGTGGTTTCTGTTTCACACTAACTTCAGGTACGCACCCGGCGTTGAACGGTGAGGCCATGTTTCTTCATGAGCCGGTACAGCGTGACGCGGTTGATACCCGCCCGTTTCGCAGCCGTGTCGACCTGGCCTTCGTGGGCATCGAGCAGCTCGGCCAGGTACCGGCGTTCGAGCGGGGCGAGCCAGGCCTCTCTCAACGCGGCGAGCGTCTTCGGCGCGGGTTCGGGGGCCGTAGGCGCGGCGGAGGGCGTCTCGCTGCCGCGCATCACCTTGGGCAGATCTTCCGGCGTGACGGTGTCGGTGCGGGCCATCACCACCGCGTGCTCCAGGGTGTTCTTCAGCTCGCGCACGTTGCCGGGAAAGTCCCAGGCCTGCAGCACGGCCATCGCCTCGCGGCTCAGCTTCGAGACCTTCCGCGCGTGTTTCTGCGCGGCCTGCTGCAAGAAGACCTGCGCGAGGATGGGCAGGTTGTCTTTGTAGGTGCGCAACGCGGGCAGCTCGATGGTGATGACCCCCACGCGGAAGAAGAGGTCGTCGCGGAACCGGTTCTCCTTCACCATCTGGGGGAGGTTGCGGTTGGTGGCGCAGATGAAACGCACGTCGACCCGGCCGGGCGCGGCGTTGCTGCCCAGCGGTGACACCTCGCCCTGCTCGATGGCGCGCAACACCTTGGCCTGCAGCATCAAGGGCAGCTCGCCCAGCTCGTCGAGGAACAGAGTGCCGCCGTCGGCTTTCTGAAACTCGCCGATCTTGTCGAAGGAGGCGCCGGTGAACGCGCCCTTCACATGACCGAAGAGCACGCTCTCCAGCATCGTCTCGGGAATGGCCGCGCAGTTGACGGTGACGAACGGTTTGGCGGCGCGTTTGCTGTTGAAGTGAATGGCGCGCGAGACGAGATCCTTGCCGGTGCCGCTCTCGCCGGTGACCAGCACGGGCACGTCGGTGCCGGAGACCTGCTCCAGCTTGCGCTCCACCTCGTGCCACGCCGCGGAGAGCCCCTTGATGACGAAGGGCCGGCCCGTGTCGGCGCGGGTCTGCCGGGCGAGCGAGGCGCGGCGCAGGTACTTGGCCGACGCGGCGGCGACCTCTTCGAGCGCGGTCACGTGCGCGTACTCGAAGGCCTCTTTCTGGGCGCTGGCGACCGTGAGCACGCCGATGGGTTTGCCCTGGTAGGGAATGGGCACCGCCAGCACCGACTCCACGTCGAGAAAGTAGCGGGCGTAGTTGGGGTCTTTCTCCGTGTCGTTGCACAGATACGGAGCGCCCTGCTCGAAGCACGACATGGCGATGCCGTTGGCCCGGCCATCGCGCCGCGGCCGCAACACGGAGCCGGTGCCCGGCAAGGTCACGATGACGTCGTCCACCATGTGGAAGTCGACGGTCAGCCCCTTCGCTTTGGCGTCCCAGAGGAAGACGGCGCCGTTGCGGCTGCCGGTCTTGGCGCAGGCCACCTCCACCAGGCGGCGCGCCACGGACTCCATGTCGACCGCATGGAGTTGTGCGTCTGTATCAATCATTGCTTCGGCTGATATCAGTGTTGCATCATTGCAACAAAGACTCGGAACGAGTTAAGCGATAACAAGTGGTTACGGAGCGTCGCCGACGGCACGCAGGCTGCAAATCCAGTCTGCAACCTCGCTGCTCCGAAAGAACCCGACCATGACCGCACTTCGCACCTCGCTCCTGACGCTGGCCCTCACCTTCACCGCTTGCGGCCCCGCCGATGCGTTCATCGAAGGCCAGGACGAAGTCGAGACGATGGACGCCGAGTCGGAGCTCGCGGCGACCAGCGGCAAGTTCGAGACGTTCGTCGGCAAGGACGGCCAGCACTACTTTCACCTGCTCGCGGGCAACGGCGAGAAGATCCTCGCCAGCCAGGGTTACTCGACGGCCGCCGCGGCCCGCGCCGGTGTCGAGTCGGTCGCCACCAACGCCACCAGCGCGCAGCGGTACCTGCAGCGTGAAGCGTCGGACGGCACCCGCTACTTCGTGCTCACCGCGGTCAACGGCCAGATCATCGGCATGAGCGAGATGTACGCCACCGCGGCGAACTCGGCTCGCGGCGCGCTGGCCGTGCAGAACGTGGTGAAGAACATCGTCTCCTCGGGCGCCGCGCTGACCGGCGACACGAAGTTCGAGACGTTCAAGGGCCTCGATGGGAAGTACTACTTCCACCTCAAGGCGAACAACGGCCAGATCGTGCTGCAGTCGCAGGGCTACACCACGAAGGCCAGCGCCACCAACGGCGTCGCCTCGGTGCGCACCAACGGCATCAACCGCGGCCGCTTCGAAGTGCGCGCGGCGGCGGATGGCCAGAGCTACTTCGTGCTCAAGGCGAGCAACGGCGCGGTCATCGGCCGCAGCGAGCTGTACGTCACCAACGCGAGCGCTCAGAATGGCATCGCCGTCGTGATGGGCCTGGTCACCGAGTCGAAGTAATCGTCTTCGGAGGACAACGCGCTCGAGGTGCCAAAGGGGGCACTTCGAGCGCGTTTTACTTTGTGGGCCCCCGGGGAGACCGGCCCTGTTGGGCTTGCTTCTTCACCCCCGCCTGCGCACTCATGCGTCATGGCGAAGTTCAAGCTGAATGGGGTGGAGCGTGAAGTCGAAGCGCCGCCCGAGATGCCGCTCCTGTGGGTCATTCGCGATGTGCTCAAGCTGACCGGCACCAAGTTCGGCTGCGGCATGGCCCTGTGTGGCGCCTGCACTGTGCACCTCAACGGCCAGGCCACCCGCAGCTGCATTCTCCCGGTGGGCGCGGTCGAAGGTCAGCAGGTGCGCACCATCGAGGGCCTCGCGAAGGGCGAAGCGTTGCACCCCTGTCAGCGCGCGTGGAACGAGCTGTCGGTGCCGCAGTGTGGCTACTGCCAACCGGGCCAGCTGATGCAGGCAAGCTCCCTGCTCGCTGAGAACCCGGCGCCGACCGACGACGACATCACCGCCTCGATGAGCGGGAACATCTGCCGTTGCGGCACCTACCCGCGCATTCGCGCCGCGATTCACCGGGCCGCCGAAATGGCCAAAGACGAACAGGTCGATCTCAAGGCGGCCATCACCAGCGAGCCGTTGAAGTGAGCGACTTCTCCCGACGTGGCTTCATGCAGGCCGGCCTCGCGCTCGGTGGCGGCCTGGTGCTGGAGATCTTCCCCTCCGTCGCGCAGGCGGCCGGCTCGAAAGCGAACTTCACGCCCAGCGCGTTCTTGCGCATCACCGCCGACGACGTGGTCACCGTGGTGCTGGCCCGGGTGGACATGGGGCAGGGCACCTCCACCATGCACGTGCAGCTGCTCGCAGAAGAGCTGGGCATCGACCCGTCGAAGGTGAAGACCGAACACGCGGGCAACGACCGCCGCTTCGACAACCCGGTGATGGGCGTGCAGTTGACCGGCGGCAGCACCTCGACGGCCTCCTCCTGGGGCCCGTATCGCCAGGCCGGCGCCACCGCGCGCGCGATGCTCATCGCCGCCGCCGCCAAACGGTGGGGCGTGACGCGCACCGACTGTGTCGCGCGCGACGGCGCGGTGGTGCATCTGCCCACGCAGCAGCGACTCACCTTCGGAGCGCTCGCTGAATCAGCCGCGAGCCTGCACGCGCCCCAGGTGGCCCCGCGCGAGAAAGACTTCACCCTCATCGGCAAGCCGATTCCCCGCGTCGACTCGATGGAGAAGGTGCTCGGCCAGGCCGAGTACGGCATCGACGTGCAGGTGCCCGGCGCGAAGGTGGCGGTGTTGTTGCGCTGCCCGGTGCCCGGCGGAACGCTCGAGTCGTTCGACGACAGCGAAGCGAAGAAGCTCTCCGGCGTCTCCCACGTGGTGGCGGTGCCCAGCGGGGTCGCGGTGGTGGGTGACACCTACTGGCACGCCCGACGCGCCGCGCAGGCCGTGAAGGTGAAGTGGAACGAAGGGGCGCTCGCGAAGTTCGACTCGAAGACCCTCGAGGCGGATCACCTGAACGCGGTCCGTGGCACCACCGGCGAGCGGGTGAAGAACACCGGCGACGCCGTCGAGACGCTCAAGGGCGCCACCGTCATCGAAGCGGAGTACCTCGCCCCCTACCTCGCGCACGCCACCATGGAGCCGCAGAACGCGACGGCCTGGGTGCGCGACGGCAAGGTGGAGATCTGGGCGTCGACCCAGGGTGCGATGATCGCAGCGGAGCAGGTCGCCCGCGCGCTCGACGTCGACCAGGCCGACGTGACCGTGCACACCACCTGGCTGGGTGGTGGTTTCGGTCGCCGCATCGCGCAGGACTACGTCATCGAAGCCGCGCAGGTCTCGAAGGCCATCGGCGGCCCGGTCAAGGTGGTGTGGAGCCGGGAGGACGACATGCGCCACTCGCCGTATCGCCCGGCTGCGACGCACCGGGTACGCGGGGCCATCGGCGCCGATGGCAAACCGCTCGCCTGGCATCACCGGGTGGCGACGCAGAGCCTGCTCAACCAGATCCTCCCTGAGTTCGTCGGCGCCATATTGCCTTCGGGCCTTCACTTTCTGCGGCGAATGGCGGCGTCGCTCGGCCAAAGCGCGATGGCCACGCGCGACAACACCTCGTTCGAGGGCATCGACTCGTTGCCGTACGACCTGCCGCACCTCGCGGTCGACTTCATTCCGGTCGAGCCCGGCGTGCCGGTGATGTTCTGGCGCAGCGTGGGGCATTCACACACCGCGTTTGCCACCGAGAGCTTCATCGACGAGCTGGCCCACGCCGCGAAGGCGGATCCCTTCGAGTACCGGCGTTCCCTGTTGATGCGGCAGCACCGCCACCGCTGGGTGCTCGAGTTGGTGGCCGAAAAAGTCGGCTGGACCACGCCTGCCCCCGAAGGCCTCGGGCGGGGCATCGCGGTGCACAAGAGCTTCGAGAGCTACGCCGCGGCCGCAGCTGAAGTGAAAATCGAAGACGGCGCCATCGTGGTGAAGCGGGTGGTGATCGCCATCGACTGCGGCCGGGTGGTGAACCCGGACATCGTGAAACAACAGCTCGAGTCGGCGGTCATCTTCGGGTTGAGCGCCACGCTCAAGCAGCGCATCACCTTCGAGAACGGGCGGGTGCAGCAGTCGAACTTCCACGACTTCCCGCCGCTGCGGCTCTCGGAGACGCCGGTCATCGAGACGTACCTGCGGGAGAACGAAGCGCTCCCCACCGGGGTGGGTGAGCCCGGCGTGCCGGTCATCGCTCCGGCGGTGGCCAACGCGGTGTTCGCGTTGACCGGTCAGCGGCTGAGGTCGTTGCCGTTGACGCTGCCTGCGGTGTGATTTTTCGAAGTGTGGCTTGCGCAGAGACAGTGACGGCCCGGTGTTGTGACCACTGGGTTCACACGGGGCCTGCCTTCCGAGGGAAGCGCGTGCGGCACGTCACTTGCGAAGGCGGTGCGCTCCACTTCAACCCGGAGCTCCACCATGAAACGTCTGCTCACCTCGTTGCTCGCGCTCACCTGCTCGACCGGCTGCATGTTGTCCCCCACCGATGACGGCCGGGTGGCCAGCACCACCGCGCCGCTCACCTTCAACGGCTACCACACGTATTCCAACGCGCCCGTGCAGGTGCGCGCGTGGAACTTCGCCACCAACGCGATGGAGAACCTGGGCGCTCCGGTGATGAGCGCCGCCACCTCGACCGTGGCGCTGGAGAAGCCGCTCTACGCCTGGGCGTCCACCCGCACGTTGGGCCCGAACTTCTGGCGAGCGGGGCCGATCTCCGGCCGGTGCGCGGTCACCGCTGCGAGGACCACGCTGGCCGGCTCCGGGTACAACCTGGTGACCGTCGAGGAGGACTGGGCCAGCTGTTTCGGCGCGAACAACAACACCACCTCTTCGTTCGCCCAGAACTGTGCTGCCGACGACAGCCCGCACGCGCGCCTGTACACCAACGATTGGGGCTCTCGGGTGGTCGACTCGAGCCGGCTCGCGTTGGTGGCCCTGGTGGCCGGCGGGCAGATTACGGTCAACCTCGACAACTTCACGCCGACGGCCTGGCAGTTCTGCAACGCGGGCAACCCCGACGGCTGCCCTGCTGGCGGCGCGTCAGACCCGGAGACGTGGAAGTTCTTCAACCCCAACGCCTCGTTCATCTCGCAGCGCGCGGCCGACGGCACCACCTCCACGATGAACTTCAACATCGACCCCACGCGCAGCCAGCCGATGACCGTCTACATCGACGACATGCGCTCCAGGTCGTTGGGCTTGCGTGTCGAGGGTGACGAGCTGGTGTTGCGCATCAACTTCGAGGCGACCGGCGCAGAGATTCGCATGAACTGCATTCGCGACGGGCTTTGCCCGTTCATCGACGGCCGGACGATCGACTTCGCCGCGCCCAGCGTCGATCTGCGGTTCCGCCTCGAGGTGAAGGGCGCCAAGGTGACCTACACCACCGCCCGGGCGGTCTTCACGGGAGGCACTGCCGGTGACGAAGCGCGCGACGCCGAGACGGGCATCTCCGAGGCCATCACCGAGAAGCTCAGCACCGACGCGACCATTCGCGCTTCGGTGAGCGAGGCCCTCGACGGAATGGTGCGGGGCGCCGCCGACATCGGCACCTTCCCGGTGGCCCAGGTCACCGTGGGTGGCGGGGTGATGAACGTGCGCCCCGGCTGCCCCCTCGACTGAAAAACCGTGAAATGGGTCCGACCGCCGGGCGTTGAACCCGGCGTGCCGACGGTCCGACTCATGCTCCACGTGATGCTCGCCGGGGTGTACGTCTTCCTCACCTCGTTGACGCTCCTGGTGCAGCTGGCCGGCCCTCAGCTGAGTTTTCTGGGCGTGGCGGTGCTCACTTTGTTGGGCGCGTGGGCCGGAGCCAGCTCGACCCTGCGCACCAAAGAGAGCCTGTATGCCGCTGCCGCTGGGGTGGGGCTGCTGTTGCTCCTGGCGCTGCGGGGCACCGCGTTCAGCTCGTGGATGAACGTGTGGATCACCGTGGTGATGGTGCCGCTCTCGCTCAGCGTGTGGGCGGTGGTGGCGTGGCGGCGTGCGTCAGAAGAAGCCGAAGAGGCTCACACGTTGCGCGCGACCCACTGATGCATCGCCGGCGCGGGCAGCACGCCGCTCTGGCGCGCGCTCTCCTGACCTCCCTTGAAGACGATGAAGGTGGGAATGCCGCGGATGCCCAGGCGAGCCGAGGGCTGCGGGTGTTCGTCGGTGTTCACCTTGAGCAGCAACGCCTTGCCGGCTTGAGCGCGTCCCACCTGCTCCAGAATCGGAGCGGCCGCGCGGCAGGGCCCACACCACGGCGCCCAGAAGTCGACCACCACCGGCACCGGTGAGCTCGCCACCGCGCGCTCGAAGGCCTGCGCATCGACCTCTTGTGGCGCGCCGGAGAGATCCAGGGTCGCGTGACACTTGCCACACTCCGGCTCACCCGCAGGACGTTGAGCGGGAACCCGGTTGAACGCACCACACTTCGAGCAACGGAACATGTTCTCACTGGTAAGGCAGCCGACTTCGAAGTCCAGTCGGGGGCATGACCACCACCGCTCTCATCCCCGCGGCGGGCGGCAGCTCGCGGTTGGGCCAGCCCAAACAACTGGTGAAACGAGACGGGGAGACCCTGGTGCATCGGGCGGCCCGCATCGCGCTGGAAGCGGGCTGCACGCGCGTGCTGGTGATCGAAGGCGCGGTGGAGTTGCGAGAGGCCCTTTCGGATCTGCCCGTCGAGCGGGTGTTGTGCGCCGAGTGGGAACGGGGGCCCGGGGCTTCGTTGAGAGCAGGCGCGCGCGCTGCGGGAGACGTCGCGCTCATGGTGCTGCTGGCGGATCAATATGCCGTGACCGCAACGCACCTGCGCGCTTTGCTGGCGGCGCCGGGTGAGGTGGCGGCGGCGCGGTACGCAGGCCACCTGGGCGTGCCCGCGCGTTTTTCAGCGCCCTCCGCCGCGGTGCTGCGCGAGCTGCCCGATTCGAGTGGCGCGAAAGGGTGGCTGCGATCCCATGCGTCGCTCGTCACCCCGGTGGACTTGCCTGAGGCCGAGCTCGACCTCGACACGCCCGATCAACTGAGGAACTTTCAGAACTGAATTGCAGATCTGAAGAGTTCAAGAGTGAAGACAACCAACTGCGTGGATCCACGGCGCTGGGCCGCTGGCACGTCGTTCGCTGGTCCGGCCAACACGATGAGCCATCTGGAACCGCTTCGCCCCTTTGCGTACCCCGTGCCGGCAGGTTCACTTCAGGCGCAGGTGTGGGATTGCTTCAACCGCAATCAGGTGCTGGCGGCGGCCTTCGAAGTGCACGAGGCGGCGATGAGTGCGGGTTTCATGCCCGATGAAGCGACCACCTTGTCGCTCTCGCTGGCGGAGTTGTGCGCCCAGGCCGTGACCGTTGCGCGTGGTGGCGTGGCGTCGGTGTTCTTCTCGGATGCGGGTTGGCGCCTCGAGGTGGCCGACAGCGGGCCGGCGGCCGAACGTCAGCACCAGCCGGTGTTGCACGCGAAGTTGCCGCGGCCCCTCGCATCGCTCCGCTTCCGCGCCGCGGGTACGGGCACCGTGGTCATCGCCGATTACGTGCGCTTGGAAAACTAATCAAAACCTCCCTCTCCCTCTGGGAGTGGGTCGGGGTGAGGGCCTCACCTCTTCAACTCACGAAGCCGCGACATCGCCTTCTGGTGCGTTTCGTCTTCAGGCGGCGTGAGCAGCAACACCCGCTCGAACAAGGTGATCGCCCCGGCCGGGTCGTCATACCGGAGCTGGTAGCCGCGCAGGTACGCCTCCCGAGCCTGATTGCGAAGTTGCGCCAGGATGTTCTGAGCGCCCGCGTGGCTTGGCTCGAGCTCGAGCAACTGCGTGGAGAACGCAGAGGCGAGCACGAAGTCTTTCGCGGCCATCGCCTTGTTGGCATCGGCGAACAGCCCGTTCACCCGCTCCACGCGCCGTTCGGAGACCTTCACCTCGACCATCAGAATGGTGCGGCTGCCGTCGGTGAACCAGACGGTCACCGTGGTCTTGCCGCTCCGCATGCCCTCGATCTGCACGGTGTCGGGGCCGAGCACCCTGGCCTCGATCACGTTCACGTCCAACACGGCCAGGCGTGACACCGGGCGATCGAGCGGCAGCTTCACCGTACCGTCGACGGAGAGCGTGACGGAGACGACCGCACGCGGGTCGTGGTTCACGGAAGGCGCTGGCGCGCCGTCCTCCTTGGCTGATTCGAGAATCGCGCGCACCTTGGGAACGTACTCATCGTCGGGCGGCGCCACGTCGAGGAACCGTTCGTAGGCGCTGCGGGCCTTCTCCAGAGCGAGGGCTGATCCATCACGCGCGGCGATGCTGGCGTAGACGCTGCCGAGCACGCGGTAACAAGGGTGGTAGTTGGGCGCGGTCTTGATGCACCGCTCGAGGCGCAGCACCCCGGCCTCGAAGTTCTTCTTCCGCTTCTCTTCTCTGCCCTCTTCGAAGAGCCGCTCGGCGAGCTGCACGTTGGCGGCGGACGCAGGGGGCCGCTGGCGTGCCTCGAGGCGGCGGCGAAGGGCACTGTCACCGCCCCCGGCGAGTTGCTCGTCGAAGGCGGCCAGTTCGTTGACCTCGTCAGGGGACAGCGCGTCGACGGACTGAGCAAGTCCGAGCATCCTCGCCAGTTGCACGTCGAGCGACGCGCAGCCGGGGCTGTGACAGTCCTGTGCAGCCAGCCGGCGCGCGCCGACGAAGTCTCCGTTGCGCCAGGCTTCGGCGACGGCTTCGAGGTCTTCTCCGCTGGTCACCGGCGCCGCTTCGACGGGCTTCACGTCGGCGACGGGCTTCACCTCGGCGACGGATTCTGCGACTGGCGCGATGGGCGCGCGGAGGACCAGGTAGAGGGCCTGCGCTCCCAGGAGGAGCACCACCACGGCGGCCGCGGCGATCACCTCGGGCGGAAAGAACGTGCGGCGCGCGCGCAGCCGCAGGGGAGGGGACTTCATCGGCGCGGCCGCGACCTGTGCTGGAGCGCCTCCCAACCGGAGCCTGCCGCGCTCGAGCGCTTCGGCCGAGGGTTCACCCGTCGTCTCATGGCTGGCCAGGAACGCCTTCGCTTCGGCCGACAGCTCGCCTGCTTCTTCGGTGTCACTCATCACGACTCTCCTTCAACGCTTTGCTCAGCGCGGCACGTCCCAGGCGCAGCCGCGAATAGACCGTGTTCAATTTCACCTCGAGGGCTTCGGCCGCTTGCGGCGCGGTGAGCTGCTCGAGATCGATCAGCACGACGGCCTCGCGCTGCTCTTCGGGGAGCCGGGAGAGCACGGCCTCCAGGGCTTGCAGATCGCGGTGTTGTTCGAGCTGTTGTTCGGGACCGCGGCCCGGGTCGACCATCGCGTCATCGACCACGCGCAGCACACCGCGGCGCGTCACGGCCCGGCGTGCATTGGCCGCCACGCGCACCGCGATGCCCACCAGCCAGGTGCCGGGGTTGGAGCGCCCTTCGAAGCCGGAGAGGCGTTGGTGCGCGGTGAGAAAGACGTCCTGCACGGCGTCTTCGACGGCGGCCGTGGGGACGCCGAGGCGCACCAGCGTGCGCCAGACCTGACGCGCGTGGGCGGCGTAAAGCCTCGCGATGTCAGGCGCTTCGGGTCGCATGGCGGGGAGCAATCGACTCACAGCCCTCTGAGTGTCGCCACCTTTGATTTCCGTCACTGCCTCTCCCTCTCCCTTCGGGAGAGGGTCGGGGTGAGGGCGTTGGGGGCTCCTGCCCATCACGCGTCTTTGATCACGAGCAACCGAAGCTCGGTCATGTCCTCCATGGCGTAACGCACGCCTTCCCGGCCGAGCCCGGAGTCCTTCACGCCGCCATACGGCATGTTGTCGACGCGCCAGCTGGGCACCTCGTTGATCAACACGCCACCGACCTCGAGCACGTCCCACGCTTTCATCGCGCGGTGCAGATCGTTGGTGAACACCCCGGCCTGCAGGCCGAACTTCGAATCGTTCACCGCGGCGAGCGCCTCGTCGTAGCTCTTCACCTTCGACAAGAGCACCACCGGGCCGAACGCCTCTTCGGTCACCAGGGGCTCCGAGGCCGGCACGCCTTCCATCACGGTGGCCTCCATCAGCGTGCCCTTGCGCGTGCCGCCGCAGAGCAGCTTTCCCCCGGCGCGTACGGCCGACTGGACCCACCCGTCGAGGCGCGCGGTCTCGGCCTCGCTGATCATCGGGCCGATGAAGGTCTCTTCCTTCTTCGGATCGCCCACCACCAACTTGCGCGTGGCGGCGACGAGCTGCTCTCGCAGGGCGTCGTAGATCGCCTCGTGCGCGAAGATGCGCTGCACGCTGATGCAGCTCTGGCCTGATTGATAGAAGGCGCCCACCACCAGGCGCGAGACGACGTGCTCCAGCCGGTCGCGTTGATCTTCATCGACCACGCAGGCTGCGTTGCCGCCGAGCTCCAGCACCACCTTCTTCTGGCCGGCCTTCGCCTTGAGTTCCCAGCCGACCTTCGGGCTGCCGGTGAAGGAGAGCAGCTTGAGCCGGGGGTCGGTGGTGAACAGCTCAGCACCGCCCCGGTGCGCGGGGAGAATGCTGAACGCGCCTTTGGGGAGATCCGTCTCTGCCAACACCTCGCCGATGATCAACGCGCCGATGGGCGTGTGACTTGCGGGCTTGAGCACCCAGGTGCAGCCGGTGGCGATGGCGGGCGCGACCTTGTGCGCGGCGAGGTTGAGGGGAAAGTTGAAGGGGCTGATGAAGGAGCAGGGCCCAATCGGCACGCGTTTGGTCATGCCGCGGTAGCCGCGGGCGCGCGCGGAGATCTCGAGGTTGATGGTCTCTCCGTTGTGACGCGTGGCTTCTTCGGCGCCTTCGCGGAAGGTGTCGATGAGCCGGGTCACTTCACCGCGCGCATCGCGGATGGGTTTGCCTGCTTCGATGCACAGGGCCATCGCGAGCTCGTCGAAGCGCTCCTGAAACCGGCGAGCGCAGTGCATCAAGACGTCGCGGCGTTGATACGCGGGCACCTTCGCCATCGCCTCCCGCGCGTCGTGTGCGGCAGCGATGCCCGCATCGATGGCCTTCGCATCAGCCAGCGCAACGCGGGTAGCGACTTGCCCGGTGAACTTGTCGGTGACCTCGAGCGCCTCGTTCGCGAAGACGGGGGCGTTGGCCAGGTAGTAGGGGTAGCGGGGCTTCAGCATGAAGGCGATGCTGCCACGAACTCCCTCTCCCCGAGGGGGAGAGGGTTGGGGAGAGGGCAAACCGATGTTCGTTCAGACAGTCCTCGTGGTCGCGCTCCTGGGGAGCGAGTCAGTGCAAGGCACCTCGGCCCTCGAAGAAGCGCGGCAAACGGAGCGCGTGCGTCTGGTCGCAAGGCTCGGCGCCACGACCGCCCTCGCGCAAGTCGTGACCTTCATCGGCCCCGCGGTGCACCTGGAACTCGGCACGGTGATTCGGGATCGCTTCTGCATCTCCGCGATGATCGATCTCGCCAGCCAGATCGGCGTCAGCTCGCTCCTCGCAGGCGCGAACTTCACCTGGGCGTTCCGCGATTGGCTCGGCCTGAGCGCGGGCTTCGGCATCGCGCATCTGGGGTCGACAGGCTGGGAAGAATTCCCCTCGGCGCAAGCGCTGCTCGTGCCCCTGCATGCCGACTTCACCTTGCCCTCGCGCGGTCCGCACTCCGTTGCCCGGAGCAACTTCACGCTCAGCCTGATGGTGGCACCGGGCGTCAGCCGCCTCTCCCACGCGCCTTTCGGAAGAGGAACGGTCGGCGCGATCGGACCAGCGCTCGTGCTGGGCGCAGGCCTGGGTTTCACTCTCTGGTGAGCCGCGTCACCAGGACGGCATGGGTGCGGCGAGCAGCGTGAACGGATCCTCCATCGAGATGATCCACTCGTCGGTGACGGTGAGCGCAGGATTCTTCAAGGGAATGGCGTCGTAGGTGATGCGCCGCTGACCCTCGATGGTCTCGATCCGAGGGAGCAGCAGGTGGCCATCGAGTGAGGCGCGCGCCCGCTCCACACCCGGCGCGGAGCTGAAGCCTTCCTGGAACCGCTGATCCTCCTGCTCCATGAAGATCTCGCTCTTGATGATGTCGTCCTCGAGTGAGAGCGGCCGCGCGCGGGCGAAGAGCCGGAGCATCATGCTCACGCCATCAGTCTGCGCTGCCGCCCGGCTCCAGACGAAACCGTCTTCGATCGCGTTGGGCTGCTCGAACACGGCCGAGGGCGGGCAGGTGATGCGCGATTGCTGCACCAGGCAGCCACTGGAGTTCCAGCTCGCGCCGTTCTCCAACACGAAGAACGCGCCCTCGAGCGCATCGCCCTGGGTGATCACCTTGCTGGTGAGCGCAGTGCCATCCCACTCGATCAGCAGCGTTCGATCGGCGTCGGCCCGCACCGCCACGCCCGGCCGGGTCGGGCCTTCGGCGCCGTTACCCTGGAGCAGCACGGAGCCGTCGACCCGCAGCCGCTGCGCAGTGACCGTGCGATGCTCGATCGTCTGATCGATCAGCGACCACACTTCGTCGCCGCGAACCGCCAGCTGCTTTCCCGGAAAGTGCTCCAGCACTTCGCCATCCGGGCCGTACGCCCAGATCTCTCCGTCTGCGCGCTGACAGAGGGTCACGGCCGAAGTGGTTCGGAAAGGGCCTCGCACGCAGACGTCCATCTGATGCACGAAGCGCCGCCTGATTGCGGGCGGCTCCCGCTCGACGATCAGGGCGGCGATGTCGACGGCCTGCGTGACGGTGTGGCCGGTCGACCACTGGGCCGTCACCATCCATCGCCCGGGGACGGACGGCGTGAACTCGACTGCGGCGGTCCGCAAGGAGATGAAGCGGTCTTGCTGGCGGCTGCGCGTGAGCAGGGTGGTCGTGGTGTCGGCCGTCTCACCCCGGGGGCCGGCGAGCTCCACGGTGGCCGTCGCCGTGAACGCACACCTGTCCGTGGGCCCGTCGAGGTTCACCACCAGGGGCTGACCCTGCACGCCCCATCGGGAAAGACCGGCCCCGAGCTGGGGTGCGAGCTCACACGGTGGCTTCGCGATGGGCGCCTGACACGCCGAGATGAACAAAGCCCACGCCCACCAGCGCCGCATGCGTGCACCTTGGCAAGGTGGGGGACGAACCTCAAACACCAGGCTTGGTGAGCACCTCGTGACCGCGGCGGGTGACCAGCACCGTGTGCTCGAACTGCGCTGACCACTTTCCATCCACCGTCACGCACGTCCACTCGTCGTCGAGCACACGGGTCTCGGGTGCACCGAGGGTGAGCATCGGCTCGATGGTGAAGGTCATGCCTTCGCGCAGCTCCATGCCCTCGCCGCGCCGGCCCACGTGCGAGACGTGCGGAGGCAAGTGCATCTTTCGCCCGATGCCGTGCCCTCCGAAATCGGTCACCACCCCGCAGCCGGCCTTCTCGGCGAGTGCCTGAATGGCGTGCCCGATGTCGCCCAGATGCGCGCCGGGCCGCACCTGCGCGATGCCGACTTCCAGCGCGAGCCGGGTGGTCTCCACCAGGTGTTTCGCTTCGGGGCTGACCTCGCCGATGCAGAAGGTGGCCGAGGTATCGCCGTGCCAGCCGTGGAGGTCACTGGTGATGTCGACGTTGATGATGTCGCCCGCGGCGAGGCGCACGTCGTCGCGCGGGATGCCGTGACAGACGACCTCGTTCACGCTGGTGCACACGGATGCGGGAAAGCCGTGGTACCCCAGCTGGCTGGGCTTCGCGCCGTGCTTCGCCGTGTCTTCCCGAACCCAGCGATCGATGTCGCCGGTGCTCACGCCGACCGTGAGTTTCGAGCCGATGAGCGCGAGCGTGCGTGCAGCGAGGCGGCCGACCCGGCGCATGGCCTGGAGCTCCGAGGAGGTGGTGATCATGGCGGCGAGTGATGCCGCAGGTTTGCACCTGCCCGCCAATACCTCTTTGATCTACCCGCGCAGCTCTTCGACCAGCGATGACCGGCTTGCGACAGTCGTGTCCCGCATCTTAGGAAAGTTACGGAAACTAGTTTCCAGAACGCTAATTAACCTACATATTCGTAATAATCCTATGGACGCAAAGCGGAACCCATTCGTGCCCGGGGCGGGAACGCCGCCTCCCGAGTTGGCAGGTCGATCCGGAATCATCACTGATGGAGAGGTCGCCATCGCCCGCGCTGCCCGGGGCCAGGGGAAGAGCCTTCTGCTTCTTGGCCTTCGTGGCGTCGGGAAAACAGTGCTCCTCAGTCGACTGTCCGAGGTCGCTCTGCAGGAAGGGGGGGTGCCCGTCGTCCTGGAGGCTCCCGAGGGCGAGACACTGGCTTCAATGCTCGTTCCCCATCTCCGATCGACACTCCTGGGTTTGAGCGCTTCGGCGCGGGCTGGAGACCTGGCGAAGAAGTCGCTGGCGGCCCTGCGCTCCTTCGCCGGGACCTTCAAGGTGAAGATCGGGGAGGTCGAATACAGCCTCAAGCCCGAGGCTGGAATCGCGGACTCCGGGAACTTGAACGTCGATCTTCCGGCGCTGCTGGGAACGGTCGCAGCTGCGGCGCGAGCCGACGGGAAAGTGCTGATCCTCTTCATCGACGAAGTTCAGTTCCTATCGGCAGACGATCTCGGGGCGTTGATTGTCGCTACTCACCAGCTTGGCCAGAAGGCGCTCCCTTTTCTGGTGATCGGCGCCGGCCTGCCGCAGCTCGCGGGGCTCGCTGGCGACGCCAAGTCTTACGCAGAACGGCTTTTTGACTACCCGGATGTGGGCCCGCTGCCCCCTGAGGCAGCACGCGCGGCCATCTCGGAGCCGCTGAAGCGTGAGGGCATCATCATCAACGATGACGCGCTTGAACACATCGTGACCAAGACGCAGGGGTATCCGTTCCTTCTTCAGGAATGGGGCTACCAAGTCTGGAACGCTGCGGCAGGTTCGCCGATTACTCTCGCCGACGTCATGCGCGCGACGAAGGCCGCGGTCGAGAATCTCGACAGGGGATTCTTCAAGGTCCGCCTGAATCGGCTTACGCCGCGAGAGAAGGAGTATCTCCATGCGATGGCGAAGCTGGGCGCCGGTCCTCATGCTTCAGGAGACATCGCAGCAGAGCTGGGCAAGGTCAGCAGCGCCGTGGCTCCGTATCGGGATGGTCTCATCAAGAAGGGGATGATCTTCAGCCGCCGCCACGGAGAAACTGCCTTCACCGTTCCGATGTTCGACGAGTTCTTGCGTCGAACATCGGCTTGAGCACCACTGGCGAGGTCGTGGCTGAAAGACGCGGCTCAAGACCGATGGCGCGAGCGTGCGTGCAGCGAAGAGGACGACGCGCCGCATCTACCTGTTTGCGCTACCCGCGCAGCTCCTCGACCAGCGAGAGGATGCGGCGGGCCTGCTCCAGCACGCGCTGACCGGCTTGCGAGAGAGCCATGCCTTTGGCGGTGCGCTCGAAGAGCTTCACCGAGAGCTCTTCTTCCAACGCGCGCAGCTGGCGGCTCATCGGAGGCTGACTGACGAAGCACCGCTGAGCGGCTTTGGTGACCGTGCCTTCTTCAGCCACGGCGACGAAGTAGCGGAGTTGCGTGAGGCTCATGCGCGGCGGTCGTACCACGCCTTGAAGGGCACGAGGTTGGCGGCCAGTGGATTGAGCGGGGTGGGCTGCCTGCCGATGCCGAACGCAGTGGCCGCGTCGCAGTCGGCTTCGAAAGTCCCGAACAGGCGATCCCAGATGATGAACACGCCGCCGAAGTTCTTGCCGCGCAGCTTCGGGTGATTCGAGTGATGCGCGCGGTGCAGGTAGGGGCTGTTGAACACCCAACCGGCGCGGTCGAGCCAGCGCGGCGTGCGCGCGTGCAGCAGGAAGATGAGCCCCACGTGAAGCAGGTACGCGGGGAAGTAGATGGCGAAGGGCAGCCCCGAGAACGCCAGCGGGAGGTGCAGCGCCAGCACGGTGAGCGGGGTCAGCGCGCTCGTGCGCAACGAGACCGAGGTGTCGCAGAGGTTCGACTGGTGATGCACCGCGTGAATCGACCAGAGCAGCTTCGAGCGGTGTTCTGCCCGGTGCTGCCCGTAATAGATGAGGTCGAGCGCCACGAAGGCGAGCCCGAACGAGAGCACCGGGTTCGCCGGCCACCGCAGCGGCGCGTAACACTCGATGGCTCGATACGCGGCGAGCAGCACGCCACCGGCGGTCAGCCCGACGAACACGGTCAGCGCTCCGCACGCCCAGTTCGAGAACCGCTGCTTCCACACCATCGTCGCGTTCATGCAGACATCAACGCACGGCAGCTCAATCAGGTGCCGTAACTAACAGGTGAATCATCGATAACGAACGGTTACCGCCACCGTTCGCCCCGAGAGCAGTCGAGGGGCCACTTGCCGCACGAAGCAGAGGTGGCATCTCGACTTCGCTCGATGCGAACGGTGTGGGTCTGGTTCCTTTGAAGGAAATCGCCGGTGAAACCCCGTCTCAGGGCGTGTTCGCTCGCACCCGGTTGCGGCCGCTGGTCTTCGCTGCGTAGAGCGCTTGATCCGCCCGGCGCACCAGCTCGGTCGCCGATTCGCCCGGTTTCCACTCCGCGAGACCCAGGCTCGCCGTCACTTCGCGGCCCGGCGTGAGGTGGCCCCACTGGCTGGTCGCGATGGCCACGCGAACTTTCTCGGCGGCGATGCGGGCGCCATCGAGCCCGGTGTGCGGAAGAATCAGCACGAACTCTTCACCGCCGTACCGCGCGGCCACGTCGGAGGCGCGCAGCTCTTTTTGCAGCACCTCGGCGATGGTGCGCAGCACCGCGTCCCCCACCACGTGCGAGAAGCCATCGTTGATGCGCTTGAAGTGATCCACGTCGAGCAGCGCCAGGCACAGCGGCTGGCCGAAGCTGCGCGCCCGCTGCAACTCGAGCCCCAGCGACTCCTCGAAGTGGCGGCGATTGAACAGGCCGGTCAGCCCATCTCGCACGCTCAGGTGGGAGAGCGTCTCAGCGCGTTGCTCCAGCTGCTCGTACTTCGCGTGCAGCTCGGCGGTGCTCAGGCGCTCGCGTTCACGGGCTTCCAGCACGCGTTCCAGCTCGAACTCGGCCTTCAAGGTCGCCACCCGCTCGCGGGCCAGCTCGTCGAATACGCCCGAGCGCACCTCGTGAAACTGCTCGTGGTGACGCAGCGCCAACTCGAACTCACCCGCACGTTTGTGCGCTTCGGCGAGCAGCTTGTGCGTCTTGAAGATCTCCCGACGGATGCCCAACGACGCCGCGAGCATCAGGGCCTTGTCGAGCCACCGCTTGCCCTCCACGTGCTGACCACGCTGAGAATGCAGCTCGCCCAGCCCCGCGTACACCTCGACCCGCGCGCGGGGGGAGTGACCGAGTTCGACCGCCTCCAGCGCGGCCTGATGAAACTCGAGCGCCTTGTCGCCATCGCCGCGGCTGTGGTGAATGCGGCCGATCGCCAGCAAGCACCAGCCGTAGTGCCAATGCGCGCCCACCGAACGCAACACCTCGACCGCGCGGGCCAACACCGGGAGCCCCTGCTCCGGCGCGCCCCAGTTCACCAGCGCCTCACCGTAGTTGGCCAGCACGCGGCCCTGCATGTCGGCGTCGTCGTCGGCCACCGCGCACTCCAGCGCCTCGCGGTAGACCTCGAAGGCGCGGTGGTAGTCGCCGAGCTCCTCGTGAATCACCGCGAGGTAGTTCATCGCTCGTGCGGCGCGGGGTTTCTGGTCGAGGGCCTGGAAGGCGCTCTGCGCGGCGTGCAGCGCTTCGAAGCCGTCTTGATAGCGGCCCTGCTGCACCATGCAGGCGCCCAACCAGGCTCGCGCCTCTGCTTCGGCGAGCGGCTCTTTGAGTTGGGCCCAGGTGGTGTGGGCCCGGCGCAGATGCTCGAGCGCGAGGCCGTAGTCGTTGACCAGGAACTCGGCTTCTCCCAGCGTCTCGTCGAGCGCGGCGCGGATGGCTGGGTCGTGCGGACAGCAGGAATCGGCGCGGGTGAGCAGCTCGAGTGCGCGTGATTCGTCGAAGCTCGCCAGCAGTGACGTTCCTTCGAGGAACAGCGCCCAGAAAGGGCTGTTCGGATCGATCGACGGCGGGGCGGAGTCCACCTCGCGGCGGCGTCGACTGCGCTGCCAGATGAGCAGGTCGCTCAGCATTGCGACTGCCCTCTCCCCAACCCTCTCCCCCGCGGGGAGAGGGAGACGGTGGGAGGCTTTGGTTCAGGAACGCTCAGGCGAAGTGGTCTTGCGTGCGATCGACCGTGCGCAGGAACGCGCGGATGGACTTGTCGAGCGCGGGGATGGGGGTGTCTTCGAGCCGCGTGTGCGAGATGCCCGGTGAGCTCATCGCGAACAACATCGCAGTGGGCACCACCGCTGCCATCTCCGCCGCGTCGTGAAGGGGCCCGGAAGGAAGTTCCGGCGCGGAGCCCACCACTTCTTTGAGCGACTGCGAGACGAACTTCATCAGCAGCGGGTCGAACGGCCGCGGGGTGATGTGCAGCAGCGGGCTCCAGCTCACCTTCACCTGGAACTTCTTCGCCGCCTTCTCGGACGCCTTCTTCGAGTCCTTCAGCATCTTCGCGAGCACCTTGCCGTCGAGCGCGCGCAGGTCGATGGAGATCTCCGTCGAACCCGGCACCGCGGTGACGAAGTTCGGCTCGACCTTCACCACACCGCAGGTGGCCACCACGCGGGTGCGCGGCGTCTTGCCGGAATACTTCACGCTGATTTCCCGGGTGGCGAGCGCGAACTCGGCCGCAGCGAGGAACGCGTCTTTGCGCAGGTGAATGGGCGCGGCGCCCGAGTGAGCGGCCTGGCCGACGAAGCGCAGGTTGTGGCGCTCCACACCCATGGTGCCCAGGACCACGCCCGCGGGCTTCTTGATCGACTCCAGCACCGGCCCCTGCTCGATGTGCAGCTCGAGATAAGCGACCGCGTCGAGCGCATCGAAGTACTTCTTCGCCTGGCTCAGCTCGTCGAGCTTGATGCCGTTCTCCGCCAGCGCGTCGGGCAGCTTGATGCCGTTGCGATCCACCAGGTGCGCGAGCTCTTTCTGCGCATCGAGCGCGCCCGCGGAAGCCGCAGAGCCCATCAAGCTGCGGCCGAAACGCGCGCCTTCTTCATCGGCCCAGTCGACCAGGTGAATGGTGAGCGGCGGGGTACCTTCCGCCTTCGCGCGCCGCAGCACCTCGAGGCCGGAGATGACGCCCAGGCAGCCGTCGAGCCAACCGCCGCCGGGCACCGAGTCGAGGTGGCTGCCGATGACGATGCTCTTCTTCGACTTGCCGGGCAGGGTGGCCCACAGGTTGCCCGCCGCGTCGCGGGTGGTGCCCAGCTGCAGCTCGTCCTGCAGCTTCTTCTGAAACCACGCGCGCGCCGTGCGCCAGACCGGGCCCCAGGCGACGCGCTGCGCCCCGCGCTCATCAGAGGTGAGGGCGGCGAACTCCTTCAAATCGGCGATGACACGCGTCGAGGTGGGCTTCATGGGGTGGGGAACATTGCAGAAGCGAAATGCCTGCGCGCGGTAGAACCACGCCATGCCGAGTTGGCACGTCTACATGGTCCGCTGCGCCGACGACTCGCTCTACACGGGCTGCACGAACGACCTGGCCCGCCGGGTGGCCGCGCACAACGCGGGCAAAGGCGCTCGGTACACCCGCTCCCGGGGGCCAGTGCAGGTGGTGTGGAGCGTGCGGGTCAAGGACCGGTCGGCGGCCCTTTCCCGGGAGGCGCGGGTCAAGCAGCTGAGCCGGGCGGAGAAGCTGGTGCTGGTGGCGAAGCGGCGAAAGTAGGGCTGTGACACAATGCGACCCAATGGCTGAAGAGTTGGATGACCGTGCCCGAGACGTGCTCCGGGCGGTCGTGCAGGAGTTCATCACGTCGGGAGATCCGGTCGGCAGTCAGCAGCTGACACGCCGGGGCGAGTTCGAGGTTTCACCGGCCACCATGCGCAACGTGCTCTCCGAGCTCGAGGCCCTGGGCTACCTGGAGAAGCCGCACACCTCGGCCGGCCGCATTCCCACCAACCAGGGCTATCGCTTCTTCGTCGACTCGTTGTTGCAGCTGAAGTCGCCTTCGCCGGCTGATCAGCAGTTGATCGAAGCGGGGCTGGCCAACGTGGGGTCGGGCAGCGTGGAGGAGCGGCTGCAGGAAGCCGGCAAGGTGCTCCACCAGCTCTCGCATCACGCGGGCGTGGTGCTGATTCCAAGGCCGTCTGCGGGTTCGTTGCAGCGCATCGAGTTCGTGCGCCTGGGTGACGACCGCGCGCTCGCCATTCTCGTGGGGCAGGGCGGGCAGGTGCAGAACAAGCTGGTGATGCTCGATCGCCCGGTCAGCTCAGAAGAGCTGATTCACGCGAGCAACTATCTCAACGAGCTGCTGCGTTCGGCGGCCTCCATCGAAGACGTACGCAGCCGCATCCTCCAGGAGCTGGAGACGCAGCGCACGCAGTACGACGAGGTGGTGGCGCGCGCGCTCAAGCTGGGTGCGGCGGCGACCGACGTGTCTTCGGCAGAGCGCGTGGTCATCGAAGGCACCGGCAGTTTCCTGGAGACCCCGGAGTTCGCCGAAGACGTGCGCCGCATGCGCGCGTTGTTCAAGGCGCTCGACGACAAGCACAAGCTGCTCTCGTTGCTCGATCGGGTGCAGCGTGCGCGCGAGATGCAGATCTTCATCGGCGCCGAGAGCGAGTTCGGCAGCCAGGGTGATGTCACGGTCATCGCGAGCCCGTACGGCACGGATGATCAGGTGCTCGGTACGGTGGGGGTGATCGGCCCCACCCGGCTCGACTATCAGCGCGTCATTCCGCTCGTGAATTTCACCGCCCGGGTCCTCTCCCGCGTACTCAAGAGTGAGTAGCCCGCACCACCCGAAGGTGGTCTGGATTTTCGGCTGAACCGGCGTGATGCAGCATCAGGGGTACCGTGACGAAGCGCGCAATCGAGGTAGGGGAACTGCTCTCGGGTGATCCCCGATCCGAGCGTCGACGCGGCAAGGTGGATGGCGCCGAGGTCGAGCTTCGGGTGGTCAAAGACGGCCTCGCGGTCGACAAGGCCCACTTTCTCGATGGCCTCGAGGCGCTCGCCCAGCTGAGCCACCCTTCGTTGCGCATGATTCGCGGCGGGGTGGTGCTCGACGATGGCCGCCCGGCCGCGGTGCTCTCGTTGGTGCCGTGGACGACCCTGCATCGCAGCGCGCGTCAGCCGGTGGAGTCGCTCGTCTCGTTGGGCGTGGAGGTCGCCGATGCGCTGGCCACCCTGCACGCCGCGGGTTTGTTCCTGGGGCAGGTGAGCCCGGCCGATCTCTTCCCCGGTTCGCCCGCGGTGCTCGACGCGTCGTTGGTGGGGCTCGCTCCACCCGATGCGAGCGCGGAAGGGGACGTGCGCTCTCTCGCGCAGGTGTTGCTCGCCGCGGGCTCGGGCTCGAAAGACGCCAGCCCCTTCGAGAGTGCGTTGCAGCGGGCCATCGCGGATCGGGTCTCGGCCGCCACCTTGAGCCAGACGCTGGAGGCGTTGCGGGCGCGGGCCCAGGCGCGCACGGTGTCGGGCAAACACCCGGTGGTCGACGTCGAGGTGATGGAGCCTCAGCTCGAGGGGCAGACGCTCTCTGCGTGGAAGATCGAGAAGGTGCTCGGCGAAGGCGCGATGGCGAAGGTCTATCTGGCCACCGACACGCGCACCGGTGAGAAGGCCGCGCTCAAGGTGCTCAAGCAGGAGCACCTGCTCGAGCCCGAGTTCGTGCATCGTTTCGTGCAGGAGGTGCAGGCGGTCAACGCCATCGCCAACCAGCACATCGTCGGCGTCACGCACTTCGGTGATGAGCCGCTGCCCGATGGCCGGCGCTGCGTGTACTGCGTGATGGAGGTGCTGGAGGGGTTCGCGCTCGCCGAGGCCATCAACCACGGCCCGTTCGCCATCAAGCGCACGGTCAACCTGGGGCAGCAGGTCGCGCGCGCGCTCCACGCGGCGCATGAAGTCGGCGTGGTGCACCGCGACGTGAAGCCGGAGAACATCTTCCTCATCACGCGCCATGGTGAGCCCGACTTCGTGAAGGTGCTCGACTTCGGCGTGGCGAAGTTGCTCAAGCCGATCGGTGATTTGAAGCTGGTGGGCACCAAGGCCGGCGTGGTGGTCGGCACGCCCGAGTACATGGCGCCGGAGCAGGCCATGGGTGGCCTCGCCGACGCACGCGTCGACGTCTACGCGGTGGGCCTGGTGATGTACGAGCTGCTCACGGGCCGGCAGCCGTTCATCGCGGACACCTTCGGGAAGCTGGTGATCGAGATCACCCAGAGCCCGCCGCCGCCGCTGCCGAACGTGACGCCGGGTGGTGAGCGCATTCCTTCGGGGCTGGGTGCGGTGGTGATGCGCTGCCTGGAGAAGGATCCGGCCGACCGTTTTCCCAGCGCTGCTGCGCTGGCGGATGCGTTGCAGCCGTTCACCGGTGCACCTGCGCCGGTGGTGGAGGTCGACGAAGCGGCGCTGGCCGCGGCAGTACAGCCGTCGCGGATGCCGTTGATCGCCGCGGTGGTGGTGGTGCTCTTGCTCGCGGCAGCCGTCGGGTGGACGTTCGTGAGCCCGCCTGCCGTCGAGGTCACGCCCACGCCGGCACCGGTGAAGGTGATCGAGCCGCCCGCGCCGAAGCCTGCTCCGCCGGCGGAGCAGAAGACGGTGTGGCTCGACGTGAAGTCGACGCCCGTGGGGGCGCAGGTGAAGCGGGGTGACGAGGTGCTGGGCGTCACGCCGCTGCACCTCGAGTTGCCGAAGGGTGAAGCGGCTTCCCTGTCGCTGGTGCTGACGAACTATCTCGAGGAGACGCGTGAAGTGGCGCTCTCGGAGAACGTGGCGCTGTCGGTCGACTTGAAGCCCGTGCCGAAGCCAAGGCCTGCATCGAAGAAGAAGCCGACGAAGCGGAAGTAGGGCGCACACCCAACAGGCTTCGCCGACTTCTTCACCAGAAGGAACGGTGCGATGAGCCGTACTATGACGTCCTCCAGATGAAGCTCTCCCGACTCCTCGCTCTGTCGTTGGCCGTGTCGTCTCTCGCTGCGTGCTTCGACTTCGATCGCGCGTACTGCACAGGTGGGTACTGCGATGCGGGCAGCGGGGGCGGCAGTGTGGACAGCGGTTCGACGGGCGGAGGCAGTGGCGGCGGCGAGGTCGATGCAGGCGAGCCTGACGCCGGTGACGCAGACGCGGGCCTTCCCGATGCGGGCGTGGTGGAGCCCGACGCGGGCACGCCGGATGCGGGGGAAGATGCGGGTGTCGATGCCGGCTGCGGTGGAGCAGCGCAGCTCGTCATTCTCCCCTCAGCGCAGATCCTCAGAGACGTCTGCTCGCCTGTCGTGAAGGTTCAGATGCAGGACCGCTGCGGAGCGCCGGTCATCGCCACCGCTGACGTGCCGCTCTCCTTCACTCCGTCATCCACCACGATGACGCTCTACAGCGAGAACACCTGCTCCAGCATGCCGCTCAACTGGGTGATCAGCTCGGGCAGCAGTGAGCTCGATCTGCACGTGCTCGATTCCGTGCCGGGCGCGCCCACGTTGCAGGTCACCTCGACGGGCCTGGATGCAGGTCTCGAGACGCTGGCCATCGACTGCCCCTCCGGCCAGCGCGCGTGCCCCGACACCTGCGTTCCCACTGCGGGCTGCTGTGAAGATGCCGAGTGCACCGCGGGGGGCCTGCCCTGGGTGTGCAACTCGAATCACGTCTGTGCGCCGCCTCCGTGCACGGGTTTCCCGGCGAACTGCACGGTGTACGACGACCGCACCGCCGCCGGAGCGAGCCGCACCGTCACCTTCGGCAGCAGCGGCTATTCACCCAAGTGCATGCGCGTGACCACCAGCCAGGACGTCACCTTCTCGGGCACGTTCACGCTCCACCGGCTGCAGCAGACCTGCGGTCCCAGCAATCGCCAGATGACCACCACGAGCGGAATCACGAAGACGGTGCGCTTCTCCGACTTCGGCACCTACGGCTATCGCTGCGCGGATCACCCGGCCTTCGAGCAGGGATCCGTGCGCGTTCCTTGAATCACTCTCGTTGCGTGGGTTGTGACGCGAGCCAGGCCTCGAACTCCGAGGGCCGGAGGCCATAGCGAGCGAAGGTGCTCTCGCTGAGCGCCTCGACCTCTGCCATGGGCACTGCCGCGCGAACGAGCTCGGTCACGGCTCGCCGCAACGCCTGACGATGCTCCAGATGAGCAGCGGTTGGGCAACGAGCGCCATCGTGTTCCCTTCCGTTCGAACCAGGCCGTCGGCCCAAGGCGACCGGAGGCGTCCAGCACGAGTCACCCTGGTTCCTTTGATTTCAAGCACTTCGAGGCTTGTCTCGCGCAGCGTCATTCATTCATTCATTCATTCATTCGATCATCAAGGGGTCATGCTGAGCGGTCCTCCCGAGAGCAGTCGACTCGGCGAGACCGGTGATGGAGACCGATCCCTATTTCCGCAACCCTCTCGCGGTGAGCGGAGATGCGAACGGTGCCGAAACAACTGCACGGCGCTGCGCAGCAACGTGCGCAGCCGCAGTCTGAAGGAAGGGGATGAAGCGAGCGGTGTTAGGCCATGCTCCATGGACGAAGCGGTCTTCGGTTTTGGACTCTGCTGCACGGCGGTCCCCGTCATCGCGTCGGTCGTCATCGCGTGGATGGCGCGGGGTCGTGCGGAGGAGGCGATCAAGCGCTCCGACATGACGATGCTGCGGCTCGAGCTGCTGCAGCGTCAGCTGCAGACGATGCAGACCACGCCCCCACGGGTCATCGAGGCCCCGCGAGAAGAAGTGCAAGCGCCCGTGGCGCCCACATCGCTGCCCGAGCCAGTGCCGATGTCAGTACCGGAGCCCGTGCCTCCGGCTTCACAAGAGGAAGAGCGCCAACCAGAACCGCCGCCGCCCGCTGCACCCGTCGCTGCACCTGTCGCTGCACCTGTCGAGTGGGAAAAGTGGATCGGCGTCCGCGGCGCCGCAGTCCTCGGCGGCATCGTGTTCGCGATGGCGGGCCTCTACCTCTTCAAATACTCCATCGCACAGGGGTGGCTCTCCCCGACCATTCGAGTCATCGGCGCCGTGCTGACCGGGCTCGCCGCGCTGGTGGGCTCACAAAAGCTCCGTGCCCGCTACGAAGTCACCGGCCAGGCGCTCGGGGCCGGCGGCATCGTGGTGCTCTACGCAGCGACGTGGGCGTCCAAGGCGCTCTACGAGCTCATCCCGCTCCCCGTCGCCTTCCTGCTGATGGTGTTGATCACCGCAGTCGCCGTGGTGTTCGCCGTCAAACAAGACAACCGCATCGCGGCCTACCTCGGGCTGGTCGGAGGCTTCGCCACCCCGCTCCTGCTCTCGACGGGCCAGAACGCGCCCGGCCCGCTCTTCACCTACGTCTTCCTCCTCGACGTCGCGCTGTTGGGGATCGCCTACCTCAAGAAGTGGAAGAGCATCGCGGCCCTCGCGTTGGGCGGCACGCTGCTCATGGAGTTCGGCTGGGTCTTCACCAAGATGGAGCCGCAGCAGGTGTGGATCGCCTTCGTGGTGATGGCGGTCTTCGCGGTGCTCTTCGGCGTCTTCTCCAGTCGCTTCACCGATGACGACGACGCCCCGACGCCGGCCTCGCGGCTGCTGCAGGGGTTCGCGTTGCTGACGCCGACGGTGGTGCTGGTCTACTTCGGCGCGAGCAACTCGCTGGCAGTGCCCCTGGCACCGACCGCAGGCTTCCTCGCGATCCTCCTCGTCGGCGCGGGCTTCATTCACCGCAAGGCCAAAGAGGGCGAAGAAGCGCTGCTCTCGACTGCGGTGGCGGCGGTGTTGCTGGTGTTGGGGCTCGCGGCCTCGAACCGGGCGGCGACGGAGCTGACCTCGGTCACCTTCTTGCTGGTCAACCTCGTGCTCGCTGCCGTGGGCGTGCTGAACGTCGAGTGGCCGCGACAAGCCGAAGCCCGTCGCACCACCGCGCTGACTGCGGGGCGTTGGCTGCTGGCCGGCATCATGGGCGTGCTGCTCCTGGCCGCCGTGCGAAGCGTGCACGACGAATCGCACCTCACCTTCTCCATCGGCTTCGGAGTCATCACGCTGCTGTTCGTCGCGATGGGCCGCAAAGACACGGCGCCGGGCTGGCAGCTCGTCGTCGGCCTCGCGCCTGCGCTGGCCTTCGCGGTCGACTACCTGAACCTCGCGACCCGAAGCACCTTCGTGGACGCGAGCGTGAACGCAGACCCGGTGCTGACGCTGGGCCCCTCCCTCGTGCTCGGTCTGGCCCTGCTCGGCGCCACCTTCTTCGCGAGGGTCGAGCGGGTGTTGGTGGCGTTCGTCATCGCGACGCTGAGCATCGCGATCCTCTCGGTGACTGCGCTGCCGACGCAGCCGATGCAGGTGCTCGTGGCGCTCGGGTTGATCACCGCGCTGGGAGTCGCGGCCTCGATTCGCGGCACGCTGCGAGCCGCGGCGTTCACGACGGTCCTGCTCTTCGGGCTGCGGCTGGTGGAGCCACTTCGCTCGGGCGAAGGCGAGCTGATGCCGTGGACACAGCTCTTCCTGGTGGCGTCGTGCGTGGCGCTGGTGCTGCACGCGCTGCTGTTCTTCGCGGGGCAGAAGTTCCACGAGCGGCCCTGGGGCCCGGTGGCGCTGGCGACGGCGCTCCCTGCCGCTTTCCCCGGAATGCTTCTCTTCTGGCGCGAGGCGTTCGGCCGCGAAATGCAGGGCGCATTGGCGGTGGGTCTGGCGGTCATCGCCCTCGGTTCGGCCTTGCTGGCGCAACGTTCAGCGCGCTCGCTGGGCAGCCGCGGCGTGATGTGGCTGCTGGCCGCCGCGTGCACGCTGATCGCGATCGCCGTGCCGCTCCAACTGGAGAACCAGTGGGTCACCCTCTCGTGGGCGCTGATGGCGGTGGGCTACCTCGGGCTGTGGAAGCGCTTCGACTCGCGCGGACTCAAGTGGTTGGCCTTGACGCTGCTCACGCTGGTCAGCGTGCGCCTGCTCTTCAACCCCTGGGTGCTCGAGTACCACCAGCGCAGCGGCGTCATCTTCTTCAACTGGCTGACCTACACGTACCTCATCCCCGCGGCGTGCTTGATCGCGGCGACGTGGTTGCTGACCGAACACGAAGTGCAGCGCGCGCGCGGCTGGGAGACCGGGCTCTACGCGGGGAAGATTCCCTGGGGCGCTTCGACGTCGGCCATCGGCGCGGCGCTGGTGGTGTTCGCGTGGGTCACCTTGAGCGTGTTCGACTTCTTCTCGCAGTCGTCGACGGTGACGGTGACCTTCGACCGGTTGCCCGCGCGTGACGTGGCGCTGTCGTTGAGCTGGGTGCTCTACGCGGTGGCACTGCTGGCGGTCGGCATGTGGCGCAAGTCGCGCGCGCTGCGCTGGATGAGCCTCGTCTTCCTCCTCGCGAGCATCGGCAAGGTCTTCCTCTACGACCTGGGCCAGCTCAAGGACCTCTACCGGGTGGCCTCGCTGATGGGCCTCGCGGTCTCGTTGATCATCATCTCTCTGGCGTACCAGCGCTTCGTCTTCAAGCGCGCCGACGTCGTCGAGAAGGACACGAAATGACCCCGCTCATCACGCTGCTGCTGCTCGCTCAGTCGCCCGAACAACTGCGCACGGTCTTCCCCCAGCAGGCCGCCGTCAGGCTGGAAGGCCGGGTCGGTGCGTGGGCCCGCTTGCCCCTGCCCGACGCGGTGCTGCGCCAGGTCGATCGTGATCTGGCCGACGTGCGCCTGTTCGATGCCGCGGGGACGCTGGTGCCCTTCGTGGTGCAGCGGGAGCGGCCGTTCGAGGCCGAGCAGCGGGTCTGGCTCACTCAAGTCTCTGCCAACCGCAAGGAGACGGCGGCTGACCCGGGCACACCTCATCTCTTCGAGGAGACCGCGACCTTTGCGCTGCCGTCTCAACGCGCGCGCACGCCCCGGCTCGAGTTCAACAGTCACGCGTCTCGCTTCGTTCGCCGTGCGGTCATCGAGGCGCTCACCGAGAAAGGCGTGGTGGTGGCTCGCATCGAGACGACCCTGTTCCGCCTGCCGGGCACCGGTGAACGGATGGAGGTGTGGCTCCCTGCGCTGGAGAAGGACGCACAGCAGCTGCGGGTGACCTTGAACGGGCAGGACGACGGATTCATCACGCCGTCGGCGGTGGCGACGTTTGCCGAGCGGGGCCCACCTGAGACGACGTTGGCGTGGCCCATCACGCAGTCGCCGCAGCGCGAGGGAAAGGCGACGGTGTGGCAGCTCGAGAAGCCGCGCGGCATCGTGCCGATGCGGTTGTCGGTGAAGACGACGACGCCCTGGTTCAATCGCGAGGTGATGGTGAGCAGCGCGAGCGGGGAGCTGGGCCGGGGCCGGGTGTTCCGCCAGGCGGGCTCGACGCCGGTGGAGCGGCTCGAACTCCCGCTCGCGGCGATCAGCGACGAACGCCTCGAGGTGCGCATCGAAGACGAGGACAGCCCGATGCTCGAGCAGCTCGAGCTGGCCTTCGTCATCGAGCAGCCCGAGCTCGTCTTCGTCACGCCCCCCTCGCAGCCGGTGACGCTCTTCTTCGGGGGACACCGCACGCGCCGCGCGCACTTCGACACCTCTGACAACGAGGTGCGGCTGCCTTTCGACCTCGCGCCGGCACAGCTGGGCGAGCCCCAGAAGAACCCGGAGTACGTGCCCACGTCACCGCTCGCTGAGTTCCGCAAGGCGGGCGCGGCGCTGGAGGTCTCCCCGTTCCCGCAGCAGGCATGGGTGCGAGGGGTGAGCGGCACGGAGGTCTCGAGTGTGACCTTCACTGCGACCCACGCACAGACGATGGCTCCCGACTTCCGGGATCTGCGCCTGGTGGATGGGCAAGGCCTGCAGTGGCCGTATGTGCTGCACGAGAGCACCGCGACGCTGCCGGTGGCGCTGACGGCGGCGTCGGCAGAGCTCACAGGCCACTCGGCATGGACGTTCTCGATGGAGGGGCGGGTGGTGTCGTTGACGCTCCTTCCGCCTGCGGGCGTTCCGTACTTCTCGCGCAACGCGACGCTCACTTTCGCGGGCGAGGGGCTTCGTCCGGTGGAGGTGTGGTCGGGGTGGCTGACGTCGAACCCGAATGAACGGGGCGTGCGCACTGAG
>JANODF010000453.1:0-3848 GCA_031412555.1 Archangium sp. | reverse complement strand
GACAACTGGATGTGGCCGCGCCACTCCGGCGACTTCGCGCTGGTGCGCGTGTACCAGGAGGGCAAGCCGTACCAGCCGAAGTACTTCTTCCCGCTCTCGAAAGACGGCGTGAAGGAAGGCGACGCGGTGGCGGTGCTCGGCTACCCGGGCACCAGCTTCCGCGCGCAGCTCTCCGAAGAGATGGCGGAACGGCAGCAGCGCTGGTTCCCTTCGTTGCAGGCGCTCGCGGCGGAGTGGGTGGCCATCGTGGAAGAGGAGGGCAAGAAGTCGCCCGATGTGGTGATCGCGACCTCCGACGACCTGCGCGGGTTGCTCAACGCGAAGAAGAACTCCGAAGGTCAGTTGGCCGGCCTGCTGCGCGGAAAGATCATCGAGAAGCAACGCGCCGCCGACGAGAAGGTGAAGGCGTTCGCAGCGAAGAAGCCGGAGTTCGCTTCTGCGATCGAGGCCCACGCGGGGCTGCTGCAGCTGATGACCGAGCGCACCCAGACCTGGGATCGCGACTTCCTCCTCGACATGTCGGGGCGTGGTGCGCGGGCGATCGGTTGGCCGCTGCTGATCGCGCGGCGGAGCGTTGAAGCGCAGCGCCCCGATGCAGAACGGGAGCCTGGTTTTCAGGATCGCGATCTCGCCCGGCTGCGTGAACGCCACGAGCGGGATCAGAAGCGGTACTCCGCGCAGGTCGATCGCCGCTTGTTCCTCTCGTGGATGAAGCGGGTACTCGCGTTGCCGAAGGATCAGCGGAGCCCTGCGCTCGACGCGGTCTTCGGTGCGCTCAAAGACGACGCGGCGATCACCAGGAAGATCTCCGAGCTGATGACGGCCTCGAAGATCTTCGACCTCGACCAGCGCAAGAAGATGTTCGAGGAGACGCCGGATCAATTGAAGGCGCGCAAGGACCCGCTGGTGGATCTGGGCCTGGCGCTCGATGTCGAGCGGCGCGCGCTGAGGGATCGGCGTGATGCGTTCTCGGGCCGGGTGCTCAAGCTGCGGCCCGAGTGGCGCAAGGCCGTGATCGCCGAAGCGGGCCGGCCGGTGGCGCCTGACGCCAACCTCACGCTGCGCGTCAGCTTCGGTCGCGTGAAAGGCTACTCGCCCAAGGAGGCGGTGCTGATGACCCCGCACACCACGCTCGCCGGCATGATGGCCAAACACACCGGCAAGGATCCTTTCGACGTGCCGCAGAAGATCCGCGACGCCTATGCGACGGGCAAGTTCGAGCAGGTGCCGGTCGACTTCCTGTCTGACTGCGACACCACGGGCGGCAACTCAGGCAGCCCGATGATCGACGGCAAGGGCCGGCTGGTCGGCGTGAACTTCGATCGCGTCTGGGAAAACGTGGCGAACGACTTTGGCTACAACCCCGACGTCGCGCGTAATGTCAGCGCTGACGTGCGGTACCTGCTGTGGCTGCTCACCTCAGTCGACGTCGCCCCCGAGCTCGTCGCAGAGCTCACCGCGAAGTGAAGAAGCCTCTCCCTGCGAGCGGGGAGAGGTCGGCGCGCAGCGCCGGGTGAGGGGCCCCAATTGCGTCAGCAGCCCCCCACCCCGACCCGCTCGCAGGGAGAGGGAGACGCAGCGCTTTCCCGGCGCGAGCCTCTGTGATGAGTCTGCGCCATGCGCTTCGACACGCTCGCCATCCACGCAGGCCAGACGCCGGACCCCACCACGGGCGCGATCATGACCCCGGTGTACTTCACCTCGACCTACGTTCAGGACGGGCCGGGCGAGCACAAGGGCTACGAATACTCCCGCACCAAGAACCCCACCCGCGTCGCGCTCGAAGGGTGCCTCGCGGCGCTCGAAGGCGCGAAGTACGGCGCTGCGTTCGGCTCGGGCTGCGCGGCCTCCGACATGTTGATGCACATGCTCTCGCAGGGCGACCACGTGATCTGCAGCGATGACGTGTACGGCGGCACCTTCCGTCTGTTCGACAAGGTCTACAGCCGTCACGGGCTGACCTTCTCCTTCGTCGACATGACGAACCCGGAGAACATCGAGAAGGCGATCACCCCCAAGACGAAGATGATCTGGCTCGAGACGCCGACGAACCCGATGCTCAAGCTGGTCGACCTCGCGCGCGCCGCGGAGATCGCCAGGAAGCACAAACTGATCAGCGTCTGCGACAACACCTTCATGACCCCGTACTTCCAGCGCCCGCTGGAGCACGGCATCGACATCGTCACGCACTCGACCACGAAGTACCTGAACGGCCACTCCGACGTGGTGGGTGGCTTCGTGTGCACCTCGAACAAGGACCTCGCCGACAGGATGTATTTTCTGCAGAACGCCGTCGGTGGCGTGCCCGGCCCGATGGACTCGTTCCTGGTGTTGCGCGGCGTCAAGACGCTCCACGTGCGCATGCAGCGTCACACGGAGAACGCGCACAAGATCGCCGACTTCCTCGTCTCGCACCCCAAGGTGAACAAGGTCACCTTCCCCGGCCTGACCTCGCACCCGCAGCACGAGCTGGCGCGGAAGCAGATGAAGGGCTTCGGCGGCATGATGACCTTCGACATGAAGGGCGGTCTCGAGGCGGCGCGCCGGTTCCTCAAAACCACCAGGGTGTTCGCCTGCGCAGAGTCGCTCGGCGGCGTCGAGTCGCTCATCGAGCACCCGGCCATCATGACCCACGCGTCCATCCCCAGGGAGACCCGGGAGAAGCTGGGCATCACCGACGGACTCATCCGTTTGTCCGTTGGCATCGAAGATTCGGCCGACCTCATCGAAGACCTGAAGACCGCCTTCGACGCGGCCTGAAGACCCTCGATTTGTGAGAGAGTGCGGCCGTGTTGTCCCTGGTCGTCGCTCTCGTCGTTCTCGCCCCGGAGCTGCCCGTCGAATGTCAGGCGCCTCCGACGCGGGAGGTGTCGGTCTTGACCGGCTTTGCTCAGTCGTCGGGCTCACTTTCGGTGGGCCTCGACAGCGTCGCCACCTGGTGTTTCGACTCGGGTGGCACGTGGACGGGTGGGCAGAAGCCGGCCAAAGGAAAGAAGGTCACCAGCACGGATCCCACGGGGGATTGTGCGAAGGCGATCATCTCGTGCGAGGCCGCGCGCGCCTCGATGTCGGCGGAGACGAAAGCCGTGCTCTACGACGCGCTCAAGGACATCGAGCGGCCGTTTCTCGGCGTGAAGTACAAGCCCAGGCGCAGTGGCCTGGCTGAACGGCCTCCCGAAGTCGCGGAGTGCTCGTCGCGGGATCGGTCGACCCTGTTCTCACATGCCCAGGCGCGCATGGATTTGGCGCGGCTCGCGAGCCAGGTGCAGAACGAGTACGCGAACTACAAGACCTGGCTGTTCTCGGAGGGTCTCAAGTGCGGCCAGGCCATGGCGCGCGGCGAGAAGGATTACCTGCGCAAGGGTGTGGCGATCGATACGCCGACGCAGGGCGGGGGCACGCAGCAGGTGCCGAGTGGAAGTGGCACCGTTGCCGGAGGCGGCACGGTCGCGACGAATTCACCCAGCACGACCGTTCTCCCCGAGCAAAGTCGAGGGGGCGCTGTTGCCGGAGGCGGCACGGTCGCGACGAATTCGCCCGGCACGACCGCTCTCCCCGAGCAAAGTCGAGGGGGCACTGTTGCCGGAGGTGCCTCCGTTGCCGCGAACCCGACTGCGACTCTAGGTAAGACGGGAAGCGACCCCTCGACTGCGCTCGGGGTGACCGGAACCGGCAATCGCACTGCGACCGGGAATCCGACAGCGACCGGCAACCCGACCGCGACTCGCAACCCGACCGCGACTGGCAACCCGACCGCGACCGGCAATCCGACCGCGACTGGCAACCCGACCGCGACAGGCAACCCGACCGCGACTGGCAACCCGACCGCGACTGGCAACCCGACCGCG
>JANODF010000452.1:0-16028 GCA_031412555.1 Archangium sp. | reverse complement strand
GCGCTTCATGCCTTCGCGCTTCGGGCAGTCGGAGTCGGATCTCGAAGAGACTCCGGGCCCGGTCAACCGCGTGCTCACCACCTTGTTCGGCAGCGAGCACCTGGCGGTGGGCCGCACCCAGTTGCCGTTCGGCGTCTCACTGATCGCCGTCGCTCAGCACGGGTGACCGGCGGCGTCATGTGAGGCGAAAGCAGAGCGGCCGAGGTGACAGTTGGTGCTGCGCACCCGTCAAGCTGTGGGGTCGAGATACAGGCCGGCGACGTCGAGCGACACGCCGAGCGCCTCGAGTCGCACGACATCGCCGTCGCCGTACGCGGAATAGCGCCAGGCGTTGTCGTCGGCGCGACTAAAGACCTCGACGCGGTGGCTCTGCTGGCTGACCAGCACGTACTCCCGCAACGAGGGCAGCCGCTGATAGTGAGCGAATTTTTCACCTCGATCGTTCGCCTCCGTCCCCTCCGACAATACCTCGACGAGCACGATCGGATTGGTGACGGCGTTTGCGTCGTCAGGAGCGACCTCGCGCTTCCCGCACACCATGGTCACGTCGGAGTAGGTCGATCGATCGGTCGACAAAACGCGGACCCGAAGGTCGGCGTTGAAGACCGCGCAAGGCCGCCCCTTGAGTGCTGCCGTGAGTTCCGCCCCGACGTTCGCAGAGATGAGCGAATGCGTCGGCGTGCCACCGGCCATGGCCCACACCTCGCCGCGAAGGAACTCGTGCTTTTCAGGAGAGGTGCGCTCGAGCTCGACATACTCGGCGTAGGTCATTCGTGGCTGAAGCTGGGCGCCCATGGCGGCAGTTTCCCCCCTTCGGTCAGTCAACGTCCAGCCGCGCGAGTGTCACTGATCGCCGTCGCCCAGCACGGGTAGAACCACCACGTGCTCGGTGAGCAGCCGGTTCGCCTTGCGAATCGACTCACCGGTGCCGGCGAGGAACACCACGTCGCCCGGCTCCCAGCGCACGTGCGGGTCGGGCTGCTCGAGCAAGGCGAGCCCACGCTGCACGGCGATCATCAACGCGCCGGTCTGATTGCGGAGATCGAGCTCAACCGCTGATCTCCCGCGGCCGGTGAGCCCGCTTCGATCGACACCCGCTCGAGCTTGAGATCGGCCAGCGCCCAGCGTGCGCCGCGGCATGGTGACCTTCCGCTCAGAGGTCTGGGTGGCTTCACGCGCCTCTCGCATTCGCTTCTCGATCAAGTTGCGTGGCGTCTCCAGCCAACGCAGCACGCGCGAGAGCATCTCGAGCTCCACCTTCGACTTCTTCGGCCACGTCTTGCGCACCAAGCGCGATGAGGCCCGGGTTCTCGGCCAGATACCGGACGCGCGGCTGCCCGAGCGCTTCATGCCTTCACGCTTCGGGCAATCCGCCTCGGATCTCGAAGAGACGCCGGGCCCGGTGAACCGCGTGCTCTCCACGTTGTTCGGCTGCGAGCGTCTGGCAGTCGGCCGCACGCAGCTGCCTTTCGGCGTTCCCCTGATCGCCGTCGCCCAGCACTGACGGAAAGAACTCGGTCACGCGTCGTCCTTGACGGGCAAATCATCGGGTGGCTAACTTTGCCCTGGCTGAGAGGAGTGCAGTTCGACCAAGTGGCGGAAGGGCTTCGGCCGGTGCAGCTTCCCTATCATCTGGAATTCTCGGCTGAAGGTGTAACTCACCTACGCATCAATGCTTCGAAGGGGGCCGCAAGTGATTCGCTCGAGAGTACTCTACGCACTCCTCGCATTTTCGAGTGCCACAGAAGCGGCCAATCGTGACCACGCTTGGACGATGGACACCGTGATCCCGGTCTTTACTTGTGAGGAAGAACTGACTCGTCTGAGTCCAACGCCTCCGCTTGAAAACGTTGAGGCTCAACTGCGCTCGGCCTTGAACGAGTGGTTCACAGTGGGGGGCGCGGACATTCGCCTGCGCCATGCCGGAAGGTATCCGCCGAAGGATCCAAGATGCACCGGGGCAAGCCCGCCAGATTACGGAACGATCGTGGTCACTTCCGAGCAGGCATCAGGCGCGCGACCGTGCAACGACCTGGCCGCGGGCTTTTGGAATCCTGACGCTCAGGGCAACATCCTTGACGGCAAAATTATTCTTTTCGAGGGTGTTCACACCTTGGAACCCGATGGAAGCTGCAATCCCACCCCTGCAAACTATGTTCGGCACGCTTGGGCGACCAATGCCAACTACCCCAAGACAGATGAGGCAGACTATTGGGGCACGTTCATGCATGAGGTTGGACATGTTTTGGGGTTCTTCCATCACACGCCTACGTCGTGCCCGGGGGCGGGGGTAATGTGCCCAGACAACAAGGGACGTCACCTGAAGGAGGAAGACATCTCAGGCTTGCGCATTGGTGGACAGCAGGGATACCTGTGGAGCGACGTTCAACTTCAGCGCATCACCAGCTTTGCATCCACAAGCAAGTGGTTCCAGCCCCTCCCTGGTTTTCAAAAATCCATAATCGACCGTCCCGCCTCGGTCTGGGCTGCCGGTTGGCCCGGAATGACGGCGCAAGACGAGCAGACTGTCATCTTCATCAACGCCATCACGCGCACCCTTAATGTAATTATCTCCAACGGGGGCACTCCCAGTGTCGCCAAGAATCTTGGCATTGCCACTAATCGTGGCGTGGGTTTAACGACTGCTCAAAATTTGCAGTTCATGGCGGCAATCGCGGCCAACGGCCAAGTCGAAATCTTCGCCTCCCCGGATTCGATCCAGTGGACATCCTTGGCCAACATTGATTTCGCCAGAACTTTGATTCCGCCCGAGATCACGTGGGCTCCGATTTCTGGCCAACTCATCTTGTCTTGGTCAGACGCGTCTTCCTCGACGCTGCGGTTCGCTAGAAGCGAAGACTTGGGCAGGACGTGGCAACAAGTCTCTCTGAAGACGCGACTGCGCACTGACCACCCGTTCGGGTTCGAGTGTCATGCGGAACGCCCGATGGGTCCCAACCCGATCCCCAACGATTGGTGTTTGGTTATGTTCGCAGAATCGCAGACAGCAGGCACTCCAATGGCACACTTGCAAGTCGCCTTCGACGGGCGGCAGTTTCTGAATCCCCTCGTTACGCCAGTAAGTGCTGTCGAGTACGACCCTTCCGGAAACGCGAATCCTTCGGGGAAGCCGCTAGATTCGTTCGGTGTAGATTTCGCTAGCATGCCCGGCCAAGTTCGGGTCGTCTACCGCGACAGGGGATTCGCGACAGTTTCGGCCGCATCAACACCATGGCTCTGGAATGGCGTCTGGAATGGCGACTTGGAACCGGTGAATTACACTTCATTCACGCAGCACACCGCCGCGAGCACGTGTTTCATTCCAGAGTTCAACCGATTTGACCAGTGGTACGGATTCGGAGCAGCGTATGATCATTGAAAAAACTGTTATAGCGGCGACCATCGTTCTGTTCTCTTTGTCCGGCTGTCGTGCCGAAACTTCCCCACGACTTGGAACCGAAGAGACAGCCCGGTCTGGTCTAGAACCACAAACCTGTCAGAAGGAAAGCGAGAGTCTCGTTCGCGCATACGACGTCGCTCTGGCCTCCGTGTCGCGCGCGTGCAAGGCGGACGACGACTGTTTGCTCGTTGAGACAAGCCTTCCCTGCGTCGAACTCTGCCCTGTCGCAATTGCTCGGACAGCTGCGGCTGGTGCCAACGAGATTCACTCCCAGTTTTCTCTCAGGTGCTCCCTTTGCCGTGCGGCGTTCGACTGCTCGGTGTACCCCAACGGCGCTGCCTGTGTGGCTGGATTGTGTGTCGAGGTTCGCCGACCAGATGGTGGGTGAAGCGAGAATGTTGATGTTACCGGTCTTGATACTTGCTGCGCTTGTGCTGTCCGGCTGTCAGCAAGACTGCCAACGCGAAAGTGAGAGTCTTGGTAGTGATTACGGTGCTGCCCTCGACAGCCTGCCACGTGCCTGCACTAGTGACTCGGAATGCAGTTTGTTTGACGCAGACCTCGAATGCCTATCGATTTGTGCCGTCCCACTCAACAATTCATCGACCGCACGCGCGGCTGAGTTGAGGGCCACCTTCTCTCGTCGGTGTAAATTGTGCGCAGCCGCGTTTGACTGTGCGGTCATTCCGGTCCGTGCACAATGCTCATCCGGTGTATGCGTTGCCGTAGGCAACTGAGGAAGTGCAGCGCGCAAAACAGCCTTCCAACTCCCAGACATGCAGAGAGGGGCAGCACACGGCGCTGACAAATATACCCATGGCCACCTACATAGAGTGATCCAGACTGCAATTGCTTCGATTTTGTTAGCCATAGAAGAGCTTGATTCCGCAACATTGCTCTTCTCGAGGCGGGCGTTGCCACGGCTTTCCAAGCAATGGTCACTGATCGCCGTCGCCCAGCACGGGTAGAACCACCACGTGCTCGGTGAGCAGCCGGTTCGCCTTGCGAATCGACTCACCGGTGCCGGCGAGGAACACCACGTCGCCCGGCTCCCAGCGCACGTGCGGGTCGGGCTGTTCGAGCAAAGCGAGCCCCCGCTGCACGGCGATCATCAACGCGCCGGTCTGCTTGCGGAGATCCATCTCCACCGCTGATTTCCCCGCGGCCGGCGAGCCCGCTTCGATCGACACCCGCTCGAGCTTGAGATCGGCCAGCGCCTGCATCTCGCCCAGGGTGCGCCGGGGCACGGTGACCTTGCGCTCGCTGGTCTGGGTCGCTTCACGCGCTTCCCGCATGCGCTTCTCGATCAGGTTTCGCGGCGTCTCCAGCCAGCGCAACACGCGCGAGAGCATCTCCAGACCACCCTCCACCTCTTCGGCCACCACGTCCTGCGCGCCCAACGCGATGAGGCCGGGCTTCTCGGCGAGATACCGGGCGCGCAGCAACACGGGCACCTTCGGCGCAACCCGGTTGGCGCTGGTGAGCACGCGCTGCACCGCAGAGGGATCGTTCATCACCAGCACCAGGGCTTTCGCCTGCGCGAGATGGGCGTGTTCGAGCGCTTCAGGCGAAGTGGCATCGCCGTAATAGACGGTGGCTCCACTCGCGCGGGCCTTGCGCACGGAGTCGGCGTTGAGCTCGAGCGCCACGTACTTCACGCCGCACGCCTCCAGCGCACGGGCGATCAGCTGACCCGAGAGGCCGTAGCCCACCAGCACCACGTGACCCGACGGCGTCTCACCTGGCGTGGCGTCGGCTTGATCGATGCTGCGTACGCCCAGCAGCTTCATCAACGGCGCGAGCAGCTTCTCCCCGGCCGTCACGTGCGGAGCGACGCGCACCAGCAGCGGCGTGAAGAACATCGAGATGATGCCGGCACTCAAGATGGGAGCGATGCCCGCCGCGTCGACCACCCCGCTCTGCCGGCCCAGCTGCGCGAGCACGAAGCCGAACTCTCCGAACTGCGCCAGGCCCACGCCCGCAAGCCACGCCACCCGCGCGGGGAAACGCATCACCAACGCGGCCACCGTAGCGAGCGCGCCCTTGCCGAAAATGAAGGCCACGGTGAGACCGAACACCAGCAGCGGCTGCTCCATCACCACGCGCACGTCGAAGAGCATGCCCAGCGAGACGAAGAAGATGGACACGAACGCATCGCGCAGGGGCATCACGTCGCCCATCGCGCGATGACCGAACTCGGTGTCGGCGATGGCCATGCCGCCGAGGAACGCACCCAGCGCCAGCGAGAGCCCCGCGTAGGAAGTGAGCCACGCGGTACCCAGACACAACGCGAGCACGGCGAGCAGGAAGACCTCGCGGCTGCGGGCCCGATCGACCCAGCGCAGCAGTCGAGGAACCAGCTGCCGGGCCACCACGATGGTGAGAACGATCACCGCGGCGGCTTTGGCGAGCGCGATGGCGATGCCGGTCGCGGCCCCGCCCATGCTCGAACTGCTCCCCAGCAGGGGAACGATCAACACCATGGGCACCACGCAGAGATCCTGGAAGATCAACGTGCCGACGATGAAGCGGCCATGCGGCGCGTCGAGCTCGCGGCGTTCGGTCAACGCGCGCAACACGATGGCCGTGCTGCTCAAGGCGAAGACGAAGCCGAAGAAGACGGCGCGGCCCGGAGGTTGACCGAGCGCGAGCGCCCCTGCTGCGACCGCTGCGGTGGTGAGGCCGACCTGAAGCAACCCGCCCAATGCGACCTGCCGGAAGATGGTCTGCAGCCGCGAGAGCGAGAACTCGAGCCCGATGGTGAAGAGCAGCAGCACCACGCCCAGCTCGGCGAGCACCTCGATCGCGTCGACTGAAGTGACCAGGCCGAACGCGGCCGGGCCCGCCAGCGCACCTGCGAGCAGCAACCCTGCCACGGCCGGAAGTTGAAGCCGGGAGAGGACCAGGGTCACCACGACGCCCAGCGCCGCGATGGCCGCCAGCTCATTGATGATCGGAATGTGGCCCATCGGTCAGCGACTTCCAGCGTCGGCAGCGGGCTCGGGCTTCTCGGTTTGATCGTCGAGCGCGAACCGGCCCAGCGTGCGGCGCAACGTCTCCCACAGCAGCTTGCGGTGTTCGGCGATGGTCACCGGCCCGTCGAGCACCAGCCCCGCCCCCACGTAGCGCGCCTTCACTTTGCCCTTCGTCGTCAGCTGCAGGCCTTCCTGCACCAGGCGCAGTTGGTTCTGCAGCACCTTGCCCTCGAAGGTGAGATCGAGGTGACGCGCTTCGAAGGCGTCGGTCTGAAAGAGCGCCAGCAGGGCCTTGCGGCAGGCTTCGTCTTTCACGGTGACCGTCAGCTTCACGTCTTCCAACGGCGTGACGGCGAGATCGGGGCAGGCCTTCTTCGCGGCGAGGAACACCGCGTCATCGGTGATCGGGGGCGTGCCCACCCGCACCCGCCAGGCCGCCACCTTGCCATCGGCGCCCAGGAGCACCGTCGCCCGGCCCGCCTTGAGGCCGATGAGCATCAGCTCGTTGGACTCGGGCACCCACTCCACCGAGAGCACCTGGGGGTCGTCGACCTCGAACCAGTCCACCCGGGGGAGCTTGATGAACTTCTCCTTCCCGGCCTCCACGTCGTGAATCCAGTCGACCGGCCAGGCAGCGGCGGGGAGGGACAGGAAACACAGGGTGATCAGAAGGAGGCGGCGCAAGGCTCCAGCACCATGTCACGAATCCCAACTGCCTGAAACGGCGGGCGTTTTGGGCCTAAACCGGCGTGCTCGAGCCCGCTGCGGTAAGAAGGAAGCGATTATGCCGACCTGGGGCATGTGGGCGATTCTCTCGATGCTGCTCATCCTCCGCGGGCTGCTCGCGGCGATGGAGGCAGCGCTCCAGACGTTGTCGGACGAGCGGGCCAAGGAGCTGGCCAAAGAAGGCGGCCACCGCGCCCAACGGCTGCTGCGGCTCAAGACCGACCCGGAGGCCACGGCCGCCTCCATTCGCATGGGCATGGTGCTCTCGGGGTTCCTGGCGGTCGGCACCGGCATCTTCGTGATTCCGCGCGTGGCGGACGTGTCGATGCTGGAAGTGGTCGAGTCGTCGTGGATGGTGTGGCTCACCCCGTTGTCGTCGGCCTTCGTGGTGGCGCTGGTGGCCACCCTCATCGACACCACCTTCCGTTCGGCGGCGCTGCAGCGGCCGGAGAGCTGGGCGCTGAGCCTGTCGCGGCTGGCGTCGATCTCCACCACCATCCTGTGGCCCACCGTGAAGCTGCTGGTCTGGCCGCTCAACCTCGCGCTCAAGCCGTTCGGCACCAAGGTGTCGTTCCAGCCGCCGCCGCCGCCCCTGGAGGAGCTCGAGAAACAGCTCATCAGCCAGGCGCAGAAGAATGAAGTCGACCGAGGCGCGCCGCAGCTGATCAGGTCGATCTTCGCGCTCAACGAGAAGAGCTGCCGCGACGTGATGGTGCCGCGAACCGAAGTCGTGCTGCTCTCCAGTGACGCGCCGATGGAGGAGATCCTCCAGCTGATCGCCGAAGAGGGTCACTCGCGCATCCCCGTCTACAAAGACGATGTGGATCACATCGTGGGCATTCTCCACGTGCGCGATCTGGTGCCCATGCTGCAGAACCCGGAGCTGATCGTGATGAGCGATCTGCTCCGGCCGGCGGTGTACGTGCCGTGGGTCAAGCCGATCGGTGACCTGCTGCGCGACATGCAGCGCCAGCGCATTCACATGGCGGTGGTGGTCGACGAGTACGGCGGCATCTCGGGCATCGTCACGCTGGAGGACATTCTTCGGGAGATCGTCGGCGACATTCGCGACGAGTTCGACGAAGAGGTGCGCGCGTTCGAGAAGCAGGCAGACGACTCGTTCCTGGTCGACGCGATGCTGCCGGTGGAAGACTTCGCGCGGGCCTTCGACTTCAAGTTCCCCGAGGGTGAGTTCGAGACGCTGGCGGGGTTCCTCTCGCACCGCGCCGGCGCGATTCCCGAAGTGGGCGACCGCACGCAAGAGAACGGGTGGACGTTCATCGTGCACTCGAAAGAAGGGCCGAAGCTCGAGCGGGTTCGCGTGGTGAAGCCGAAGATCGTGCCCGCGCGGCGCCCCAGCTACGACCGCCTCGAAGCGGTCAAAGCATAGGGTGATTTCGTAGTTCGCGGGCTCAGCCGCGGGTGAGACGTTTGAACTCCGCGAGCTTTCGAAGCGATTCGAAGTCGTCGTCGTTCGCGGCATCCTCGCGGTTGACCGGGTCGAGGTCGATCGCGCGCCTCAGTGATGCCAGGGACTGCTTCTCGAGTTCCTTCCTCTCGCGAGCGGAGCGGGTGTCTTCCGACAGGCACGCGCTGTAGCAGGCGTGGTTGTACCAGTGCGTGGCGTTCGCCGGCTCGAGCTCGAGTGCCTGTGCAATGGCATCGCGTGCCTCGCGCGTGCGCCCGACTTCGGCCAGTACCCAGGACTCCGCGTCGTACAGGGAGCCCTCCCGGACACCGAGCCCACGCAGCGCCGCGGCCTCGGTCAGTGCTTCCTCGAGGCGTCCGAGATCCTGCGCGAGCACGGAGATCCGCTCGATGCGCAGATCGATGGCGGGCGGCTCTGCAGCAATCGCCTCGTCCAGCGCCGCGAGCTCCGCCTCGGGATCTTCGTCCTCGTCGCCCTCGTCGCTGCCTTCGGCTCCGGCGTCAGAGAACAACGCGTCGATGTACCAGCCCTCCGTCTGCTCCGGAAAGATCGCCAGACGCATCTTCGCCTCCACGCGCTCGAGATCCTTGCCGAGTGGTGCCGGCGCCTTCAGCGGCCCCTTCTTCGCGATCCACCACCCTTGCGTCTTGCCGCCGAGCACATCGAGTTGCCGTGGCCAGCGCTCGGAGGGGTAGCGCTGCTTCAGACCAATTTTCAGCGCAGAGTCGTATTCGGCGATGGCTTTGTACTCGCGGTCGCTCAACGCCGATTCGGGCTTCTCGTGCAGCGCACGAAGCGCGTCGTGGGTGAACCCCTTCTGGGGATGGTCGACCGTGACCTCGCCACGCAGCACCTGGAGGTAGGGGCCGTCGCTGTGCAGCGCGAGCACGGGTTTCCCCTGCTCCGTATGGACGAACGAGAACTGTCCGGTGCGGTCATCGTGCACCACCATCGTCAGGGGCGAGATCGTCTCGCCGAGGATCTCGAGCACCGCGCCCTGGCTCAACGCCGTCGGGTCGTCCGGATCGCAGTAGAACACCATCCAGCGTAGCGGCTTCGTCTTCACCGGCTTGGTCACGACGGCTGCGAGTGGCACGGGGAGGGCGCCCTCCTTCTCGAGCCAGCGCCCCAGCCGTGCCAGTGCCTCGCAGAGCACGGTCTCGTCGGTCTCTTTCTCTACGCCGAAGATGGTCAGTGTGTAGCCCATGGCGTTCGCCTCTCTCTTCCCTGTTGGCCGCGGAAACTCGAGTGTAGCGCAACAGGATCTGCCGACCTCGAAGTTGCGCCTGTGGAGAGGGTCAGGGTGAGGGCCTCACATGGTATGCACCGGCGCATGGACGGATCAGCCACGCGCCTGAAGCCCCTCGAACGCCTGCGCCAGCTCGAAGAGCTCGGCCCGAACCGAGTCACGGGTTCTGCGCTAGAAAAACAAGCGCAAGAAAAGCTCGGCGCTGAGCTCTCGGCGCTCGGCTTCAAGCTCGACTGGCGGCAGCACTGGTGGACGCGCAGCATCTACAGCGGGCTGATGATGCACTTCGGCATCGCAGTGCTCGGCACGGCGCTCTTCTTCCGTTGGCCGCTCATCGGCGCCGCGCTGCACCTGTTCGCGGCGCTCTCGTATTACCTCGAGGCGATGCGCATCACGCTGCTGCTGCGCGGCATGTTTCCGCGGGTTCAGTCGCAGAACCTGCTCGCCACGTTGCCGGCGAAGAAGACGATGCGGAAGCGCCTGGTCACCGTCGCGCACGCTGACGCGGCCTTCACCGGCATTCTCTTCAACCCCAGGCTGCTCACCATCGCCACCAAGCCACCGCCGAAGGGCCTGGGCTGGTTCCACAAGCAGCTCGGCGTGGGCACGGCCTCGGTCGCGATTCTCGGCGTGCTCGGTCTGCTGGCGGGCTTCGGCGTGTGGACAGCGCCCGCGTGGTTGATCAGCCTGCTGGCGATCCCGTCGACCATCACCTTCCTGCTCAACCTCGACGTGGTGGTCCGCAACACCATCGTTCCCGGAGCGGCCGACAACCTCTCTGGCTGCACCGCGAGCCTCGAGCTGGCGCACCGGCTGGCGGGTTCGCTGCCCGACGACGTGGAGCTGGTCATCGTGATCTCCGGCTCGGAAGAAGCGGGCACCGGCGGCGCGTGCCGGCTGGCGCAGGCGCTGGAGAAGAGCGGCGAGTGGAAGAAGGACGAGACCTTCATCGTGGGCATCGACACCTTGTGCAACGGCACGCTGCGCTACCTCGAAGAAGGCGAGATGTGGGCCATCCCCGTGCCGCCCAAGATGCTCGCGGCGATCGAAGCGACCAACGCCGAGAGCGAGATCAAGGCGACCAAGTACGTGATCCCCAGTGGCGCGACCGACGCCCTGCCCTTCCTGGTGCGCGGTTGGAACACGGTGTGTCTGTCGTGCATCGATCCCGTCATCGGCGCGCCGCGCCACTACCACTCGGTCTCCGACACCTGGTCGAACATCGATGAGCGCGAGCTCGAGAGCAGCATCGACTACGCCGAGAAGTTCCTGCGCAAGCTCGCGGTCAGCTGAGGAAGCGGACCCTATGGCACGGACGGAGCTACGGCCACGCTGGGGGCCGAGAGTGCAGCGCCACCGGCGGGTGTCGGCAACGCTACGAGTGTTTCAGTGGCGAGATCGATTCTGAAAAATTTGTCTGCCGAACCGGTCTTGTAGCCAAAGGTGTAGAGCGATCCTCCGAAACGAAACAGGCTCACCGAGTGATCGGGGAAGTTGTTGACCCCCAGCACGCGAACGAAATCGCCCTGGACCGGGTCAAACTCCGCCACCTTCTTCGTCCCGTTGCTCGTAAACACCCGCACGTAACTCTTTCCGGCCACTGCCGCGAGGCCGCCCTCGGGCAGGTAGTTGGTCTGTTGCCCGCTGCCTGCGAAAAACCCGAGATGGCTGATGCTGCCCGTGGAGGGGTCGATCTGGAAGTACTCGCCGTTGTCCATCGCAACCAATACCTCGGTGGTATTCACCAGCCCCGCGGGCATGAATGCCATGCCGGCGGCGTACCCGCTGGTGGTGGTCCAGTGGATGAAGGAGCAAGTCGCATCGAGGCGATTGATCCTCACGAAAGCGCCTGAGCCCTGCCCCGGAGGGTAGAATTTGTACGTCGTCCCATACAAATTTCCTGCGGAGTCGATTGCGATTGACCCCATCATGTGACTGCCTGACGACGTAGCCAAACAATTGTAGTCGCCGACCTTGGTGATCGTGTTGGCCGCAACGTCGAATCGATAGAGCCCGTAGTCGCTGCTCATGTAGACGTTGCCATCCACCGGGCCTCCACCCGCTGTCCCGCCACCACCACCTGCTCCTCCGGCGGTCCCGCCACCTGCACCGCCCGCGGTCCCACCGCCTGCGCCTCCGGCGGTCCCGCCACCTGCACCGCCCGCGGTCCCACCGCCTGCGCCTCCGGCGGCACCACCACCTGCGCCTCCGGCGGTCCCACCACCTGCGCCTCCGGCGGTCCCACCACCTGCGCCTCCGGCGGCCCCACCACCTGCACCGCCTGCGGTCCCGCCACCTGCACCGCCCGCGGTCCCGCTATCTGCGGCACCCGCCATTCCTCCGCCCATTGATTCTGAGGCCCCACCGGCGTCGATGTCCGTGTCGCCGAGGTCCAGCCGACTGCCGCAGCCGGCCCCGAACGCAAGGCAGACCCCGAACACTGCGATCAATTGATTTCGTTTCATGGCGAGAATTGGGTTCGGACTACGAACTCATCATTTCTACCTGCAGATTCATCGATCCGATCCACCGTCACTGAGTTGAGTGAGGCTCGCGAGTGACAGTTCGACAGACTCGGCGAAGACGCTTTCAGGAAACTGGAGACGAAAGAGCCCTGCCGCCTTTGTGGCCTGGGCCACGTGATTGAGCATGCAGAGCCCCTGGATTTCGAGTGCGTCGTGTTCTTCTCGCAGCCGGCCGTTGGGAAATTGAAGGAGATAATCCTCGAGAACCGGCATTCCCAGCTCGGGCTGCTGCCGCATGAACGCGGTCCGGGCCGTATCGAGCAGTCGCTGCTCTGCCAACAGCGTGCTCGGCGGAGCCGCGGCGTTCACCCTTCGCGGTGCGGCCACGCGTATCGAACCGGCGTCGAACGACTCTCCTCGTGATGGCACCACGGCCGCTTCTTCGACAGGGGGTCTGGCCGGCACTTCCGCATGCGGGGTTGCGACAGACACGATCACCTTGGGCACCTCGGCGGGGGCCACCGTCAGTTGACGGTGAATCAGTGCGCCCGCAAAGCCCCCGACGACCAGCGCCGCGGTCGTGGACCAAACCCCCCATGTGCCGAACAAGTGGCGAACTGAGGGGCCGACCCCTGTCATCGGCCCTGCAGAAGCAGCATCGGCTGCCAGAGCGGTCCAGGCCGAGGTCAACCCGGGCAGCAATCGCGCTTCGAGGTCAGCAGGCGGCTCTGGCCATTGGGCCTCGTCGATCGCCTTTTTGAGCTCGGCAGAGAGCGGCTCGACGTCCTTCATGGCAAGGCTCCTTGGCGATGGGGCTCGATCAGTGCTGACAGTCGTTCCCGCGCGAGCCGCAACCGCGAGTAGACGGTAGCAACCGGGCACTGCATTTCGGTGGCGACCTCGACCACCGAAAGTCCCTCGAGCTCGTGCATCACGAAGACAGCTCGCTGGTCTGCGTTCAACCCATCGAGTCCGCGCTCCAGTGCCTGCAGTGCGCCGCGGGACGCCAACTGCTCGTCTGCTGCCGGCCCACCCGCACAGACTTCAGGAAGGATATCGGTGGGCACTTCGTGTCTCGAGTGCAGGCGGCGTTGATCCGCCGCGATGCGCCAGCCGATGCCCCGCAACCAGGGCCCGACGGGCCGCCCGGCCTCGAACTGAGGCCAGCGCGTGAAGGCCACCAGAAACGTCTGCTGCGTCAGGTCGTCGGTCAAGGCACCTCGAACGCCAAGGCGGTAGAGAAAGCGCCACAAACCACGAACCTCTGCCCGGTAGATCACCTCGAAGCGCTCCACTGCCGAGGCTGGGCTCCCCATCATCGTCAAAGGAAGTTGTGTCCGGCCGTCAAAATCATCACGGGTACGGAAGAGAAAGACGAAGACCTGCCAATCCACTGAGAGGAGGCGTCACCCACAGCGGCGCGCCATCGACCACCAGCGCCACCTGGGTGAGGCTTCCCAACACATCGACCCAGGGCGTGATTACCAGCCAGCGCACCACGTGGAACGTCGCCGACAGCCTGCCACCCAGCTGGACCCTGGGCGCCGACAGATTGGCGCTTCGAATGAGACCCGCGCTCTGCGCGCCCAGAACGCCCGCACTCAGCACCGCGCAGACCTGAAAACGATCGATGCCCAGACAGGGAACCAGGCTGCCCATCACTCCAGTCGAGGTAACGGTCCCGCTGCTGGCCGATCGGGTCGATGGCAGGTCGAGACGCAGCTCGAGACCCAAAGCCGCCCGGCCCACGGCTCCGCTGGCGTGCAACACCACCGCCCCCGAGATGCCGGCGGGGGCCACTCCCAACGCAGCTCCTCCGGCTGCGCCGAATTGCCACGCGATGGAGACCGGCGCGACGGGTGGCGACGGAGCCGGCCTCGGGATTGGGGCGGAAGCCGTCTCCTCAACGGGAGCTGGCACAGGAACGGGCGCTGGATCAGGAGCTGGAACGGGAACGGGAATGGGAACGGGAATGGGAGTGGGAGTGGGGATCGGCTCGGTCGATTCGGTTTGCCGCGGGTGCGGGTCGACGGCGACTGACACCGCAAGGACGACCGCTGCGGTGAGAGGCTCACATGAGAGATCGCCATCTTCCACCCGACGCTTTGCGACAGCGCCTGTCGGCAAGGTCGACGTCATCTGGGCTCGCAGCGAGCGGCCTGCCCGGCTGAAGTCGACGACGATCGTCCCGACAGCAGTGGCCTCGAAGGGGGAGTAGCCCAGTCGAGAGCCCACCCGTGCTTCGAAGTCGGCCTGATCGGGGCACGCCTCTGCGCCCGAGCCACGGCGAACGATGAGGTTGACCCGCGCACTGGCGACTGGCTGTGCGCCGGCGACCACCGCTAGGAGCATCAGGAGCAACACGGCGCGGGTTCTAAGACTTGCTTCGATTGCATTCCAGAATGGCATCAGCGGAGGTCTGGCCGCGCACGAAGTCGGGTGCCATTCAAGAAAGCCGAACGCTCGATTGATAGGCGCACTGCCCCGCCGCCTTCCGAGTGATGTCGACTCAGCCGATGTCGTACCGAACGACGACCGCGTTGTGATCCGACTCGAAGTGATCGTCGACTCGCGAAGAGACCTTCTTCAGCGACGCGTGGCGGGTGTGCATCACGTAGTCGAGTGTCGCGCCACCGTGCGTCCTCGAATGAATGCCGCTGTCGTAGGCGACCTTCTTACCGAACACCTTGAAGTGGTTCCGGTTGAAGTCGCCGGTGATGGTGACGGGATGACCCTGCCGCTCGAAGCGCTCCACGAGCTTTCCCATCCTGTCCATGTGCTGGTTCCACATCTTCTTGCGCCAGGGGTCGCTCGCGGTGTGCTTGCTGTTCCACGCGCCGCTCACCAGGTGAGTGTTCATGTGGATCATCGTCTCGCCCGTCTCCCGGTTCTGCAGCTTCACCCACGCGACGGTGCGCCGCGGTGAAATGCCCGGCTCGCCGCCGTGCATGCGCTCCACGCCTGAGGCGAGCAGCTTGAAGTCTTTGCTTTTCCACGAAATCGGAGTCTCGAGCCCCTTCGGCATGAAGGTATTGAAGCCCTTCAGCTCGCGAATCGCGTCGCGGTACCGCTCAGGAGCGATCTCCTGCCAGCCGATGATCTCCCCCGTCTTCGCTGCCCGGCGGACGTCGTGGACCACCTTGCCCTGCGACATCGTCGGGTTGCTCTTCACGTTCATGCTGACGACGTCGAAGACGCCTTTACCGTCGTGCTGTCGACCTGCCGCTGCAGGGGAACCCGGGCTCGGCCGTCGAATGGCGCTCATGTGGGAGTTCTCGGTCGGCAACGGCTCGGATCATTCTGGAGAAATGAACAAGACGCTTACAAATCAGTGGTAGTTACCCCGCACGATCGCGGCCACACCTCAGCCTTCTTCGCGATCGAGGTACTGCTCGCCAAAGAGCTGGTCGTACTCGAGCGTCCACCAGGCCTGCTCGAGCGGCTGCAACGAGTCGGGCGGATTGTCCGAGAGCACGCCCTCTGCATCGGACACCAGGCCCGGCACCATCACCGGCAAAGCGCGGTGCACGCCGCTCAGGAAGTCGGTGTAGCGAGACCCCGGAGTACCGGTCAGCTCGAGCAACAGCGGCCCCAGGAACGAGGAGCTGAGCGAGCCCAACGCCTTCGGTGCCGTCGGCGTGTTCGTCCAGATCAACAACGGAACCTGGTGCAGGAAGTCGCGCTGCTTGAGATCAGGACTGTCGAGGTTGCCGATCACCCCCGTCTGCGCGAACACCAACGGAAGACTCGGCAGGTGGTCACCGAAGAACACGATGAACACCGG
>JANODF010000451.1:0-2369 GCA_031412555.1 Archangium sp. | reverse complement strand
GGATTGTAGGTCATGTGAGCGCGGGGCTTGCCCTGCTCGTCGGTCTGCACGTCGATGGTGACGTTCGACCAGCTGGGCCGGCTCTCCTCGTCAAAGGCCACGGTGCGCATCAACCCGAGCTCGACGCAGCTGCGAGCCCACGCGTCGAGGTCTTTCGATTCGAGCACCGGCCGGTCGACGCCGACCTCGTTGCCGCGAACCTCGGCAGCAGAACCAGGCGACGACCGCGAGCACCACCCCAGCCGCGGCCCGCCGCCGAGGCGTGTTCATCGCTTCCTGCGCCTCCGCAGAAGCCAGGCCATCACGCCCAGAGTTCCGATCGTCCCGACCACAAAGCCTGCGCGCTCAGAGAGCCGCCGCACATCGTTGATCGTCAGTCCCTTGCTCCAGTTCGTCTCGCCTTCGACCGAAGCAATCACGGCGTCGAACTCACTGATCAGCTTCGCCTCGTCGCCCTCGCTCCCTGCCAGTTGAACCATCAAGGTTCCGCCGGCGAGCGGCAGCATGGTGCTCGAGCTGACCACCGGGCCGGAGGGGTTGTCAGCGCGCATCACGGTCACCTCGAGAGGAAAGCCCTTCCAGGTGACCTGCCGGTACTCGAACTTCCTCACTGTCGCGCCTGACGCCGCGGCACCCTTTCTCGCACTGGCTTCGGTGACGACGTGTTCGGGATCGAGCTTCTCTGTCTGGCTCAGCACGCGGGGGATGCCCCTGAACGTCAAGACGGCCCAGGAGCCCTCGGGCGCAGGCTCTCGTTTGAACGCGTGAAGAGCACCGGGCACCTCGTCTGGCGGCAATCGAACGAAGTCTGGCGGCACGTTGACCGAGAACTCGTACTGGTTGTCTTTCAGAGGGAGCGCGCTCGCGGCCGCGCTGAGCACGCAGACGAAGAAGCCGAGGGCGAACCTCAATGGGTGAGCCGCAGCTCGGTCACGCCCGCCGGAGCGCGCACCCAGGTGTACGCGCCGTCTTTGAACCAGCCGCCCTCGGCCGCATCGAAAGCGGCCCGGGTGGTCTGCTCGGTCAAACCCGCGACGGCCGTCACGACGCGCGTCTCGGTCCAGATCCGCGCCACCGTTCCGCGAGGCGCCCGGCTCAACGTCAGCGTGGTGCTCGTGGCATCACGAATCGCGGCCAACTCCGTGAGCTCACCGTCGACCTCATGCACGCTGAACTTCGTCTGCGTCGTCGCCGGGTACGCGAGCACCGTCAACCTCCCCGCCGAGCTTGCTGAACCCAACCCCGTCGAGTCGTCGGAGACCTCGAGCGGAATCACGGCGCCTTCCCTCACGAACATCGGAATGCGTGAACGATCGGTCGAGTCGTACGCAGCCAGCGTCGTGCCACCTGCATGCACCGCCGCCGACCACCAATCGATCCAGCGCGAGCCATCCGGCAGCGGGACATCACGAATGCCAGTGTCGTTCAGAATCGGAGCGACCAGGAACGCATCACCCAGCACGTACCGGTAATCGCCCGCCCAGCTCGCCAGCTCACCGACCGGCTGCATCGGCACCGGAGCGCCCGCGTACGCCTGCTCCGAGATGCTGAAGAGGAACGGCACCAGCTGATGGTGCAGCTTGGCCCAGTACCGGTACGTGGCCACCGTCTCGTCGACGCGCTCGTTCACGGTCCACGGCGTGAGATTGCCGCGACCATGCAGCTGCATGAACGGGTTCATCGCGCCCACCGCCACCCAGCGCACGAAGTTGGTCTGGCTGAAGGGCACCTGAATCGACATGTTCACGTCATCGATGTCGAGGTAGCCGCCCACGTCGCTGCCGATCATCACGTAGCCCGCGCGCGCGCTGCGGAACATGTGGTCGAGCGCGTCTTCGAGCCCGATCCAGTCGCGCCGGTTGTCGCCCACCCAACCCACCGGCGTGTGCTCGGGCCGCGCGAAGAAGCGCCCCTCGAACACGTACGACTTGTCGTACGGCCGCACCATGGTGACGAACTCCTCGCGGCCGCGGCGCTTGAGGCCGTGGGTAAGGAAGTCGAGGTAGTACTGCTCGGAATATTCCTGCAGCGACTTCTCACCGGCGAACGTCTTGATCGGCGTTCGCGTGATGTAGCTCTCGCCGAAGTCCAGCTTCCAACCGGCGATGCCCAGCGCGAGCAGCGGGTCTTGCTGCGCGCGCCACCACTTCACCGCCTCGGGGTTGAAGAAATCGAGCCCTGCGCCCTGCCCTTTCCACCACGTCTCCAGCGCGCCATCGTTGACGAAGTACCCATTGCGCCTGGCCACGCCGTAGTTCGGTGACGCACCCACGTAGCGATCGCCGCCGGTCTCCGCGTCGAACGAGCTCTCGTTGATCATCTGCGTGGTCCAGAGCACCACGCGCACCCCGCGCTCCTTCATGTCGCTC
>JANODF010000450.1:0-2304 GCA_031412555.1 Archangium sp. | reverse complement strand
ACGGCGATGGGGAGGGCGAGGGCTATGGCTATGGCTACGGCACCGGCGACGGGGAGGGCGCGCCCCCCGCCGCGGCGCGGGGCCGCGCCGCGCGCGCGCCGGGTCCCGGCCCACGCCTCAGCGATGCAGCACGCGATACAGCGTTGCGCGGATCTGCCGAATGCCCGCGACGAGCTCGGCCTCGAGCGCAGCGACGTATCCGAACGCGACAGCGACCTGCAGCGCCGTATCGACCTCCAGCGCGCTCCCCAGCGCGTTGAAGTAACGCGCATTCCGATTCTTACCTTGCGATCCGCTGCCTTCGCTGATGTTCAGCGCGACACTGGCCATCGCGCGCCGCATTTGATTGGCCAGATCGCCGTCCCGTCGAGTGACGTCATCCGCCACGACGCCCACCATCTTGCAACACTGAATCGCCACCGAGTGAATCCTGAGGATTGAGTTCTCTCCGCGTGAGCCTCGCGCGGTCTTGCTAGAAGCCTACCGCCACATTCAACCCGCGGCAGCGGCGCTCCACTGAGGCCCAACAACGCCTTCGCCTTCGCGGTCGCCTCCGCCTTCACCGACGCTTCGGCTTTCGCTGTCGCCGACTCGGACGCGGACTCGCGCGCATCAACCCACGATCGCGCGTGCCGACTGAGCCAATCGCATACGAGGTCACGATGGGCGGTATGCACAAACGGCAAGGGGCGCAAGGCTCGCAAACGTTCGTATTCCGCAGAACCTGACGTTGTGTTAGATCTCTGACGGGCGCAGCAAGGCTGCGTGCTTCCTATCAGCGGGCCACGTTCTGCAAGAGGGGGACGAACATGAGCTTCGCCACGAAGATGAAGCCGATGTTTCCGCCTGATCCGGGCAGCTTCGCGTCGCGGCTGCTCGACTGGCTGACCCACGGAGGAGGGCTGAGCGTCGCGATGAAGGACGCCACGCTTGCGTCTATCAACAGCGGAGTGCCGCTCGAAAGAGCTCTCCTCGATTCGGGGATCGACCCGGGCAAGCTCGTGCGGGGAATTCTCGACGCGAAGAACGTCTTCGCCGTCCCGTTCGGAAACTCATGGGTCGAGTTCGCAGTACAGGAGCGGATTCCCGTCGCGGACGCAATCCGGGATCGCATCGTGCCCCTCGCCTTTAGCCAAGACTCGCTCCTCGGACTAATCGAGGAAGGCTCGGGGCCGGCGCTGGACGCCGTGCAGGTGGGCAGACGTGCCCTACGGTTCGTCTCACTCGGCAGCGTCCCGGAGCTCGACGCGCGTGTCGCGGACCTCTATCGGGAACTCGCCCTATTCGCTCCAGGGGAGATCGCGATCGACGCGTACTTGGTCCGCCGGGGTGTTCTCCGTCCCGAGCAAACGCCCACGGGACCCCTTAAAGTGCAAAGCGACCTCTTGGGCCGATATGCGATCGATCGCGGAGCGCCCGAAGGAAGGGTCGCGGAAGCTCATGCCGCGTTCGTGAACCGCCCCTACCTGACTGCGCAACGCGTTGAACAGCTGCGCGATCGCTTGCTCGTCATGCCCGGCTCTCGCAAGACTTTCGAGGCGGCTGGCTTTCTGTTCATCCGCCGACTCGATCGACACGTGACGGCTGCTATCACCAAGACCCCGGACCTTCACCTTCTCGAGGCGATGCTGGAGCGAGCCGGGTGCACGAGCGTGTACGCCGTCATCATCGCGCCATCCGTATTCACGTGCCTCATGGACTCGATCGTTCCCGATATGACGGGACCGACCATCGCTTCGACGACGAATGTCGTCCAAGGTGTCGACGAACACCACCCTCTCGAGGACCCAGGCACGAACACGGAGATCTCGGGTCTCGTCGACGTTCTGTTCACACGTGCCTTGCGAGCGCGTGCGAGCGACATCCACGTCGAGCGCTATCGCGATCGCGTCGATATCAAGTTTCGCATCGACGGGGGCCTCGAGCGCGTCGAGAGTCCGTGGCTCGGGCCTGCGAACGTCCAGACGTTCGCAACGAAGATCAAGGTCGATGCGGGCCTCGACATCGCCGAACGCAGACGGCCTCAGGATGGAGTCATTCGACGTCGGTACGGGGGTCACGAGGTCGACTTCCGAGTCGCCGTGCAGCCGACACTGTGGGGCGAGAACGTGGTCTTGCGCGTGCTCGACCAGGGCAACGAGACTCCCAAGCTCGAGAGCCTCGGGTTGCGCCACGACGTGCTCGATCAGTTCCGGCGGCTCATCGCGAACCCTCAAGGTCTCATCCTGCTCACCGGCCCTGCCTGATCTCCTGCAAGGCCGCGTAGAGCGTCGTCGTCTTGCCGCATCCAGTCGGGCCGGTGAG
>JANODF010000449.1:0-8982 GCA_031412555.1 Archangium sp. | reverse complement strand
CGCTCCTGAATGAGCAGCATCTGCATGGCGACCTCTTCCCGGAACGCGCCGTCATGCTCGGAGTTCTGGGCCTGGTTCTTCGCGTTCTGAGCCAACTGCTCCAACACCGGCCCGAGGTCCACGGGAGGCGCCGCCGCGGCGACCGGCTGAACGCGCACGGCCTCCGCCAACTTCTCCAGGTACGGAGTCAGGTCGACTGCAGGCACGTTGTTCTTCGCGAGCGACTTCCCGAGCGTGAGCACCGCTTCCCGCAGCCCCTCGAGCCGCGCGCTCACATCAGGTCGAGGCTGCGAGATGGCCGCGACCAGCGCGTCGATGCGCGGCCCCACCAGATCCACCTTCGGCTCTGCTGACTCGGTGGGCGCCTTGCGAGACGCCGCTTCGATCATCACGTCCTTGAGCTGGCCCAACTCCACGCCGAGAGACGCAATCGATCCCGTCACCCGCACCACGGGATCGTCCTCTGACCCACCCTGCACCTGAATGCGCTTGAAGCCGCGCTTGAGCTCCTCCCAGCGCGTGCGCTGCTCCGGGCTCTGCCGCTTCCTCAACTCAGCCAGCTTGAGCAGGTTCTGTTCAGCGGCCGCGGTGAGCGTCTGCGACTCAGACGCGTAGTGACCATCGAGCAACACCTCGAGCTCGGCGTCGGTCATCGCGGCGACGATCTTCTCCGCGAGCTTGCTCATGTTGCGGTAGCTGCCCTGCAGCTTGAAGGGCGGCTCGGTGCGGAACCGATCATCTTGAGAGGCGCTCTTGATGTACTCCTGGTTCACCATCAAGAGCGTCTTCTGCACGTACGAGAAGCGCCGGGTGACCTCGACGATCTCGTTCAACTCGGCCGCGCTGTACCCGTGCTCCATCTCGTTGACCGAGATGGCCCCGCCCTGCGCCATCGCCAGCACCCGGTGCAGATCGCCCGTGGAGCGCGTGAGCAAGGGAGCCGTGACCGCGTTCGCCGTGAGCGCGTTCTCCAGGTAGCTGAGCGCGAAGAGATCCTGCTTCCCTCCGAGGATGTCGCCCAGGTTGTAGGTGTCGGCGCGGTTGGCGAGCATGTCGGGAATGCGGAACCGCTCGCCAGACTCGGTGTACGGATTGCCGGCCATCACCACGCAGAACTTCTTGCCGCGCAGATCGTAGGTGCGCGTGCGGCCGTTCCAGACGCCTTCGACCTTGCGGGTGGCGTCGCACAACGAAATGAACTTCTGCAGCAGCTCAGGGTTCGTGTGCTGGATGTCGTCCAGGTACAGCATCACGTTGTTGCCGAGCTCGAAGCTGAAGTTGATGCGATCGACTTCTTGCCGGGCCGTGGCGTTGGGCGCCTCGGTGGGATCGACGCTGACCACCTCGTGACCCAACGACGGGCCGTTCACCTTCACGAAGGTGAGACCGAGGCGGCTGGCGACGTACTCCATCAACGTGGTCTTGCCGTAGCCGGGCGGTGACACGAGCAGCAGCAGGCCCATGCGATCGGTGCGTTTGTTTTCGCCGGCCACGCCGAGCTGCTTGGCGAGGTTGGCGCCGATCAACGGCAGGTAGACCTCGTCGATGAGCCGGTTGCGCACGAAGCTCGAGAGCACCTTGGGCTTGAGCTCTTCGAGCCGCAGCTTGTGGCGAGCCTCCTCGAGCAGCACCCGCACCCGGGCGCGGTACTTCTGCCAGGAAGGCCTGCGCTCTTCGCGGAACCAGGTCATGCGCTGCTCGAGCTCGTCGATGCGCACGGTGAGGGTCTGCGAGGTGATGCGGGGGTGCTGGCCGAGCAGGCCCTTCGCTTCGAACGCGAGCGGCGCCGACGAGATGTCGCGCGACAGCACGTGTTCGTCGGCTGCGATCAAGGCCGCGGCTTCGGGCACCACGAGCAGCCAATCGGCAGAGCGCGGCCCCGCCTGCTTCGCGTGGGCCTCGAGCCACTCCCGCGCGAGGCGGAAGCGGCCGGCCACATCGCCTTCGAGCGCGCGCAGATCGTCGTCGAACACCAACCGCTGGCCGGCGAGATCGAGGGCGCTGAACAGATCGTCACGCAGCGCGATCGCATCACCTGCGACCACGAAACGCAGGGGCTCCTGGGCCAGCTCTTCCGCGAGGTACCGCGCGGCGACGGCGAGCTCAGGCGCGCTGACCTTCAAGCGCGAGGCCTCCACGAAGGTCTTCAACGACGGGAGCAGCTCGTGCGCCACGGTCTCGAGCGCCGCGCTGCCCGGGTACCGCACCCGCAGGCGGCCCAGACTCATCGCGCGCCGATGGAACGCGGTCTTCAGGGCTTCATCTCGCCAACCGGCCCAGCACAACGTGGCCAGGGTGCGAGGCCACGAAGGGAAGCGCAGCAGATCGGCGCCTTCGTACACCCTGAGCAACTGCCCCAGAATGATCGCTGCATCGGAGTCATGCACGCCGCGCTCGTAGCCATCGTCGAGGCGCTGCTGACTCCATTCACGGGTGATCGCCAACAACCCCGCGCCCCGTTCAGCGGCGTGGAGCGCAGCCAGGGTCAGGCCCTTCTCACCCGACTCCGCCGCCTTGAGGATCAAGTGGGCGAGGAACTCGCCGCGGTACACCTCGGGCGACTCCGAAGGCAGGTTCTGATCCCAATACGCGCGCGCGGCGTCGATGTCGGGATCGCTGAGGCGCTGCAGGTAATCGGAGCCCGACAGCTGCAGGTACAGCCCGTCTTCGCGCGGAATGACCGTCGCTTCGAGGGGCTGGGTGTTCACGTTGAAACGGTACGGCCCCAGCTTCACCACCGCGGTGCCGCCGTCGAAGAGATCCTTGCGATCTCTCAACTGCCGCAGCGCATCCTGCTTGGCGGTCTTGAGCCGCGAGTCGAGCTCGTCGGCCTTCACCGAGTCCTGCAACGCCAGCAACTGCGCGGTGAGGCTGCGCAGCTTCTGAATCATCGGGTCGGCGGCGAAGTAGGTGTTGAGCTCGTCGTCGGTCGCGAACACCCGGCGGGTGACTGACTGCAGAATGCGATCGGCCGCATCGAACAGGTTCTGCGCGCGGCGGTTCCGCTCGTCGACCAGCACCTGCTTGCGGCGCCCGAAGGCCTCCAGCAGCTCTTCCCGGCGGGTGGTCAGTTCGGCGGCGAACTCGTCGAAGTCCGAGAACCGGCCCTCCATCTCCTCGAGCTGCAAGGTGAGCTTGGTGAGCTGCTCGTCACACTTCTCCGGGCTGTCCACCAGCGACAGGGCGCTGTCGATGCTCTGCGCGAACAGCTTGAACTGGCTGGCGAACTCACCGCGCTTCTCAGAGCCGGTGAGCTCCTTCTTCTTCGCCTGCACCGTGGCGCGCGCGCGGTTCAGCTTCGAGAACACCTCTGAGATGTCCTCGAGGATCTTCGCCTTCTGCGTGGGATCGCCCGCGTTGAGGCCACCCACCACTTCGCCCAGCAACGAGAGCCCGGCGCTCAGCCGCTCCACCTCGATGACCAGGGGCGCCAGCTCGACGGTCTTGGTGACCTTGTCGGTCTGCACCGCCACGGTCTGAACACCCGCGTGCAACGGCTCGAAGGCTTTCGGAGTGAGCAGAAACTCGACGCACCGCTTCGAGACGTCCTCGAAGGCCTGGCGCACCTCGTTTTCCATCGCCTCGATCTTCGGCAGCTCGATGTAACGAACCTCGCGCACCGTGATCAGGTGGCCGAGCTGTTTGCGCAGCTCAGCCAGCGTGTCCATGAACGCGTCGGTGGTGGCCAGGTCGTCGGTGGTGACCTTCGAGAGCAGCGCCTGCTGGGTGGTGGTGGCCTGACCGAGCGCTTCCGCCGCGCGGCGCTGCATCGACAACACCTTCTCGAACTCGTCGACGATCAGCTCGGCGTTCTTCTTGAGCTCACCGATGATCGGCAGCAGCGCGATTTCGGCGTGACCCAGCCAGTGAAACTGATCGCTCACCCGCGTGCAGGAAGAGATCAGCGCTTCATAGCTGCGTCGGGTCACCTGCTGCGATTCAGCCAGCCGTTGCAGCGTGAGCACCTCGGAGATCCCGCGCACCAACTCGGCGTTCCCCAACTTGCCCAGCGCGCCCTGCGGCGTGGGTGCGTTCGCCGCGAACTCGGCCGAGACGAAGGGCGTCTGCCACACCTGCACGGGATGAACGCGGGTCGGCTCGTCTGACGTACCGCGAAAGACCACCATCTGACCGTCGGGGAAGATCGAATACCCGTGGCAGGTGATGGGCGCCGCGATCTCCTTACGCACCAGGTTGTACGGAAAGAGCACGTACTTGCCCTGCGCACGCTCGAAGAAGACGTAGAGCACGTCTTCCCCGTTGGGGCTGACCACCTTGCGCTGGAAGACCAGGCCACCGACGTCGGCCTCGAAGACCTTCGCCTCGCCGGTCTGCAGCACGAAGCCGCCGGGGAAGATGATGCCTTGCTCTTCGGGCAACGAGACGCACGACTGGCCAATCGCGTCGGCGCGGGTGACCTGGCGGGTGCGGGTGTTGAAGACGAGGTAGCGGTACGCGTCCTCGCGAAACGGCAACACCTTCAAGAGGATCAACGCGCCGATGCGCACGAACCAGAACTCGGCGTCGTCGAGCGACTGGATCGCCTCGTGAACGGGCTCGGCGTAGATGCCCTGCCCCGTCTCGGTGTTGTTCTCGATCTTGATGGTGAGATCGCCACCCACCGTCTCGATGAACAGCTCATCGAGGATGTTCACGTGCGGGTGCCGGCCCAGCACGAAGTTCTCGCGCGTGGCCCGGGTGTATTCGAAGTCGTGCGTGGGCGGGATCACCACATCGGCGTCGCCGCGGTTGTCGAGGTAGGTCAGCCGGCCCGAGGTATCGACCCCGAACCGCAGCACCTTCACGTCGCGCAGCGTGTGGCCCGTCTTGAAGGTGGCCAGCAGCCGCGCTTCGGTCTTCTCGAGGTGGTTGAGCCGCGCGTCTTTGTAGAAACGGAAGAGCTCTTCGAAGTCCTTCACGAAGCCGCGGTCTTCCAGGAAGCCGTGACCTTCGCTGCGAGGGAGTTCTCCGAAGTCGAACGTGCCGTCGGCCCCGCGCACGAACTTGTGCAGCGAGAACGCGTCCTTCACGGAGCGATCCTGCTTGAGCCCCATGAAGACGTTGAACCCGAGGAGCAGGTGCGGCCCCACCGGCACGATGTCGCGCGGCACGCAGTTGTGCTCGGTGCGCACCCGCTCGGTGGCGAGCACGGCGAGCTCCTGCCCGCCGAACTCATTGCGGCGCCGCGTGTTGAGCGCGTTGGTGCGCTCGCCCAGTGACTTGGCGGTGGTCAGCAAGCGGCCACGAATGACCTCGTAGCTGCCGCCCGCCATCGACGTTCCGTCCGTCGCCACTTACTTCTTCTCTTTGCCAGCGAACTTCGCGAGCAGCGCAGCAGCCGCCAGGTTCTGGGCGTCAGCCGTGATGCCGGGCTTCGAGAGCACGTCCTTGATGTCCTGCGGCAGCTCGCGTTCGCCGGTGAGGTAGGGCTTGAGCAGGGTCTTCATGGTGTCCGTGCTGGTCGCGGTCGCTTCCACGGCGTGTGACAGCGTGACCGCCTTGACGAACTGGTCGAAGAACTGACCGTCGCCGCCCACGATGTTGATCTTCGCGTTGGCGAGCGCCGCCGACATGGTCTGCGCCTGGCTGGCCGCGATGTCCTTGCGCACGTGCAGCGTCTCGAGCTCGATCTGCTTGTCCTTCTCGAGGCGCAGGCGGAACTCTTCGTGGTCCTTGGTGGCGCCCTGGAGCTGCGCCATCGACTTCGCCTTTTCCGAGAGGCCCTTCGCTTCGGCGAGCAGCTTCTCCTGAATGCCGAGCGCTTCGGCCATCACCTTCGAGCGGGTCGCCTCGCCATCGGCAGCACCCTGCTTCTGCGTGGCCTCGGCCTGGGCCTCGAGCACCTTGGCGGCAGACAGACCCTTCTGCAGATCGCCTTCGGCTTCCGCCAGCATCTTCTGGCGCAGCACGTTGGCGGTGGCCTGGCCCTGCTTCTCGGTCGCCACGGCATCGGCTTCACGCACGCGCGCCTGGGCGAGACCCTGCTTCTCTTGCGCCAACGCGGTCGCTTCGAGCACGCGGGCCTGGGCCAGACCTTCCGCCGCGGACTCCGCCTGCATGCCTTCCGCCATGCGGATCTTCGCGCGCGCTTCCTTGTCGGCCGACTCGAGCTGCGCGTCGGCGACGATCAGCCGCTGACGGGCTTCGTGCTTGGCCACTTCTTCGGAGGCCTCGGCCGCCTTGATGCGCTCGATCGACAGACCCTGGGCGAGCGCCTCGGCGTCGATGATGGCCGCGTCCTTCTTGCGCTGCGACTCGGCGACCATGCGCAGCTGCTTGATGCTCTCTTCTTCGGTAGCGACCTTCTTGTCGACCGCGATGCGGGTCGAGATGACATCGGCGATCGCCTTGCGCTCGATCTCCAGCGCCTTCTCCTTGCTGATGCGCATCAGCTCGACTTCGCGTTCACGCGAGATGGCCTCGAGCGCACGATCTTTCGCCACGCGCTCGGTCTCGATGCCCACCACGCGCTCGCGGTTCTTCTCCGCAACCTGCACCTGGCGCTGCTTGTTCTGCTCGTTGATCTGCAGCTCTTCTTCCGAGCGAACACGTGAAAGCTCGGCCTTGAGGTGCTCCTCTTGCTGCACGCGCTGGGTCTCTGCCTGCTCGCGGGCCTGAATGGTGTCGATCTCGCGCTTCTGCTTGGCCTGCGCTTCGGCGCGCTGACGCTCGAGCGCGAAGACGGCTTCGTCGGCCTCGACGTTCTGCTTGGTCATCTTCTTCCGCTCGTCCTGGCGGAAGTCGTTGGTGAGCACGTTCTGAATGGTGGTGAGCTCGGTGATCTTCCGGATGCCCTGCGCATCGAGGATGTTCTCGCGATCGAGCATCTCGATCGGCGTCTGCTCGAGGAAGTCGATGGCGACGTCTTCCAGCATGTAGCCGTTGAGATCCTTGCCGACGACCGAGACGATCTGGTCCTTGAAGACTTCGCGCTCCTTGTAGAGGTCTTCGAAGTTGAGCCGCTTGCCGACGGTCTTGAGACCTTCGGAGAACTTGGCCTCGAAGAGTTCCTGCAGCGTGGCGAGATCAGAGGCGCGCACGCAGCCGACGGCGCCGGCCACCTTGAGCACGTCTTCCACGGTCTTGTTCACGCGCACGAAGAAGCTGACCTTGATGTCCGCGCGGATGTTGTCGGCGCAGATGAGGCCCTGCTTGCCGTGCCGGTGGATCTCGATGGTCTTCAGCGAGATGTCCATCACCTCGGAGCGGTTGATGATGGGGATCACCACGGCGCCGGTGAACGACACCTTGGGCTCGGCCTTCATGGTGTTGACGATCAACACCTGGCCTTGCGCGACCTGCTTGTAGAAACGCGCCAGCACGAAGCCGATGGCGAGGAGCAGCAGGAGGGCAATGGCGATGCTGGTACCAATCGCGATGAGTGTGGATTCCATGTGTGCGTGCGATCCCTTGTGGTGAGAAGTTCGTTGAGAGCGACGGCTCAGCGCCGACGGACCCGACCAGTGATGATCTGCGCCGCCCGGGCCGGGTCGTTCAGCGCTTCGATTTCTTGAGGCATGAGCCAGTCGATCGGCTCGATCTCGTAGGTGTCTTTGGCCGAGTCGAAGTCGACCAGGATCGCCCGGTCGCCCTTCTTCAAGGTGTTCGTCTTCGGGCAGATCACGTGCACGTTGAGGCCTGCCGCGCCGTCGTCGACCTGCGCAGTGCCGAAGCTGCCGTCGACCCGGCCTGAGGTGATGGTGCAGATCTGCCCGAGCGAGTCACGGCGGCGCGCGGGCTTGCTCTGATTGAGCGCCTTGCCCAACGGCCGCAGCAACACTGCCGCGCCGAGCAGTCCGCTCACCAGCGAGATCAACAACAGCGCCGACTGGAAGAGCACGTTCGCCGGCTGGAGGAAGAGCGTGCCCAGGGTGCTCACCGTCCACGCGGAGAGCGCGATGACGCTCAAGGTGATGGTGATCGGCACCTTGCCCAGACCCAGCGTGCCCAGCAGCCCGGCTTCAGCCGCGTCTCCCAGGTTGCCATCGTGGTCGCCGTTTGCGACCGCCTCGACGGTACCCTTGAGCGCGCCGGCGACCGCTTCTCCTGCACCCTTGATCGCGCCGCTGGTCGCGTCACCGACCGCCTTCACGCCGCCCGCGACCGCGTCACCACCATCGAAGGCAGCGCCGGTCACGAGGGCGAAGATCCAATACCCCACCACGACGCCCAACAGCACGGTCAGCGGCACCGTGGGAAAGCTCGTGATGGCCTGGAGGAACGGGTCCATGAAGTGGCGCAGACTCGACCAGTCACGGGCTCAAAACTCAACCTGATCCGGTTCCGATTTCCTCGCGAAACTTCCGCATTTCCTCGACGGCGCGCGACAGGCATGGGGCGTTTTTGCTGACGCCTGAAACCCACTGTCCATTCTTCTGGGTCACCGTTCCCATCGAGCCCAGTCGAGATGCCACTTGTGCGTGGTCCTCGACTGCGCTCCGGAGGACCGGACTACTGAGCGTCGTCCCGGCTCAACGAAACGCTCAGGTGATTGCCTTCACGGTGCACCTGCACCTCCCAGGGCCTGCAACACACCGGGCAATCTTCGATGTAGTGCGCGTCTTCGGCTTCTTCCGGGGCCACGCTCACCATCACCGGCTCTCCGCAGTACGGACATCGCGCTTCGTGATCGAAGCTCTCACCCGCGGTCAGCGAACCGTTCTCGGGCCACAACGGCCGGGCCTCGTCGCTCCACGGCCCCTGCGCGTGTTCCAGGCTGGTCACCAACCGTTCGCGCAGCCCATCGACGTCGATACCGTCGAAGGCGTCACCAACTTCGCCGAGGCGCTCCAGCGCGCGCAACAGGAGCCGGTTCGCGCCGAGCTCCTTGCCTTGCGTGTGGTGATGAATCGCCGCCGACCAGAGCACCAGCACCTGCAGCACCCGCTTCTCCGGGCCCCGCGTCTGCCGCCAGCCTGATTCCCACGCTTCGTGGGCAGCGAAGAACGAGCCTGCCTCGAAGCGCTTCCGGCCCTCGTCGAG
>JANODF010000448.1:0-23268 GCA_031412555.1 Archangium sp. | reverse complement strand
CACAGTTCACTCAGCCGTAACGGACCTGCACGTTCTCGATCAACGCGAGCAGCGCCTGCTTCACGCCTTCGGTGTCGGCGTGCTTCACCAGCGCCCAGCCTTCACCTTCGTAGCCCGGCGCACGCGGCTGCCCGACCTTCGGTGCGCGCAGATCGACCAGCGACTTGCCGACGATCTCCATCGCCTTCTCGAGGCCCTTCACTTCGACGATGCGCTGGCCACTGCCCTGGCCGCGGAAACACGCCGCGCCGCCGGCCCACTTACGGGTGGGCGGAGTGAACCGATCGAAGGCGATCAGCTCGGCCCACTTGGAGATCATGTCGACCTCGTTGGTGATGCTCATCAACGGCATGATGTGCACGCCGGGCGGCCGCGCTCCGACTTCGCTGACGAACATCGCGTTGTCTTCGCGGAGGAACCACTCCATGTGCGTGATGGCGGTGCCCACCACGTGCGGGTCGTCACCGAAGAGCGCCTGCAGTGCGGCCTCGTTGATGCCGGCGAAGTCCGTCCACGGCGCTTGTTCTTCACGCGGCAACATCACGCAGTACTGCACCCACGGGTTCTCCAGCACCTCGAGCGGCGTGGGGAAGTAGCGCGTGCCCGAGCGCCACACGGTCTTCCCATGCACGGTCACCGTCTCGCAGGTGAACTCGCGCGCGCGGATGAACTGCTCGGCCTGCAACGGATTGGCGGCGGTGGGCGAGAGGCCCTGCGCGAGCAGCGCGGCGAGATCCGCCTGCGACTCGATGCGGTGCGTGCCGCGGGAGCCGACGCCGGCTTGCGGCTTGACGATGATGGGCAGCCCCACCCGATCGATGAACGACTTCAGCTCGGCCGCCGACGACACCAGCTCGCTCGCGGCGACCGGCACGCCCTTCGAGCGCAGCACTTCCTTCATCACGTCTTTGTCGCGAAAGCGGCGGGCGATGTCGGGCCGCATGCCGGGGACGTCGGCCAGCGCACGTGCTTCCGCCATGGGGAGCTGCAGCTGCTCCAACGCACCGGTGAGCCTGTCGACCGGGCCGACGCCCTTCTGCAACGCCTTGAGCGCCTTCGCCAACTCGGCCGAATCGCCCACGCTCTTCACCTGGTAGTGACCCGCGACGCGCGCGCGCAGCTCAGGCGGCAGGCTCTTCGCTGTGTCTTCACTGATGACCGAGAGCTTCACGCCGTCGAGCTCCACGAAGGCCTTCACGTAGCGGTTGGTGTTCTCGAGAAAATGTGGAGCGACCAGTGCGATGTGCGGCATGGACCGGCAGACTACTCGCTCAGTCCGGTGATCAACTCGTGAACCTCGGACTCCCCGACCTTCGGTAACGTCCAGTACCCCCAGTTCTGGTGGAGTGGCATTCTTCCACTGTGACTGCGCACTACACCGTGCTCCGCGTGACCGACGAGCGCATGCCCTTGTTCGAAGAGCATGTGGAGCGATTGGGAGAAGCGAGCCGCGCGCCGCTGCGCCACTTCCTCAGCCAGGCGCAGGGCGGCGTGTACCGCGTCACCTGGGACGGCACGGAGCTGAAGACCACCCGCCGGTCCGACTCGCGCCTGAAGGAAGGCTCGCCCACCCGGTTCGTGGTCTCACCGTTCGCTGCGCGACGTGGCCGCTTCGCCAAACCCGCGCCGCCTTCGTCGTACGACAGCGTGCGCGTCGAGGGGGTGACCTCACTGCTCACCGACCCGCTGGGCGAGGAGATCTACGAAGCCTGCGTGGCGGGCATCGTGGCGTGGGATGGCGGGTCGCTGGTGTTGCCGCCGGAAGAAGTACCGGCGGTGGCCTCCGTGGCCGAGCGCCGCATCGCCACGCAGCTCTCTCCACGCCGCGCGCGCATCCTGGTCGACAGTGATTGGCCAATTCTTCTGATCAACGCGGTGGTGGGCACCTGCAAGGTGAACATTCCCGGCAGGGGATCATTTCCCGCGACCGTGCGAGCACATCTCGACGTGGTCTTGATGCAAGAGTCTCCCTCTCCCTTCGGGAGAGAGTCGGGGTGAGGGCCTCACATGAAGAAGCTGAGCATCGCCGCAGCACTCCTGCTCATCGCCGGAGCCGGAGCTGCACTCTCTCTCCGCCAGGATCCACCACCGCCGGGCTTCGTCTCGATCAAGTCCGAACCCGCATTCCAGAACCCGGCCCTGCTCGAAAAAGCCTGGGCCCTGCCGGTGGCCAGGACCTTCCCGCGCCCGCTGATCTCGCAAACCAATCCCTCCGCCTGCGGACCGACCGCAGTGGCCAACGTGTTGCGGTCTTCTGGCGCGACCACGACCTCCGATGAAGTCGCCTCACACGGCTCGGGCTGCTTCTCCGGCATCTGCTTCGGAGGCCTGACTCTCACCCAACTCGCGGACGCCGCGCGCACCGCCGCTCCCCGCTGGACGGTGACCGAGCTGCACCCGGCAACGCTCGAGGAGTTCCGCGCCGCCGTTCGCCAGGCCAACGATCCCACGCGAAGAGTGCTGATCAACTTCACCCGCCGGCCGCTCTTCGGATCAGGCGGCGGCCATCACTCGCCCATCGGCGGGTATCTCGAAGCGGAAGACCTGGTCTTCGTGCTCGACGTGAATGAGAGCTTCGGTCCGTGGTTGGTCTCGAGTGCTCGCTTGTTCGACGCGATGGACACGGTGGACTCCTCGAGCGGCGTGAAGCGCGGCCTGCTGCAAATGACCAGGTGAGCCTCGAGGGAGGTGGTCGTTTGAGTGACTTCCTCCTCGCTCATCGAGGGCCTGCCTCGCGTCCTGCACGCTCGAGAACCTTCAAACACCGCCTTCTCGTCGAGCTTGTTTCGCTTCGTCGCCGCTGGCGGTACTGAGCGACGATGGCGCGCGCCCTGCCCAGCCCTTCTCTTCGCCTGACCAGCCAGAGGCTCCTTCACTCGCGCTTCACCGCGCCGAAGCAGGTGGTGTCCTGGCTTGGAGGTCTCCAGGGGCAAGACCTCGCCAGCGCGCTCTGGTCGATCGGCCTGCGCCTGCCCGGAAGCGTGTTGGCCGACGTCGAGGCCGCGTTCATCAAGGGCGAGTTGGTGCGCACCTGGCCGATGCGCGGCACGCTGCACGTGGTCGCTGCGGAAGACGTGCGTTGGCTGCTCGCGCTGACCTCGGCCGGCAACGTGAAGCGCTCGGCCTACCGCCGCAAACAACTCGAGCTCGACGACCCGACGCTCTCCAAAAGCCGCAAGACGCTGATCAAAGCGCTCGAAGGAGGCCATCAACTCACCCGCGAAGAGCTCCTCGCGGCGCTCGAGAAGGCGAAGATCCCCACCACCGGTCAACGCGGTTACCACCTGCTGTGGGACGCCGCCGTGCACGAGTTGCTCTGCTACGCCGCGCCGCGCGGAAAGGATCAGACCTTCGCCCTGCTCGATGAATGGCTGCCGAAAACGAAACCGAAGTCGCACGAAGAGGGTTTGGCCGAGCTCGCCCGCCGCTACTTCACCAGCCGAGGTCCGGCCACGCTGAAGGACTTCACCTGGTGGTCCGGCTTGACCGCGCGCGAGGCCCGCTCAGGCCTGCAGAGCGTGGCCGACGAACTCGAACAATCGAAGGACTGGTGGATGCCCAAAGACCTGTCCGATGACGGCAAACCCACGGCGCTGGCGTTGCCCGGCTTCGACGAGTTCATCCTCGGCTATCAAGACCGCGCGCTCGTGCTCGACGCCCGCTTCGCAAATCGCATCTGTCCCGGAGGCAACGGCGTCTTCCAACCCACCGTGGTGCTCGATGCCCGTGTGGTGGGCACCTGGACACGGGCCGAGCACCAGCTCTCACTCTTCAAACCGGTGAAGAAGATCGACCGTGCCGCCATCGACGCCGCCCTCGAGCGTCACGCGCACTTCACTGGGCCGAAAGCGCCACGTTCACGTCGCGGAGAATCTGCTGATTGATCTTCCGCGCGGCGTAGTTCCAGTCGCGCGCCGAACCGACGCTGCCGGTCCCTTGCAGCATCAGCTGCTCCGGCCCGCGGTAGAGCAAGTGCATCGTGTCGAGCACCAACGCGCCAGCGCCAAAACCCACCAACATGCGCGCCGCCTTGCTGCCGGGTTTGTAGTCGACCACCTTGACGATCAGCAGGAAGCGATTGGGCCCGGGCACGAAGGTCTCGGGGTTCGACGACATCACCAGCTGGTAGCCAGCGGCGAGCAGAATGGAGTGCAGGTCGGGCTCCATGAAGCCGACCACCTGGGCGACCTGATCCCGGTTCACCAGCTCTGAGTTGCGATCGAAGTAGATCTCCACCGTGTAGGGCGAACCATCAGGCGCCCGCACCGCGCGTTGACTGGCGCACGCGGTCAACCCGAGCAACGACACGGCGAGCAGGGTCCTGAAGAACATGGGCCGCACCCTCCCGGACTTCACGGAGCAGGGCGAGCGATTTCGAAGTCGGCGGTCAACGCGTAGTGATCGCTGCCCGCGAACCCGCGGCTGTTCTTCCAGACGGTCGCCGAGCGGGGCACGGGCGTCGCCGCGGGCGTGGGCCCCTGGAGAATGTGGTCGATCGCCTCGCCGCGGCCGTTGAAGACGTACGTGTATTGATCAGCCAGCGGGAGATCCGCCGCCACCCGCAGCAAACCTCCATCCGCGGTCAACGCCTCCATCGGCTCGGAGCCGGGGAAGTCGTTCAGGTCACCCGCCATCACCACCAACGCGCCGGGAAGCGCCGTGGCCACATCGGTCACGATGCGCCGCGAGGTCTGCGCTTCGGCAAAGCGCCGGCCGGGATCATCCATCGATTTCGAGCGGAAGTGCGCCGCGAACAACACCACCTCGGTGCCATCGGCCACCCGCACGTGGGCTTCGAGGAATTCGCGGCTGTAGTTGGTGCGGCTGCCGTCGGGGCGGGTCAGGCGCTCCAGGTTGCGATGCCCCACCACCTTCTCCAGCGGCGTCTTCGAGAGAATCGCCACGTCCACCGAGCCCGCGGTGTTGATCTCGCCCAACACGCCGTACGGCAACGCGTCGCCCAGCCGGCTGATCAGCGCGTCGAGACAGCCTTGCGTCTCCAGCTCCTGCAGCGCCACCACGTCGGCGTCGAAGCCCCTGATGGCCCCAGCGATCTCCGCAGCGCGCGCGTCGAAGGTCTGCGGGGTGAGCACCTGCTCGAAGTCGGCCGCCGCACACGCCCCTGACTGACAGGTGGAGTCGAAGAACAACTTCACGTTGAAGGTGGCCACCCGCACCCGGGTGAGCGGAACCTGCTGACCCGCGTCAACGCCGCCATCTTCCTCGGTGGGGCCGGGCGCGCAGCCCAGTAGGCACAATACACTCAGGAGCACGATGCTTGGTCTCACGGCTGGGCTCCTAGCATGCAGACCTTGCGTACTCCGAATGGGGGATGGGACTCTGATGGCTCATGCAACCCAACTACGACGCGTTGATCACCGCTTCCGAGCGGGTGTGTTGGACGTTGGACGAGGTGATTCCCAAAGATCGGGGCCTTGATTTCACCAAGCCGTTCTTGCCCGAGGGGCTGGTGCTGGCCGGCGCGGTGCCCTTCTTGTCGGTGGCGGAGCGGCTCAAGCTGAACCAGGTGCGAGGCAACTCGTACGCGCATCTGTTTCAGTTCGTGGAGGAGTACATCGTCGCGACCTGCATGCAGCACGCACAGGCCGAGGTCTTCGGAGACGAGACCACCCTGCGCGCGATGCTCCGGTTCGCGGAGGAGGAGGTCAAACACCAGCTCCTCTTCAAACGGTTTCTCGCCGTCTTCGCCAAGGGCTTCGGCTCGCCGTGCGCCGGCATTCCTGCGCAGGAGGCGGTGGCCGGCGTCATCCTCTCCAAGACGCCGATGGCGGTGATGACCATCACCTTGCACTTCGAGGTGATGACGCAGCAGCACTACCTGCAGTGCGTGTCGAACGCCGACGAGCTCGACCCCACCTTCAAGACGATGCTCAAGAGCCACTGGGCCGAAGAGGCGCAGCACGCTCGCATCGACGCGATCACCTTGCGCAAGCTCGCCAGCACCAGCACGCCGCAGATGCGCAACGAGGCCGTGCGCGACTACCTCGACCTGCTCGACGCGCTCATCATTCTGCTCGGCCAGCAGGCAGAGCTCGACGTCACCAGCCTCGAGCTGGCCATCGGCCGCAAGCTCCCCGAGCTCGACCGGGCGGCGCTGCTCGAGAGCCAGAAGGCGGCCTACCGGCAGACGTTCATCACCTGGGGCATCACCAACCGGATCTTCGTGGAGACGGTGCAGGAGGTGTTTCCCGAAGACATCGGGCTCATCGAACGACGCGCTGCGCAGCTGGCGGCATGAGCACGATGACCTCGAAGGGCAACGAGACGCTCTTCACCGACCTGGTGGTCGCCAGGCTCAAGAAGATGCTGGGTGATGCGAAGGGCCCTGAGGTGCTCGCGGAGATTCTCGGCAAGCTGGGCAAGAACACCATCGAGACGCCCGATGAACTCAAGCGCGTCGCCGACGAGCTGATCGCCCGCGGTGGTCTGACCAAGATGATCGGTCACTCGCTCATGACCGAGGCGTTGCTCCGTGGAGCGCGTCACTGATCAGGGCACGATCTGCACGAATGATTCGTACTTGTTCTCGATGATCCGCACGTAGTCGACCGGCTCCTGGCAGCGGCAGAACCCGGTGCGCACGCGCCGCGCGTACTTCGGGCGCGCCATCAGCCCCATCGCCTTCTCCACGTTGCCGGCCCACACGTCGGGGTTGAGCTTCAGCTCGGCTGCCAACCTCCGCGCGTCTTGTACCCGGCCGAACCCCGCGTTGTAGCCAGCGAGCGCGAACCGCACGCGTTCATCGAGTGGAATGTGCGGCTCCACTCGGCGAACCAGTGATCAGGAAACGCGAGTCAGGGGTCGATCGCCTGACCGGCCACGCTGATGTGCGTGCCCGCCGCGAACCAATCGGCTGCCGCGGTGGAGATGCGGCGCAAGGCCGCGGGGTCATTCTTGAAGATGTTGAAACATTCGGCGAAGTGTTCCCTCACGCTCGACCTCCCGTAGGTGGTCGGTGACTGCTTGATGTTGAGCACCGCTGTGAGGGCCTTCTCTGCCGGGCGCCCGGCCTGGGCGTTGACGCGATCGTTGGCGAACATCTGCTTCACCAGGCGATCGGCTTCTTTGAAACGGGTGTCCGTCTCCGCCTTCACCTTGGCGAGCGCGGCGTCGAGGGCCTTGAGCTCGGCCGTGCCCTTGGCGGTCGGCTTGGGGCCCAGCTCCGCCGCCTTGTCGTTGAAGGCTTTGATGGCCGCATCGACCTCGGGCTGGCGACGTTTGTATTCTTCGGCCGCGGCCTTGCTGATCAGCCCCTTCTCACGGAAACGCACGTCGGCCAGCGCGTGACCGAACTCGTGCATGATCACGGCGACCGCTTCGGCCCGAGGCGCCTGCGCACTTCCGGTGAAGAGTTCATCGGCGAAGAGAAAGGTGGCGTCGTAGACGAAGACGCAGTTGGTGGCGTCGCCTCGCTCGTACTTGGCGCGGTGAATGCCATCCTTCTTCGCGCGGCGAAAGGGCAGGCCTCGCAGCAACGCGAGCTCTTCTTTGCTCAGCAGCGAGAGCGCCTGGTGCACCACCGAATACGCGCGCCCATCCCACTTCGCGTCGAGGTCGGTGAACTCGCCCGTCTCGAACTGGGCGCGGATCTTCTCGGCGGTCATCGTCTCGTCGACCAACGACTTCACCGCAGGGCCACTCTCGAAGGTCACCACGCCGTCGGGTTCCCAGGTGACCGTGACTGGCACGCGGGTGCCATCGGCCTGCGGCACCAGCACGTCGACTTCGGCGCCGACCATCTTGCGGCCGAGGATGGACAGCAGGGCCACCCGCTCAGCGCGGCTGGTGTCGGTCAGTGCGTCGGTCGCCGGGTCGGCCTTGTTCCACACCACCTTCGACGGTTCGCCTTTGCGTTCCAGGGTGGTGACGCCGTAGCCCTTGGTGCACGCGACCACCTGCTGCGCGAGCGTGGCGTCGGGGACCCCGGCGAGTTTCTGCAGCTGCAGTGTGCCCGAGCCGTAGGAGAGATCAGCTGCGAGGAGCAGGAGGACGAGGCTGGTCATGCGCGGAGGGTAGACCAGGAAGCGGATCAGCCCGCGCGAAGTTTGGCTTCGAGCGCATGTTGCAGGTGCTTCACCATCGCCACTCCGAAACACGAGAAGACGATGCGCACTGTCGCGGGGTGCGCTTCGGCGAAGACGATGGCTTCGTGCGCGGCGACCTTCGCTGCTTCGTGCGCGGGATAGCCGTACGCGCCCGTGCTGATGGCCGGAAACGCGACGCTCGCGAGTTGCAGTTGGGCGACTTCGTTGAAGACGTTGCGGTAGCAGCGAGCGAGTTGTTCGCGTTCGCCTGTGCTCCCGCCGTACCAGACGGGACCGACCGTGTGGAGGACGTGGCGTGCGGGCAGATTGAAGGCGGGCGTCACCTTCACCTGGCCCACTTCACAGCGCACGCCGGGGCGCAGTTCGGGAAACGCGAGGCAGGCTGACCTCAGCTCGGGGCCCGCCGCACGGTGAATGGCGCCGTCGACGCCACCACCACCTGCGAGGGTCGAGTTGGCCGCATTGACGATCGCATCGACCTCGAGACTGGTGATCGACGCATCGATGATCTCGATGGGTCAGAGATTGATCTTCATCTGCGCAGGGTAGACCAGGTGCGGCCCCTCACCCCGACCCTCTCCCCGCTTCGCAAGGAGAGGGGGTTACATGGATGACTCTTTCATTTTTGCTTCGAGCCGCGCGCGCACGAACCAGTACTCGGGATCTCGGAAGTTGGCTTTGCGCAGCTCATCGCGCGTGCTCGCCGCGGCCGCCGTCTCGCCTGCTTCCTCTTGCGCCTCGGCCAGGGCCAGCTGACAGAACGACGCCGGTTCGCTGCACTTGCTCAGCGCCTGTACCGCCGCCCTCGCATCGCCTTGCGCCAACGCCAGCACGCCGCGCGCGTACGAGGTGGTGTCGACCGCGAACGGCCCCGAGAGGCTGGCCTGCGCGAACTCGTCGAGCCTCGCCAGGGTTCGTGCCGCGTCGGGCAACTTGTTCAGGCGCGCCTGCGCTGCGGCCAGCCCCGCGAGCACCTGCCCGCGATACCTCTTTCGTTGCCCCGTCGAGAGCTGGTTCACCTGCATCTGGTCCGCGGCTCCGAAGTCCTTCACCGCGGCGGCGTACTTTCCACTCGCCAGGTTGAGCTGCGCACGGATCAACGTGGTGCGTGCCGTCGCGCTGTCCACCTTCGCGGCCACCGCCTCGCGCCGCGCCGCCTCGAGCACCTTCATCGCTGCCGGCAGCTGCCCCTGCGCCGCCCACGACCAGGCCATCATCGTGTCGGCGCGCAGCTTGTCGAGCGGCTCGATGGCCGCCGCCTTCTCCCCTTCGATGGCCGCGCGCGCGCTCACCCAATCACCCTGCAGCGCTTTGACCGAAGCGAGGCCGCTCCACGCGAGCCAGAATTTTCCGGCCGAACCATCGATGGCGCGTTGGTATTCGGCCGCGGCGCCGTCGAGCTGGTTGTCTGCCAACAACGCATCACCCAACGAGTCGTGCGCGTTGGGCTCATCGGGCGCTACCTCGACGTACTTGCGGAACGACTCGATGGCCTGCGCAGTGCGATGCGCGCGCAGCCTCGCGTACCCCAGCAGGTTCCACCCCGCGCCATTGGCCGGGCTGAGCGAGGTGGCCCGTTGGGCCGCGCGCTCCGCTTCGTCCCACTCCTCCAGCGCGAGGGCCGCGTGCGCGAGGCTCAGGTTCACCATGAACACGTCGGGCGCGAGCTCGGCCAGTTCTTGCGCGTGGGTGAAGGCCTTTCTCAGCTCGCCGTTGCGCGCGGCCTGCATCACCTTGAGGTCGAGCTGCTCGACGTCACCCACGCTCGACATGCGGGCCACCGCTTCGTCGAACAGCCGTTTGCCTTCCGCACCGGGCGTCACCGCGCCCAGGCTCGCGCGCGCCATCACGCACTTCGGGTCTCCCACCAACGCGAGCTGCAGGGTCTCTCGCGCTTCGTCGACCCGGGCGTTGGCCATCGCGTCCCACGCCTTGAACACCATCGGCTTGGCGATGTCCGCGCAGCTCAGCGGATAGTCGGAGGCGATGTCAGGCGTCGGCGCGTCAGAGGTGGAGACGGACAGCGGGGGCGGCGCTGCAAGACTCAACGCAGCTGCACAACACGCCAGGAAGGCGGTGAGGCGACGCAAGGTATTCATGGTGATTCCCCCGGGCGCATCGAGCGCTCCCAGGTGAAAGTGACCCGCTCGGCTGGCCCTCGCCACTGGCTTCACGGGCAGGGTTACGGCTCGCCGTACCCGATCTTCTCGGTCTCCTTCAGCAGCTTCTCCAAGACCTTCAGGTCGAGGTCAGCCACCTTCTTGATGCGCACGCAGCTCTTGCCGATGTTCGCGCCGGGCAGGGCTTCTCTGTACCGCTCTGCCACATAGCCGCGTTCGTCGGCCGCGCAGGCATAGAGGGAGATCGGGCTCTTGTTGCTGGCGATGCCGATCTTGAACCACTCCATTTCGCGCCCGGCCTTCGAGCGGTACTTCAGGGGGCCGTACGCGAGCATGCCCGCGTGGATGAAGGGCGTGAGCTTCGGCACCGTCTTGCGCACCAGCGCATCGAGCTGGGTGACCTCGCTCCGGCGCGGCTCTTCGAGGCTCTCGAGGTACTGCTTGGGGGTGGAGACCTTCAGCTGACCTTTCATGAACCCGCTCTACCACCTCGCGCTAGCGTCTCGTTCGTGCGCGCGAGCCTCGGGTCGTGGATGTGTGTGGTCCTGGTGGCAACGGGTTGTCTTGATTTGAACCTGCCTTCACCGCCGGGCGTGGGTCCACCGGGGCTGATCTCCGGGCGGCTGATGTGGCAACGGCCGGGCCGTCTACAGCTGGAGCCGGCGCGCGGCGCGTCGGTGTTCATTCTCGGCACCAACCTCGCCGCGAGCAGTGACGCCGACGGGCGCTTCTTGATCGAAGGGCTGATCAGCAACGAAGGCGCACTGCTCGTTCGTTTCGACGCCGACGGTGACGGGGTGGCCGAGCGGCAGCGCGCGTTGCTGCTGCGGCCGTTGGGCGCGGGGCGGGGCCGGCAGATCGCCGTGGGCGAAGTGGTGCTGGGGCAGAGCGCGTCGGTCTCGGGCCAGGTGCTCCTGGGCGACGTGATGGCCAACGACGGTCACCTCGGTACGCCGGTGTTCGTGCCGGGCTTTCCGCTGACCGCCATCACGCAGCGTGATGGGCTCTTTCTGCTCGAGGGCCTCGCCGAAGGATCCGCGCAGATCGCCGCGGTGCGCACCGGTTACCAGGCGCACCTGAGTACGCCGCTCGCCTTGCGAGGTGGTGAAGAGCTCGGCCTGGCGCGCATCAGCCTCGCGCGTGAGGTCGAGGCCGTCTCCGGGGTGATGCGAGGCCGGGTGGTGAACGCAGTCGGCGAGCCCTTGAGCGGAGTCTCCGTTTCCGCGGGGGCCGGGCGCACGGCGCTCACCGACGCCACGGGTGGGTGGCGCTTCTCGGGTCTGCACGTCGATCGCTACGACGTGGTGTTCACGGCAGCAGGCCGGCTGCCTGCTGCGCTCTACAACGTGCTGGTGGCGGGCCCCGACGAGGCCGCGATGCCCGACGTGGTGCTGGCAGAAGGCACCGCGGCTTCCGGGGTTCCTTCGCTCGTGGAGCAGATCTCGATGTCACGCGATGCAGGCATCGACGACGGCGGAACCGACGCAGGCGCCGACGCCGGCACCGGCACGGACGCAGGTATCGACGCGGGTATCGACGCAGGTATCGATGGCGGGTACTCGCTGCGCATCTCAGGTCCGATCCCGCTGACGCTCAGGGTGGGTCAGCCACCTGTGGTGCTCGATGGCCTGCTGATGCCCGCTGAACCCCGCGCGGTCTACAACTGGACCGTCACGCCCTCGGGTCTGGTGATGCTCACGAACGCGGCGACGCCCAGCGCGTCGCTCCTCGCGCTCGCTCCGGGTGGTTTCACGGTCAATCTCGAAGTGCGCATTTCCAGCCAGACGTACCAGGCGGAGCTCACCGGGTTCGTGGCCTTTGTGGATGCGGGGGTCGATGCGGGCGTGGATGCAGGCATCTATCCGGCCCTGTTCATCTCGGATGTCGGCGGCAGCGCGCTCGCGGTGTGGATCGAATGCGAAGGGCCTTTCGCCCCGCAGCCTCTCACCGGCTCGGTGACGGCCGATGCGTCGGTGGTCGCTTCGACGTTCGCCTTCAACGGAGTCACCCGCCGGCTGGTGGCGATGTTCGACGAACCGCAGCCGTCGAGCGTGCTCGTGCTGAACTTTCCCACCTGCTGCTGATCGACGGTGGCGTCCGCCAGGTCTCGGGCCTGGTGGCGACGATGCCCCCGTTGGCTTTCGGCCCGACCGTCCCGCTGCAGGACGGCGGCTCCGACTTCAACGCCGGGGTGACCTACACACCCCACGGCGTGGTGGCGATGGGCCGGGCGTTCGACGGCGCGGGCTGCGACGGCTGCTTCGTGGTGAGCAGCCCCCGCGGGCAAGAGACGCTCCTCAACGCTTCGACCGACGCGGGTGTCCCCTGGCGCCGGGGCAATGCGGCCGGCTTCACGGTGCAGGGCTGGTATTCCGCCTCGGAGTCGTACCTGCGCACCCCCATGGCCACCACCTGGACGCTGGGCGCGACACCGCCTGGCCCGGTCTTCTCCGACGGCCCGGTGCTGCGGGCCTTGAGGGTCTCCGGCTCAGACCTGCAGGTCGTCACCTATGACGGTGGGTGGCCGCTGACGGACACCATCGGCACCTTCCCCGCGGGTCTCTCGCAGCTGCGCAGCTCGGCGATCTCCACGCCGGGCAAGCAGCTCTTGGCTCAGGTGATCGACGACACCGGCAAGGTCGACGTGTGGCGCAAACCGTCACCCGATGCGGGCTGGGTGAACCTGGCGGCGGTGAACTCGTTCGCGCTGGGACAGACGGGTGGCCGCATCGCCAGCACCAACCTGGGCCTGGTGATGTTCATCACCGACGGCACCACCTCGTCGCTCCACTACCTGCCCGGCTCGTTGACCACCTGGCTTCCCATCTCCTTCAGCTCGAAACCACTCGACCTGGTGGGCCGCGGCTCACGGGCCTATCTCGTTTCGGCGAGCCCGACGGCTCAACTCGAGGTGTGGGAGGTGAATCCGGCGACCGGCACCCTGACGTCGATCCCCGTCAGCTCCACCGGCGCGGTGACTTCGGCTGAACTCGCGGTGGGTGATTTCGGTGAACTCGCGGTGGCCTGGTCGAGCCACGACGCGGGCATGCACCAGCTGTCGGTGAGCGAGATCAAATAGCCGACGATGTCGGTGAAGGTGCTCACTTCGCAGCGCGCGCTGGAAATAATTCAGTCACAACGAAAGCTCTCCCCTAAACAGGTGAGGCTCTTCAGAATGCAGCCCTGATGTCCATCGAGCGGCGGGAGTTCGCTCGTCAACGGGTCTCGCGGGTCGAGGTTCGAGTGGCGAGCAGGGAGGCGTTTCGGGCGAGCTACTTGAGGGATCTCTCCATGGGAGGTCTGTTCGTGCGGAGCCGTCAGCCGCTCGCGCAAGGGACCGCCGTGGTGGTGGAGCTCGCCGTGGAGAATCAGCCGCCGGTGCGCCTGCGGGGTGAGGTGATGCGCCAGGAGCACGCCGCTGATGGGACGCCGCGTGGTTTCGGGGTGCGTTTCTCGACGGTCGACGAAGAGACGAAACGGGCGCTCGAAGAGATCCTCCTCGCGCATACCCAATCGGAGGCGCCGCCGGCGGTGGAGCAGCAGGCGCTCGAGACGCAGCTGTCGGAAGCGCGCGGCACCATCGAGGCCTACGAAGAGAGCATGGCGTTGTTGCGCCAGAGTGAGACGGACGCGTTTGAGCAACTCGAGGCTGCGCAGGCCGAACGTGACGTGCTGGCGCAGGTGTCGCACGAGCTGCAGGGGCGGGTGCACGCGCTCGAAGCCGAACGCACCGAGCTGACTGCCCACGTCGCGGCGCTCTCGGCACGGTTGAGCAAGGGCGACGCCGAGCTGAACACGTTGCACGCGACCACTTCGCGGCTGGCGGCGGAGCTCAAGGCCGCGCGTTCACAAGCGGAGAAGACCAGCGGCAGCCGTGAAGATGCGGTGAGCCGGTTGATGGCCGAGTTCGAGGCGGAGACGGAGCGGGCGGCGGCGCTCAAGGCCGAGCTCGATGAAGAGGTGCGTTCGCTCAGAGATCAGCTGGAGGCCAAAGACGACTCGAAGCTGCGCGAGGAGCTGCAGGAGTTCGCAGCTCAGCTCGATGACGAGCGGCTCAAGTCGATGGCGCTCGAGCGGGCCTTGCAGCGTTTCGTCGAGATGGGCGGCATCATCCCCAAGCGCACGGAGTGACCGAAGTACTCCCTCGATGCGAACGGTGGAGCGGGGTCAGCGTGACTTGCTGAACTTCACCAGGTCGAGCCGGGGCAACGGCCCGCCCGGATACTGCTGCAGCTTTCCGCCTTCGATGAGCGTGCCCAGATCGATCGGCGCGAACCCGATGCTCTCGATGAGCCTGGCCACCGTCTCCCGCGCGGCGTGGTCATCACCTGAGAGAAACAACACCCGATGCCCTTCACCCTCGAGGGGATCGGCCAACAACAAGGGCGGCGGCAGGGTGTTGAAGGCCTTCACCAGCCGCGCCCCGGGCACCAGGCGCGCGACGATCTCACTCGACGTTCGGCCCGCGAGCGCCGCCACGGGATTGGTGGCGTCCACCACGATCCGCCCTCCCCAGGGAGGCAGGCCGGTGAGCGCGATCTTCACCTGATTCCAAGGCACCGCGAGGAACACCACGTCAGCCGCGGCGGCGTCGCGCACGGTGCCGGGTTTCGCCAACGGCCCCAGGTCGAGCGCCACGTCTTCCAGCGAATCGGGCCCCCGGCTGTTGCTCAGCACCAGCTCGTAGCCGGCCTTCACCAGGTCGCGGGCAATGGCGCTGCCCAGAGCTCCTGTGCCGATGATCCCGAGCTTCATGGGCCGTTGTTAACGGCTGCACCTGCGAGCCGCCGACCAGGACCCGGTCGAGATCGCTGGGCTTCTGCGCTATGAGCCGCTCATGCCCAACGTCTCCCGCAAGGCGATTCACAACGTGCTCGATCAGGCTGCCAGGACGATCCTCACCGCGGGAGGGGCAGATGGCCGGGCCAGCCGCGCCGACGTCACCAAGAAACTCAAGGAGCTGACGGGCACCGAGCGCGCGCTGGTCGACACGTTCTTCAAGTACGTCGATCACCGCGATACGCGGCCGGGCGCGAGCGTGACGAAGTCCGACGTGGCGAAGGCGCTGGCGGAAGCGAAGGCCAAGCTGGTCAGCGCGTACGACCTCGACGGCAACGGTTTGTCGCCTGCGGAGCGCGCGAAGATGGGCAAGGTCGGTCAGCTCGCCGCGCAGATCGCCGAGCTGCACAAGACGCCCACCAACGCGGCGAAGCTGGCCCTCGAGGTGCTGGTCACCCCGAAGTGGACCGCCAACGCGCTGCCCGCAATTCCGGTGGAGGAGCTGTCTTCTTCAGCCCGCCGCTCGTTCGAGTCGCGCACCCGGAACGCCGTGCGCATGGGCGATCTCATCGATTTGCCCATCGCACGGAAGCTCACCGCGGGTGGCGAGCAGTTCACCGTGGTCGCCCAGTTCATGCACGACTCGTTCGCCATCGAGCTCTACAACGCGAACGGCCGCAAGGTCGGTACGGGCGATGGGTGGAACACGCCCGACCAGCCCATCAACTGGCAGTGAACTCCCGCTCCCCTCTGGGGAGAGGGTTGGGGTGAGGGGCCATCCATTGGGCGTCGTCGTCAGGGAATCGTCTTCGTCTCACCTGGAAGCAAGGTGATGGCGAGCGGCTGCACCTCACCCTTGTCTTCGACCTGGGCGAACGACACCGAGTACACCGACCACGCCCCCGGCGGCACGCCCTCCACCCGGAAGTCGCCAGTGGTGATGGTGGTGATCACCGACGCGGTGAAGTGTTCGCACAAGCTCGAGCCGCTGGCCTCCATCACCCGCGAGATGGGCAAGGGGCCCACGGTGCCGCGCACCATCACCAGCCGGCCGGGCAAGGTGCGGGCGCCGGTCACCACGCCGCCTTGTGCGACGGGCCCCACCTGCAGCATCGACGGCGTGGCGCTCGCTTGCACGGCCACCACCCACTCGAGGTTCCGCACGGTCCTCGACTCGAGCGAGACACAGTACGGACCTTCAGGCAGTCCCTCCGCGCTGAACTTTCCGTCGGCTTCGGTCAGCACGCCTTTGCTCACCGCGCCCGAAAGAAACACGCTGCGCGCCGCCGCTGCCTGGCCGGGACCCGCGAACGCCTGGCCGGTGATTCGCCCGCCGGCCACCGAGAGGGTCAAGGTGAGTGGTTGATCAATCTTTCCCTTCTCCACGGTGACGGAGACGGGCGTGAAGCCGTCTTTCACGGCTTTGACCATCGTCTCTTCGTCGAGCAGCGGCTCGATGACGCAGGTGCCTTCAGCGGTGGTGGTGCACGAGTCGCCGTCGACCTTCTGCACGCCGGCCACCTTCACGTTCGCCAGTGGTTTTCCTTCCCCCGAGCGCACCGCGACCTCGAGCTGCCGCCCCTTCTTCATGATCAGGTCGCCCAGCTCCATCCGCGCTTCTTTCAGCACGCCCTTCGCGGACAGCTGGGTGAAGCCGGGCGCCGAGATGGAGAACGTGTCCTGCCCGGTGGTCGACTCGAGTTCGAAGCGGCCGTCATCGGGCGAGAACGCGGACCCCTCGACCGTGAAGCGCGTGAGGGGGTGGCCTGCTTCGTCCATCACCCGGCCTCGCACGCGGCCGCCCTGCTTCTGGAGCACGACGTCGAGCGTGTCTCCGCGTGAGGCGACCTGCTCCACCTCGCCGTAGCCCATCGCCGAGATGCTCAACTTCACCTTCGAGACCGGCAACCCGCGCAGCGTGTAGCGGCCATCGGCGTCGCTGATGCTGGGTGAAGGCATGAAGCGCAGCACCGAGTCGACGTGACCGCGCACCGCGTCGAGCAGCACGCCCATCAGGGCCGACTTCTCGTCAGCGGGATCCCACTTCACGCGCGCGCCTGGAATGGGCCGGCGTGCTTCATCCATCACCACGCCGCTCAGGTCGATGCGTTCATCGAGCGTGAGCACCAGCCCTTCGCGGTGTTCACCGGGTTGCAGCACCACCACTTCAGAGACCACCGTGCCCAGCGAATCAGCCGTGGAGGAGACCACCAGCCGGCCGGCGAGCAGACCCGTGGTGATGAAGTTTCCTTCGGCGTCGGTGGTGGCGTTGGTGTGGCCGCCTTCGGCCTCGCTGAGCAGCGCGTCGAGCACCGCGGGCACCACCATCACGCTGGCGCCCACCACGCCTTCGCCCTTGCCGTTCACCACCCGCCCCGCAATCGAGCCGCCCGCATCGAGCACCACGGTCACGTCCTTCGCAGGCAACTGCAGCGGCTGCTCCGTCGAGCGGTACCGGTCGTGGGTCACCTTGAGTTGGTAGATGCCGTCGGGCTGGTGAAAGCGGAACGTGCCGGTCGCATCGGTGGTGGCGCTCTCGCTGTGATTCACCCCGTCGAGGAAGACCACCGCGTCGGAGACCGGCTTGCCTTCGGCGTCGAGCACGATGCCGCTCGCCGCTTCGTTGCAGGCGACCTTCAGGGTGAGCTCGAGGTCGCTCGCGCCGACTGGCACCTCGACGTATTCGGAGTCGGCGCAGCCCTCGACGAATGCGGTCGGGCGCACCTCGCCCGAGGCGGGGATGAGCTCGGAGCTGAACGCGCCCCGCTCATCCGTGGTGATCGACTTCTTGCCCAGCCCGCGCACCTTCGCCTGCCGGGGCTGCCCGGTCTCGTCGGTCACCACGCCGCGCGCGCGCACGCCCTTCTTCAGCACCACGTCGATGCGCCGGGGCTGGCCTTCGAGCACGTTGACGTTGCTCACACCGATGAGGTCGCCTTTGGTCACGCGCACCGCGCGCTGATTGCCCACCTGCACGTCGAACCGCGCCACGCCCTGCGCATCGGTGAGCACCGGCGCTTCCGAAGGCAGCGTCACCTCGGCGCCCGCGACGGGTCGATCTTCGAACAACGCGCGCACCGTCAGCTCACTCTCACCGCGCAGCTGCAGCACCAGCACCTGTTGCGGTGAGAAGTATTGTTCGATGCGTTGCGGGGGGAAACCCTTCGCGCTCACCACGAAGTCCGCGGTGCCCAACGGCAGAGGGGTCTCGAAGCGGCCCTGTGCGTCGGTGGTGAAGGCCTTCACGAAGAAGGGGGGCCGGGTAAAGGCGAGCACGGTCGCTCCAGCCACGGGCGTCTGATCAGCACGCACCAGCGCGCGCACCAGCACGGGGGTGATTACCTGCAGCTCCACTGAAGCGCCCGGCCTGGTGAATTGATCAGTGGTGGGGAGCGCGAGGCGGCCATCGAGGTGTTCACCCCAGATCAACCGGAGGCCGTCACCTTCCAGCCCACACAGCTCGAAGTGACCGTTGTCCTGGGTGACGGTGCTCTTCACCGCCTCCACCAATCCCGAGCGGGGCAGCTGCGGGGCGAGCGCGAGCCCTTCGCGGCAACCGCAGAACGTCGCCGGTTTCACGCAGGGGCAATCGCCGGAGACAGAGAGCGGTGCGTCAGACACGGAGATCTGCATGCCGCTCACCGGCGTGCCGTGATCGAGCACCACGCCGTGCAGACAGCTGAGCACCGTGGGCGCAGGCCGCAGGTTCGGGGCGAGCCGCTTCGGAGCGACCACCGGCGCGCGGCCCACCTCGAGCTCACGCAGGCGCTGATGTTCGGAGCGTTGGGTGGCGGAGCGGGCGGCCATCGCTCCGACGAGCACCAGGAGCAGCAGCACCACCACACCGATGCGGGTCAACCAGGTCTTGCGGGAGGAACTCACCCTGCGGAGTGTGCCGGGAAAAGCGGCTCAGCGCGCGAGCAGAGGACCGAGCTCAGCGACCAGGCTGGGCTTCACCGCTGATGGTGAGGTGCAGGCTCTTTCCGTAGAACTTTTCGGTGTTGCCGCAGGCCCGCGCTCACACCCGCGCACTCAATTCCATGTGCAGATCAATCTTTCTGCACAGCGATCCAATCGAGGGGGTCGACCGGCCATGTTCGTCATCTACGGGGTGCGCACCTACGGAGCAGTGGACCACGAAGACGGCAGCCAGCACGCGACCCGCTTCGTGCATGTCTATTACCTGCCGTTGATTCCGATGGGCGGGGTGCGGGTGGCTCCAGATGGTGTCGAGCAGCCCACTTCGATGGATCTCAAGTCGGTGTCGCTGGCCTACGCGCGGTTCTGGGGCTTCGCGCTCGCGGCTGGCCTGAGTTTTCACGCGTACTTCGAGTTGGAGAAGCACCTGGCCTCGGGCCTCCTGTGGACCGCGGTGGCCGGGCTCACCCTGCTCGCCGTGTTGGGGTCGTGGTTCTGGGCGGGGGTGCGGCGGCCGCATACGCCGCTGTCGATCGGGCTCGGCTGCATTCCGGTGGTGGTGCTGGCGTTGATGACCGGCAGCGCGATCAAAGAGAACGTGTCGCGGCAGGCTTCGAAGTTCGCGTTCGATCCGAAAGGCGGCCCCTCTCCCGAGTTGCTCGCGTTCGCCGCGGAGCAGAAACAGCTCGAGCAGAAGTCACGGCTGGAGAAGCAGCAGGCGAGGTGTGACTCAGGTGAAGGCGAGATGTGCAACGAGGTCGGGTACGCGTTGGCGAAGACCGATCGGGTCGCGTCGTTGGCGGCGTACGAGAAGGGCTGCCAGGCGAACTACGGCATGTCTTGCTTCAACCTCGCGCTGAAGACGGAGCCGGAGAAGTCGGTGCCGCTGTACGAACGCTCGTGCGAGCTGGGCTACGGAGACGGCTGCAACAACCTCGCGACCGGCTTCGAGAAGAGCGATCGCAAGCACGCCCTCGAGTTGTTCGACAAGGCATGCAAGCTCGAGTCGAAGCTGGGCTGTAAGAACCTGGCGAGGCTGAAGGTGCCAGGAAAAAAGAAGGGCTGAGGAGGGGCTCACTGCGGTGCCCGAAAGGCCCCTCACCCGGTCCTTCGGACCGACCTCTCCCCGCTGCGCAAGGAGAGGTTTACGAGCGAGCCCGCTTCATCGCGTTGAGCTTCGCATCTGCCCGCTGGAGCGCCGCGATCACCGGCGTGCCCGGCTCAGCGACCGAAGTCCCGACCGACAAACACAACGCGACATCCACCGTCTCGCGGTTGTGAATCGTGAGTGCATTGATCAATCGCTGAGCCAGCGATTCCATGGCGTGCAGGTCGTGCGCGGGCGCCATCACCGCGAACTCATCGCCCCCGATGCGCGCGACCACGTCATCCGTGCGGAACGTCGAACGGAGCACCTGCGCCACCCGCCGCAACAGCCCGTCACCACCCGCGTGACCACGTTGATCATTGATCTGCCGCAGGCCATCCACGTCGACCATCAACACCCCGATGGGGTGCGGGCCACACGCATCGAGCCGGGCGAGCGCGAGATCGAATGCGCCGCGGTTCGCCAGCCCGGTCAACGTGTCGTGGGTCGACAGATAGAGCAGGTGGGCCTCGAGCCGCCGGCGATCGGTGAGATCCCTGAGCACAAGGATGGTGAACGGCCGCTGGTCGACGGCGACCCTGGTGAGCGTCACCTCCACGGGCACCACGCTACCGTCGCGGCGATGCGCGGCCAGCTCGACGGCGTGAGCGCCTTCGGTGCTGCGTTTGCCGTTGTCCTTGAGCTCGTCGGTGAGCAGGCGTCGATCGGTGATCAACCCCTCGAGGTCTTTGCCCCAGAGCTCTTCTCGTCGATAGCCGAGCAGGTTCTCGGCTCTCGTGTTCGCCAGGACGATCTGTCCCTGGTCGTCGACGCCGATGAAGGCATCGGGTGCAGCATCGAGAAATGCACCTGCGAAACGATCCAGCTGCGTCATGAGCGCCCCCTTCGGTCAGGGGATTTGCGACGGATTGGCTGAGGGGTCAAACGGGGTTGCGACCCGGTAACGATCGCTGCGCCGGAACTGGGTAGCCGCGCGTTGCATTCGCCCGCGTGCCGGAAGAGAACGCCGCATGAACGTCACGGTGCTCGGAGCGACGGGAGGGCTGGGCCGCAACGTGGTCGACGCGGCCTTGTCGCGTGGGCACGCGGTGAAGGCGCTGGTGCGCGATCCGAAGCGGGCGAAGTTGCCGGCCGAGGTGAGCGTGGTGAACGGCGACGCGACGGATCTCGAGCGCGTGAAAGAAGCCTGCGCCGCGGAGGTGGTGTTCTTCTGCGTGAATCCTCCGTTCTCGGAGTGGGCCAGCGCGTTCCCTCCGTTGCTCGACGCGGCGATCGCCGGGTGCCGGGCCACAGGTGCGCGGCTGATCTTCCCGGGCAATGTGTGGATCTACGGTGAGGTCGAGCCGGGTGTGCTCATCGGCGAGTCACGCGCTCCGTCACCGAGTTCGGTGCGCGGAACGCTGCGGGCGCAGATGGAGAAGACGCTCTTCACCTCGGGCGTCGACGTGCTGTTGGTGCGGTTGCCCGAGTTCTACGGGCCCAGCGTGGTGACGCTGACCGCCCGGGTGTTTCGCGCCGTGCTGGAGAATCAGCGGCTGCTCTGGCCCGGTCCGCTCGATCGCGAACTGGAGTTCGTCTTCATGCCCGATGCGGCGAAGGCGCTGGTGGCAGTCGCAGAGTTGGGTTCGGCAGCACCCCAGCGCATGCACCTGCCGGGGTCGCGCTCGACGGCACGCGGCTTCGTGGAACAGGTCAGTCTCGCGGCGAAGAAGAGTCACCGCGTGGTGTCGGTGCCTTCGTGGGTGCTGGCGCTCGCGGGTGTGTTCGATGCGTCAGCGAAGGGCGCGTACGACATCCACCACCTGCAGACGCATCCCGTGTTGCTCGATGGTGCGCTGGCGGAGAAGACGTTGGGTGCGGTGCCGCGTACGCCGCTGGCGGAGGCGATCGCCAGCACGCTGGCGTGGCACCAGGAACGGCCTGAGCTGAAGCTGCAGGGGTGAACGATGGCGATTCCGTATCTGGCGGGTGCGTATGTGATCGAGGAGCAGGCGGCCACGGCGAGCGGCTTTCCGTTCACGTTGCCTTTCGTGCGCACGCTCAACGTGAAGCTCGATGACCGCGTGACGGTGTTCGTCGGCGAGAACGGGAGCGGGAAGTCGACCCTGGTCGAGGCGATGGCTGAGTTGATGGGGCTGCCGTGGGATGGCGGGAGCGGCAATGAGGTCGCGGACTCCGAGCGCACGGGACCGCGGCTGGCTCACTTCATGCGGCCGCGCGTGAAGAACAAGCCGCGCAATAAGTACTTCTTCCGTGCGGAGGCGCTCTCCGACTTCGGGCGCCTGCTCGAGGCGCGAGAGAAGGACCCCGATTTTTGGGGCGACCCGTACGCGCTGTACGGCGGCAAGAGCATCCGGCATCGCTCTCACGGCGAAGGCGTTCGGGCACTGCTCCAGTCTCATGATCGCCCCGGGCTCTACTTCTTCGATGAGCCTGAGGCGGCGCTGTCACCCATGGCCCAGGTGGAGTTCGTGAAGTTGATTGATGCCCGCGTCGCCACGGACAACTTTCAGTTCGTCATCGCCACGCACTCGCCGTTGATCATGTCGATCGATGGCGCGCAGTTGATCAGTCTCGACGGTGGTGAGTTGCGCGCCACGAAGAAGGAGGCGACGAATCACTGGAAGACGTACGCCGCGCTGTTCGCGAAGGGCACCGTGTGAAACGAGACCCTCACCCTGACCCTCTCCCGAAGGGAGAGGGAAAAGTGCATCAAAGTGAATCAAGACTTCATCGAAATGACTGCATGCCCGCGGCCCCCCGCTCGGAGAATGAGCTGGCCCCGTTCTTGGAATGAGGGGCTGCATGAACCTCATCACTCACTTCTCCCGCATCATCGCCGTCGCCTCCGCCGTCCTCATGTTCGGTGCCTGCCAGCCCATCGACGCCGCGTTCGACTGCGACACCATCTGCACCCGCTACAAGACCTGCTTCGACGGCGACTACAACGTCGAGACCTGCGCCACCCGCTGCCGCGACAACGCCAAGGCCGACACCAAGTTCTACAACGCGGTGAACACCTGCGAGGCGTGCATCACCGACCGCGCGTGTGCTTCGGCCACCTTTACGTGCGGCAGCGACTGCGGCCAGGTCGTCCCGTAGTCGTCTCAGCGGACTTCGAACGTGACGGGCCGGCTCTTTCGGCCCGCCACCTCGGCTTCCAGTGAATGCCTTCCTTTCGCCAGCGCCCACAATGGACGCTCGGCGACTGAGGCCTTGGCGACCTCCTTGCCGTCGACGAGCCAGCGTACTTCACCTCGTGCAAGGTCCGTCTCCG
>JANODF010000447.1:0-2069 GCA_031412555.1 Archangium sp. | reverse complement strand
CTTGAGGGTCCGACATCCACAGGCGCCATCACTCGACCAGCAACACGCCGCCGATCATCTTGTCCATCGCGCAGCCGAACTTCACCGCGCCCGCCTTAGTCGGCGTCCACGCGACTTCGACGGCCTGGTTCAGCGGCAGGGGCGTCTTGATGTCCGTGCCGTCGATGAGGATCTCCGTCGCGCAGGTCTCGTCGGTCTTCCGCGTGATGACCAGCGTGACCGGTTCATTCGCCTTCACCGTCACGTTCGAGGGCACGAAGCCCTCGTCGGTGACCGCCATCACCACCTTCTTCTGGCTGCCCGCCGGCTTCGCCGTCTCGACGGGGGGAATGGAGGCGGCCTGCTCCTTCTTGCAGCCAGGGAGGGTCAGGATGAGCAGGGTCAGGGGAAATAGTGTGCGCATGTATGTCTCCGAAGTGGGTTCCTAGCGCGACGGCCGTCACCTCGCACGGTTACGCTTCATGACGTTCGCATGAGACAGAATCGCTCATGCTGCCGTCCAGTCGTTTGAAGGTGCAGTGACGAAGGAGCCCGACATGCAATGGACAGCCTGGAGCGTCGAGACCCCGCGCGGTGATCACAAGGAAGCCCACGTGTTGATCACCGGGGAGGCTCTCGCTGAAGAAGTGCGCAGCCCGGTGATGGTGAACCTGGTGCTCGATCGCAGCGGCTCGATGAAGGGTGCTCCGCTCTCTGCCGCGCTGGAAGCAGCCCAGCAGCTCGTCGAGCTGTCGCAGCCTGAAGACTTCCTGGGCCTGGTGCTCTTCGACGGCGTGGCCGAACAGCGCGTGCCGCTCACCATCATGGACGCGCGCGGAAAACGGCAGCTGGTCGAGGCGCTCCAGGGCGTTCAGACGGGCCGGGGCACGGCGCTGCACGCGGCGCTCGAGCTCGCGCTCAAGGGGCTCAAACGCACGCTCGTGCCGGGCCGCAAGCCGCGCATGCTTTTACTGACGGACGGTGAGCCTTCCGTCGGTCCCGATTCGCAGGAAGCCTTCGACGAGCTGGGCGAGCGGCTGGCGAAGGAGAAGATCTCCGTTCACGCGCTGGGGCTCGCCAAACACTACGTCGCCGAGGTGCTGCAGGCGCTCACCCAGCCTTCTGGCAACGCCTTCGAGCACGTCGATGGTCCCGAAGGGCTCGGCGAGGCGATGGGCGGCTTGATGGCGCACCTGTATGGCCAGGTGGCGACCGAAGCGAGCGTGCGGGTGCAGCCGGCGGGGTTCGTGGCGCTCACCTGCCGCCACTCGTTTCCCACCAACAACGACACCGATGCACTGACCGTGTCGTTGGGCGATGTGTCGCGCGGCTATGCGCGGCGCGTGTTGCTCACCGGTACCGTCGGTTCTCCCGATTGGAGCGTGCAGCTCCACGCCACTGCGCGTGAACGCAGCGATGTTCGGCACTGGAAGATCGACCTCGAGCGCGTCACGCCTGAGTCTGCGCGCGGCAAGCTGGTAGTGGGCATCTCGCACGAGCTCGAGCTGGTGAGCGAAGAGACCGCCGCCTGGCTCTCGTTGGCCCGGAAGGATCTCGAGCGCGCCGAGCAGCAGCTGGAAGCCGCGGAGAGCCATCTGCGCAGCGTGGTCACGCTTTCCCCTGAAGGCATTCCGGTGCGCAGGCACCTCGAGCGGCTGGGCGATCTGCGCCTCGCGGTCGAGCGCGGTGAAGGCGACATTCCGCTGCTGATTCGCCGGGCACAATCGGCCCGCGCGGGTACGCACGTGAGCCAGGTCATTCCCATTCAGGCGTACCGCCAGCGCCGCTGATCGGCCGCCATGGGCGACGTCGCGCGAGTTCACGCCGCGCTCCGCGGCTACGAAGCGGAGGGCACGTTTGGCGAGGAGGATTACCTCGCGCTTCGCCGCCTGGTGACCGGCGTGGGCCGGGTCGATGCCACGTTGCTCGATGGCTTCATCGGCCTCTTCTTCGAGCGGCACATTCACGACGACGCGCGGCGGGGCGAGCTGATCGCGCTCTCCCACGCCGAACTCGAAAAGGCCGTGCGGCACCGTTTCAAACAGGTCGTGGCGGGCGGTCAGGATTCGCACCAGGCGTGGCATGCGCTG
>JANODF010000446.1:0-7088 GCA_031412555.1 Archangium sp. | reverse complement strand
TCTTTGAACGCCTTCAAAGGAATGAGGTCGACCACGGCGGCTGATCGCACGGCGGCTTCGACCTGCGCGCGGAGCTTGCCCTGGGGATCTCCGTCGAGCTCCAGGATCACGACCTTCTGGGCGAAGGCCGGAGCAGCGAGGAGCATGACGAGCGCGAAGACTGACGAGGGGCGCATGGAGCGCGCCTTATGCCGTCATTCGGCGCACGTGTTCAACTCTCGCACACCGACGAATTCTCACGCCGTGAGAATGGGCCAGCCGCGCGAGAGGCCGTCGAGCACCAGCTGGTTGCGAGAATCACGGGGAGAAATGACGAGCGCGTGCTTCGAGAACGCGAGCATGTCGACGTCGAAGTCGCCGTTGCCCACGCCCAGTGCGGGCGTCAGTTTCGCGCGTTCGAGCCAGGTGACCTTGCCGGGGCCGACGGGCACGGGCTGCTCCACTTCGCCGGTGAGCCTGCCGTCGCAAATGGCGCAGCTGACGCCGATCACCTGATTCGCTGGAATGCCAAGGGCGACGGCGCCCGGCGCCACCACCCAACGGGGCGAAGCGCTGCAGATCCACACCGGGCAGCCGGCTTCTTTCAACTTCGCCAGCAGCGGCCGCACGAAGGGGAAGATGCGCCCCTCGATGCGCTCGGCGAAGAAGGTGGTGCAGGCCTGCTCGAGCTCGGCCTCGGTGAGCTCGGCCATCACCTCGACGCAGTAGGCATAGGCGCGCGCGTGCGACTGACCGAGCAGCTGCTCGTAGCGGTCGTAGCTGGCCTCGAAGATCCCCCGGTGAATGGCGTACCGGAGGAAGTCTTCTCCCGCGTCGCCGCGCCAGAGCGTGCCGTCGGCGTCGAAGACGACGCTCTGACCTGCATGGGAGCGGGCGATGGTCTCGATCAACGCGGCCACGGGCGGGGGAAGCATGGGGCGGGTTCTAGCTGTTACGGTGTTCAGGATGCGACTGACAGCACTCTTCACCCTGGTGGTTCTGGCCAGCTGCGGGCCCAACGCGGCGCCGTGCACCACGTGTCCTCCCGTCGATGGGGTGTATGCCGTCACGTGGGGCGGCGACGCGGGGGTGATCTCCGCTGATGGCGGCACGTGCTCCACCCCCGGCCCGCGCGTCAACTCGTGGACGCTCGTGCAAACCGGCACACAAGTCACGACGACGATCGAAGCCGTGGACCTCGGCGGCACGCTCTACGACACGTACGATCTGGTGCTCTCGGGGTCGGCCAGCACGTTGAGCTACCGCATGCGTTCGGTGGTCATCCCCGAGGGGAGCAGCATGGACGCGGGCATTCGGCTGCAGGGCACGTTCACCACACGCACGCTGCCGGCGTCGGGTGAGCCGTGTGAAGTGAACGAGTCGTTCACCGCCCAACGCACCTCGCGTTAGCGCTTCGCATCGAGCGCAGGCCTGAAACGTTTACGGCCCAGCGCTCGTGGCGCTGAGCCGTAAAAGGGCGACCCGAAACGGCGGTCTTACTTCTTCGCCTTCTTGCCGGTGCTGGCGGCCTTCACGGCGGCCTTCTTGCGCTCAGCGCGCTTCTTCCACTTGAGGCGAATCTTGCTGCGAACTCGGCGGTGCTTCGACTTGCTGTTGGCCATAGGGGGCTCCTGAAAAGCTGTTGGAGCAGGGTGCGTACCAGAACCGGGAGAAGCGATCACCCCTCTTTGTCGTCATCGCCCTCCTGCTCCTCCTCCCGGGGCATGGGTCTGGTGGGGAATGGCATGCCCTCGGCGCTGCGGACCCGGGTGGGCTGGGCCTCATCGAGGTTGAAGCCGAGCTGCGACTCGGCCGCCACGTCTTCGGTGGCAGGCACGGCAGGCTGATCCGGCCGGAGCTTCACGGAGGCAAAAATGGGCCGGGTGGCGTCGACGAAGCGGCGCACCTCATCGAGCGGCAAGGCGGGCACCAGGTGACCGTGAGCGCCCGCCATCTCGGTGGCCATGCACATGGAGTTGAGGATCGCCTCCTCGGTGGCCTCCATCACCGCCTCGTAGAGCGGGTCGAGCCGGGCATCGAGCAGCAGCTTCATCTTGTAGACCATCTTGCGCGTGCGCCGGGGCACCACGTTCGCGGTGGAGAAGCCGACCACGATCTCGCCGGAGCCGTGCGCCGCGTAGCTCCCCACCCGCCCGATGCCCAGCGCGACGCGTTTGCACAAGCGGTTGATCTGGTGCGGCAACAGTGGCGCGTCGGTGGCCACCACCGCGATGATCGACCCGTAGCTCTGAATGCGCCGGGGCATGCCGCGGAACTTCTCGGCGAGCACTTCTCCCACCGGCATGCCGGCGACGCGCAGGTTGTGCATCTTGCCGAAGTTGCTCATCACCAGCACGCCCAGGGTGTAGCCGCCGTGCACCGGGGGCAGCTTGCGCGAGCTGGTGCCGATGCCTGCCTTGAAGTCACAGGTGATCATGCCCGTGCCGCCGCCCACCGCGCCTTCTTCGACCACGCCCGACTTCGCGCGCTTGAGCGCCTCGCGCACGTGCTCCTCCATCACGTGCCGGCCGGCGATGTCGTTCAGGTAGCTGTCGTCGCACTCGCCCACGACGGGAATGATCACGTCGTGTTCGTCGCCGATGCCGGGGTGGGCCTCGACCATGGTGCGGGCCAGCGCGTCGCTCACGGCGCCGACCGCCATGGTGTTGGTGAGCATGATGGGGGTCTCCAGCAGGCCCCACTCCACCACCTGGGTCAGGCCAGAGACTTCACCTGCCCCGTTGAGCACGAAGGCGCCGCCAGCGAGGCGATCCATGAAGATGTTGCCGTCGTTGGGAATGATGGCGGTGACGCCGGTGCGCACCGGGCCCTTCCCTACGGCCAGCGGGCCCGGCGGGCCTTCGATGATGGTGGAGTGGCCGACCAGCACGCCCTCCACATCGGTGATCGAGTTGAACTTGCCGGGCTTGAAGCGGCCCAGCGGGAGATCCAGTTCGCGGGCGCGCACCCGATTCGAGGCCGACATGGCGCGCACCGTACTCCCTCTCCCCCATGGGGAGAGGGTTGCGGTGAGGGGCCAGGTCTTAGAATCTGCTGACCATCACCGAGCCTGCCGCGTTGACCCACGCCACCCAGACCTTGCCCGTGTTGTCGATGGTCACGCCGGGTTCTGAGGCGCCATCGATGCGGCCCACCAGCGTGAGCACCGGAGCTGCGGAGCAGTCATTGAGCGGGGTCGAATACACGTACACCGAGCCGCCGTACTCGCTGGCGACCACGAACTTCCCAGGTGAGATCGCGCTGTCGATCGCACCTCCGGGAATTCGGCTCCCTCCCGGCGAGAGGCTCGTCGAGCGCCAGGAAGTGGAGAACGGCGTCGCATTGCACGCCACGCTCAGCTGCGTCTCGGTGGTCCAGGCGATGTACGACGAGCTCGTGGGAATGGCAGTCGCTCGGCGGTAGCTGCTTTTGAAGGCCGGCTGGGCTGTCGCGGCGCGGATGAAGTTTCCCTGAGCCACTTCACTCATCTGGCCGAAATCCCAGAAGCGCACGCGGTTGGGGCCCAACGCCTGCGGGGCCTCGATGCTGGCGCGGCCATTGAGAGAGTTGAAATTCGTCAAGGCCGCCGTCGGCGAAGAGCCCCAGGTGGGGTTCTGTTCCCACGTCTGCATCCCGGTGGCGCCGTTGTTGGGCGCCACGACCGAGCGGTAAAACACCTCGCTGTTGGTGAACAGATTGAACGTGGGCACCCATTCAATCGAGGGGCGCACGGTGGGCAAGCTCGTGGCCGTGACGTTCTGAATGACACCGACGGTGTTGAGCGCCTGCGGGACGATCTGCTCGGGCGCCCCCGTCGTCCAACTCGTCGAAAAGGGCTGAATTGCGAACGAGGTACCCGCTCCTCCGTTGACGATCATACCCACCTCGAGATTGACCGTCAGACGTTGGTCGGCGCCACGCGCGCTGCTCGTCAGCCGCAGGTCGGTCGCCGACTGCACCGTCGCGGTCGGCGCGAGCGGGCCCAGACGCAGGCCGCCATTGCCCGAATCTCGGTAGAGATACGCGCCGGTGTTCGCGCCATTGACCCGCGAGTAAGCGACTGAGACGCGACCGTCCGCGTCCACCACGATGCGGGGCGCCTTGTGCTGCTGCCCGCTCGGTGCGGAATCGACGAAGAAGGGGTTGGCCGTCTGCGCGGGAGCGGTGAGGAACGTCGCGGTGACCGCGGCCGTGGTGTTGCCCGCCTTGTCCATGGCCGGAGCGATCGCCACCGACTGCGGCGTGTAGTGCTGCAGCGCCGGGTAATCGAAGAACTGGAATTGCGTGCCATTGGGGGTTCCGAAACTGGCCATCGAGACCGCCGGGGTGATCGACGTCGCGCTTCTCACGGAGGCCACGTTCATCGGCTCACTGAACAGCGCGAGGACCGCGAGAGGATCGACATTGCGCTGACCGTTGGAGGGGATGGTGACCGTGGGGGCGACGTTGTCGAGCCAGGTGCGCCGCGACACCTGCGCCGAAGTGTTGCCCGCCGCGTCGGTGGCGATCACGGAGAGGTGATAGATGGCGCCGTTGATGCCCTGAGGAAGGTTCGACCACGTCCACGACCAGGTGGAGCCGCTCACGGCATCGGTGGCGTTGACCACCGTGCCAGATGGGCCGAGGACAGACTTCTGAACTGTCACCGCGCTTCCGTCGGAGACGGTGCCGCCGAAGACGATCTGGGTGGACGCCCGGTTGGCGACGCTGCCGGTGCAGGCGTCGAGTCCGGAGCAATCAAAGTTTGCTCCGTTCACCGTGACGACGGGCGCCACGCGGTCAGCGGTGTAGCGGGTGGTGGTCGACCGCGCGTTGCCTGCGAGGTCGGTGGCGCGCACGGTGAGCACCTGCTCGACCGCGTCGACCGTGGGCACGGGCATCTGAGCGACGTAGTCACCGTTCGAGTCGCGCACCGCGGTGATGAAGGGGCCGGTGGCCGTCGTGGCCACCTCGACGCGCATCAGCCCCAGGCCGTCAGACGAAGAGGTGTTCACGCTCACGAGGGCCGTTCCCACCAACGTGCCTGCGCGCGGCGAGTTGACCAGAAGGCTGGGCTGCACCCGATCGACCAGCACCACCAGCTGCCGGGTCGAGGTGTTCCGCAGTGCGTCGGTGGCGGTGAGCTCCAGCGAATAGAAGCGCCCGTCGACGTTCGGGAAGGATGACCACGAGTACGACCAGCTTCCGCCGGTCTGCGGAATGGCGGTCTCGGGCACCACCACCGCGGCGCCATCGAGCACGCGCAGGCTCACCGTCGCGTCGGGAGAAACGAGCCCCACGAGATCGAGCGAGGTCGAGGCCGCGTTCATCACCGCGCCCGTGCAGGCGGTCGTGGAGCAGGCGGCGTTCTGCGACGGGGTGAAGGTGATGGTGGGGCGAACTCGATCGTAGAGGACGCTCAGCGTGGCCGTGCCGCGGTTGTTCGACGCGTCGACCGCCGCGACCTCGAGGGTGAGCTGCGTGAAGTCGAGCTGCGGGAGGTTGCTCCACGTCCAGGTCCAGTCGCCGTTGGGCTGACGAACCAGGTCGGTCCACCCCACCAACACCGTGGTGCCGTCCATGACGCGCAGCTGAACGGGCTGCGCGGCGGCGAGCGCGAGGCCGTCGGTCACCGTCGCGGTGAGGGAGAAGGAGGTCGCTGCGGCGTCGATGATGGCGCCCGTGCAGGCGGTGCCCGTGCAGGCGCCTGACTGCGAGGGGCTGAGCACGACCGTCGGCGCCTGGGCGTCGAAGGTGGTCTGCGCCGAGGTGGTGTTGCCGGCCGCGTCGCGCACGGTCGCGATGACGGTGTATTCCGCGCGGCCCGTCGCGACGGGCACATTGAGGGTCCACGCGCCGGCGACCACCGGGGCGGTGCCTGCGTTCATGCCGTTGAGCTGAAGCGTCACGGGCGAAAGGGCGGTCTCGGTGTCGGAGGCGGTGCCCGAGAGGTGCAGCGTGGCGGCGGTGGTGCCGGCGATCGCGCTCAGGGTCAGCCGCGGGGGGGTCGCGTCGGCGACGCAGCGGCCAGACGAGCAGAACTCGGAGGCGGTGCACATGCAGCCGGCGTCGGGAGTGCCTGCGTCGACTTCGCCCGTACCTGCATCAACTCCGGCGTCGATTGCGGTGCCCGCGTCCACTTCGGGGAGGCCTGCGTCGACCGGGGCCGTGCCCGCGTCCACCGGTGCGAGGGATTCGGGTTCAGGCTCGACGGGCGGCGGCGGCGGACTGCAGGCGACGATGAAACAGAAGAGAGCGAGAGACAGGAGGGCACGCATGGGGGCTCCGGGGAACGGGGTTTGAGACTCCGTCCCCTGAGCAACCTGCGTGCCCGGGTAAGTCGTTGATTCGCGCCCACTTTGTTCCGACCTACCGTCCCGCTTCGTGGAGTGGTGCTCCCTCTCCCCTTCGGGGAGAGGGTTGGGGTGAGGGGCTATGGTCGTTCAGTGACCCGAGTGGCCGTGCTTCCAACCCGAGATGGCGTGCTGCTTCCCGGCGCGTTCAACGAACTCAACGTCGGCAGGCCGGGCTCGGTCGCGGCGCTGCGCTACGCGGCTGAACGCGAAGAACGGGTGTTGGTGCTGCTGCAGCGCGATCCCGAAGTCGATGCGCCGAAGCAAACTGATCTCTTCGAGGTGGGAACGCTCTGCCGCGTGACCGATGCGCAGCGCGTGTCATCAGAGGCCGCTTGCGTGGGCGTGATCGGCGTCAAGCGCGTTCGGGTGACCTCGATGGAGCAGCGCGGCGATGCGTTGGTGGCCGAGGTCGAATCGATCGGGTGGCAACCAGCCGCGCCTGAAATGCCTGAACGACTGCGAGTGACGTTGCCGTTCTTGCTCGCGCACGGGCTTCCCGGCCGGGAAGCGTCGAGCGATCTGGCGCGGCTTTGTCTGCTCAGCGTGGTTTCGCCGCTGCGCCCTGAGCAACTGCAGGGCGTTCTCGAGACTGCTGATCTGGCGCCTGTGGTCGCGGCGCTCGATTCACTTCGAGATCGAAGTTGGCTTGCCCGGTTTCTTCGTTGGGTACGCAGGGTGAGGAAGTAGTCCCCTCACCCTGACCCTGTCCTGAAACTCGGTCAGGCTGCAACGCTCGAAGTTGAGAGAGGTCGCAGGTTTGCGTCGTAGCCGAGC